>JANNNB010000009.1:0-24638 GCA_031398325.1 Actinomycetes bacterium
GATCCATCGTCGGGTCGGCCGCGGCTGTTGCGGCAGCGCAGCAATTGTCGCTGCTGCAGCCTGCAGCGACCAGCGGCGGTGACGATGCTGATGTGGGTGTCGCCGACATCAGCAACATCCGTCGTGCACGGCGTTCGGGCACACGCTGGGATCGGTCACGAGTCGGAGCTCGAGCAGGTCGCGCAGCACGCGGGCGAGGCGCCGGTCGGCCAGCTCGTAACGGACACGTCGCCCCTCGGGATGCGCTGACACCATTCCGCAACCGCGCAAACAGCTCAAGTGATTCGACACGTTCGCACGACCCAATGAGAGATCGTCGGCCAGTTCCGATGGGTAACGCGGCCCGTCGATCAACGCGACCAGCAACCGTCGACGCGAGTCATCAGCCAACGCCATCCCGACGCGAGCGAGAACGTCGAGCTCCGTGGCTTCCACGATCGTCACAACAGCAATAGTACAGTGTCAGCTGAACTATTGCGAACCACAGGCCCAGAGACCTTGGGTAGGCGGCCACGATGATCGTGGAGCGGCGTCGCTGCCGCCAGCGCTCACCGTCGGGTCGTGGTGACAGGCAGGGAAGCGGCAGGCACACTGTGGGTCGTGAATCGCCGGGGCGTCGTTCGCTGTCTGCTCGCAGCCGTGCTGTTCGGCGCTAGTGCGCCAGCAGCGTCCGAACTCGCCGGGTCCGTCCCTTCGTTCACCCTCGCCGGTCTGCTGTACCTCGGCGCGGCTCTCGCCGTACTCCCCGTGGTGGCCAACCGACCTCCGACCCGCCCCGCGCTCAAGGCCGAATGGCGACCGGCCATGGTCGCAGTCGTCGCTGGCGGAGCGCTCGGGCCCGTGCTCCTCGTCGCGGGGCTCGCCCGCACCGACGCGGCGACGGCCTCGATCCTGCTCAACGCCGAACTCGCCGCCACCATCGTCCTGGCTGCGATCCTGTTCCGCGAGCACCTCGGAACGCGTCTACTCCTCAGCGCCGGGCTCGTCACCCTTGCCGGTGTCATCCTCACCTGGACACCGGGTGCGTCGGTCGACGTCGGCGCCCTTCTCATCATCGCAGCGTGCGCCTGCTGGGGACTCGACAACGGCGTCACCGCAACGATCGAGCACCTCCGACCGGAACAAGTCGTCGCACTCAAGGGGGTCATCGCCGGCGGCGCCAACCTGGCGATCGGCCTCGCCGTCGCGGGCATCGGCGAGACCACCGGCGTGCGTGACATCGTCGCAGCCCTGGCGATCGGTGCCGCTGGCTACGGGCTGTCGATCACGCTGTGGGTCAAGGGCGCCCGGGACCTCGGCGCTGCCCGGGGGCAGGTCATCTTCTCTACCGCGCCCTTCATCGGTGCCACCATCGCCTGGACAATCCTCGACGACCCGTTCACCAGCATCCAAGGGGTGGCCGTCTTGCTCGCCGCGACCGGCGTCGCGGTGTCGTTCCGATCGGGCCACGACCACACGCATCATCACCACCCGGTCAGCCATGACCACGAACACGACCACCACGACGGTCACCACCACCACACCCACGACCACGCCGTCGCCGGCCGCCACGCCCACCCCCACGAGCATCAAGAGTTGTCACACGACCACCCCCACGTGCCTGATCTCCACCACCGCCACGATCACGGGTGAACGTTCATGGTCGTCGGGATCGACCCAGATACCGCGCACGAGGTCGGCCTCGACCCTGGCGAGCCAACGTCGTGCGTCGGCCTTGTCGACGAAGGTGTGCTCGGCAGCGATCTGGTTGCCGAGGTGCCAGTAGCGGGCTTGGAAGCGGCCACTCGCCAGCTTGCGGGTGCTTCCGAACGAACGGGCTCGAACCATGAGCGTCTCCTCGTGCTCGGCGCCTGCTTGTAGGCACGCCCAGGCATGTCAAGGCATGTCAAGGCATGTCAAGGCATGTCAAGGCATGTCAAGGCATGTCAAGGCACGCCCAGGCACGAAGGGCCACCGAGACCGCTCGACGTTACGAATCCCAGGACAGAACATAGTCTCTGAGCTGGGGAAACGATTGGAGCGGACGACGGGAATCGAACCCGCATCATCAGCTTGGAAGGCTGAGGTTCTAGCCTTTGAACTACGTCCGCAAAGGCGGGGACACGATAGCGGTCGACTGCGGAAGATGTCCTGTCGACCTCAGAAGTACAGCCCGCAGGCCGTCACCGAGCGAGCAGAGCGTCCAGGCCGAGCATCCAGGCGGCCCGGATGCGGTCGTCGTCGTGGCCCAGCACACGCTTGTGCCAGTCGTAGGCATCCCAGCACACGATGCTCTGCACCGTGTCGAGGAGGAGGTCGCGATCGTTGTCGCTCACCACGGCGAGTTCCGGGGCCAGATGCGTGGACAGCTGCTCGCGATAGCACGCGGCGATCCCACTGAACTGCTTGTTGATCTCCGGGAGGTTGAACGCACGAACCCGCCCGAGCGAGATGATTCCGTGGGTGAACTGGAACACGCGCAGACGGGTGTCGACGAGCACCTCGAGCCGATGGTCGAAGGTGCCTGCGCCGGGATCGGGGATTTCGCCCAAGGTGTAGGCGCGGCCAAGTTCGGTGTCGATCGCAGTGCGGATGAGATCACCGAGGTCGTCGAAGTAGCGGAAGACCGAACGGTGCGACACGCCGGCGCGTTCGGCAATCTCCGCTCCCCCCGGATCCATGTTGCCTTCGCGCACGAGTGCGAGGAGCGCTTCGATGACAGAATCTCGGTTGCGTGCGCGACGGAGCGATCGCCCGTCAGTGGACCCGGTGAATGCTTCGTTCGCCGGCTTGGACCGTCGTTGGTCTGCTAAGGCGTGCATGTGATCAGGGTATCTCGTTCCCTAGTTCGTCGTATTGTCTCCCACGTTAATCACATGACATCTTCACCTTCACCACACCATGCCGTTCAGGACGACCGGGCCGTGCTCGATCGGGTGCGGAAGCTGTTCGACAAGGCGAATGCGACGTCGAACGTGCACGAGGCCGACGCGTTCTCCCGCAAGGCGGCAGAGCTCGTCGCACGACATCGGATCGACCCGACTCGGCTGGCCGCCGCCAGCGCCGACGACCGGGTCGAGCTGCAGGAGATGGCACTCGGGCGCGGGGCATACGTGCGTGCCCGACTCGCGCTCCTCACCACGATCGGCGATCACCATGATGTTCGCGTCGTGTTTCGTACGACGCCGGCGGGAATGGTCGCGTATCTCGCCGGGTATGCGTCAGACGTCGACGTCGTCGAGCTGCTGTATCACTCGCTCCACCAGCAAGCAGCGTCACAGATGGCTGGGATCTCGCGTGGCACGGGGGCCGCGACTCAACGCTTCCGACGGTCGTTCCTCATGGGCTTCGCGAGCCGCATCGGCGCGCTCCTGGATTCCACCGAGAAGGAGGCGGGCCTGGGCCGAGCCGCTGCGACGGTCGAGTCGACCGCCCTCGCGCTTCGGGCTCGTTCGGAACACGTCGACGCCTTCGTCCGCGCCGAATTCGGTCGCGTCCGCTCAGCGGCTGCGACCACGCCGGCGCAGGCGACGGGTTGGCACGCCGGGGTGGCCGCAGCCGAACGGGCTGATGTCGGGCGAGCACGGATCACCGAACGGCCAGCGCTCGGTCGATGACCCACCTCCAGGGCGATGTCGGACGCACCGCGGTGTACGCCTGCGAGGTGGCGGCGTTCGACGGCACCGACCTGGAAGAGGTGACCACGGTTGATGCAATCGCTCGGCTGATCGGTCGACTCGTCGCCGATCGGTGGTGGCCGGGCCCGCCGGTTCGCGTCGAGGCC
This sequence comes from Actinomycetes bacterium, assembly GCA_031398325.1. Classification (GTDB taxonomy): domain Bacteria; phylum Actinomycetota; class Acidimicrobiia; order Acidimicrobiales; family Ilumatobacteraceae; genus Sva-07. The sequence continues at coordinate 3,764 of JANNNB010000009.1, forward strand.
GCTCGGCGTGATGCAGGATCGTCGGGAACCCACGGGCCGATCGCAGCCAGCAAGTCGGTTCCGATGACCATCCGCATCTCGCGGGCGCAGGCCACCATCGCGACGGCGGCGCACGAGCTCGCGCACGCATTGGCCGGGGTCGAGCACGGTCACGACGCGCTCTATCGGCGTGCGTACCTCGATGTCGTCGAGGTGATCACGAACCTCGACCCGACCGACCGGCGTGCCGACCTGCACACTCGTCAGTTGGCCCAGGCGTTCGCGGCCGGAGGCCTCGAGGTCGCCGCTCGCCGCTGGCCGAGCCCAGGCCCGGACACCGGGGGAGCGATCGCTCTGTGACCGGGAGCCATCGAATCACGAGCCGGTCCGGCCCGGCTCGTCAGTAGGCTCCCCGGTTGTCCGGGATGTAGCGCAGCTTGGTTAGCGCGCCTGCTTTGGGAGCAGGAGGCCGGGAGTTCGAATCTCCCCATCCCGACCACATCTCGTCCACCGCATACTCTGGCGATCTGCGTTCAGGACCTTCGCCCCTACATCGCGTTCGATTGCCCGGACGACGATGGATGAATGGCAACGGTGATCGACCACGCCACCGAACGGGCGCTGCTGGACGCACAGGTGGAATCCCACCCACCCGACACGCCGCACGGACGGCGTCACGAAGCACCGGCTCATGCAGTTCGTGTTGCGGCTGCTCCGACGCTTCCGATCGACCGTGGTCCGGACGCTCACATCTGCCTGTCGGTTTCATGACCACTTTGAACGGAGGACGGAACGATGGGCAAGAACCAGAAGAAGGCCAAGAAGTCGAAGCCCGCGACCACCGACGAGCGATCGGTCGACGCGCCCGGGTCGACCTTGGATCTGCCCGGAGGAGTTGCGGTCAGGGGCCCGTCGCCGAAGATGAAGCGCAAGGCGTACGAAGCCGAGATGCGGATCCTGCAAGGGGAGTTGGTCGCGATGCAGGAGTGGGTCAAGGCAACAGGTGCCAAGGTGTGCATCGTGTTCGAGGGCCTCGACTCGGCCGGCAAGGGCGGCACGATCCGGCGGATCACGGAGCGGACGAGCCCGCGAGTGTTCAAGCACGTGGCCTTGCCGGTCCCGACCGAGCGCGAGAAGTCGCAGATGTACATCCAGCGCTACATCGAGCATTTCCCTGCGGCCGGCGAAGTCGTGATCTTCGACCGGAGTTGGTACAACCGTGCCGGCGTCGAGTTGGTGCTCGGGTACTGCACGCCCGAGCAGACTGCGAGGTTCCTGGAGATGGCGCCCGCGGTCGAGAAGGCGATGGTCGACTCGGGGATCATCCTGATCAAGTACTGGCTCAACGTCAGTGTCGCTGAGCAGGCTCGCCGCCTGGAGGATCGGATCGACGACCCGCGCAAGATCTGGAAGCTTTCACCGACCGACCTGAAGTCCTACAGCCGCCGCTACGACTACTGCCGGGCCCGTGACCGAATGCTCGCCGCTACCGACACCTCATGGGCACCGTGGTTCGTCGCGCACAACGACGACAAGAAGCGTGGCCGCCTGAACATCATCTCGCACCTGCTCGAACGGATTCCGTACGAACCGGTCGCGCGCGCTGACGTCAAGTTTCCAGCGACGCCGAGCGACGACGGGTATGTCGAACCCGATCTGCCGCTGCATCTGGTCCCCGAGAAGTTCTGAGAGCAGGTATGGCGATGACCGCAACGACGACGGCTGGGACTGTCCGGTGGTACGCGCTCAGCGCTGACGAGGTGGCGGAGCGACTCGATGTCGATCCGTCCGCTGGCCTCAGCGCATCGAAGGCGGCCGAGTTGCTGCAACGCGATGGACCCAACGGACTTCCCGCGGAACGAACCGCGCCGGGGTGGCAGCGGTTCCTCGAGCAGTACAAGGCGTACATGCAGATCATCCTGCTCATCGCTGCGGTGCTGTCGCTGGCGATCGGAGAGTGGAGCACCGGTGCGGTACTGATCCTGTTGACCGTCCTCAACGCTGTGGTCGGTTTGCGGCAGGAGGGCAAGGCCGAGAGCGCCATGAATGCCCTGAAGTCGTTGACGAAGCAGACCGCTCGAGTGCGTCGGGGCGGGGTCGAGTCGGCGATACCGCTCGAAGAGGTCGTTATTGGCGACGTCGTGCTGATCACGGCGGGCGACAACATCGCTGCCGATGGTCGGATCATCCAGGCGAGCTCGTTGAGCATCGACGAGTCCGCCCTCACCGGAGAGAGCACACCGGCGTCGAAGCAGGCCGACCCTCTCGCCGACGCAGAGGTCGGCGCCGGGGATCAGCGGAACATGGCGTTCATGAACACGCCGGTCACCCACGGCAGCGGCACCATGATCGTCACGGCGCGAGGCGCCGATGCCCAGGTCGGCAAGATCGCAGGCATGTTGGCGTCGTCGACCAAGAAGCAGACGCCGCTGACCATGCAGTTGAACACGTTGACGCTGTGGATCGGGGCCGCAGCGCTGGTGACGATGATCATCATGTTCGCCTTGGGTCTGTCGAGAGACGAGGCGGCAGACACGCTGTTCATCACGGCGATCGCGTTGGCGATCGCAGCGATTCCGACGGCGTTGCCCACCGTCCTGCAAGTGATCCTGTCGGGTGGGGCGAAGGAACTCGCCGGTCAGAACGCCATCGTCAAGGATCTCGGCTCGGTGGAGACGCTCGGGTCCACCTCCGCGATCAACTCGGACAAGACCGGGACGTTGACGATGAACCAGATGACCGCCGTCGAGCTGGTCGACGCAGAGAATCGGTACACGATCTCCGGGATCGGCTACGGCCTCGAGGGCAAGGTCCATCACGCGGCCGGGACGGCCCCCTCGACCGACGGCGCGATCCTGCCGTACGTCATGGCCAGCGACGCCAAGCTCGTGAACGGCACCGTGGTCGGCGACCCGACCGAGGGAGCCCTGTTGGTATTGGCGAACAAGGCTGGGCTGGACATCGACGCCAGCCGCGAGGCACTACCCCGGCTGGCAACGCTGCCTTTCGACCCGACGTACAAGTTGATGGCGACGTTCAACGCCGCGACCGATGCGTCCGGCACGAAGATCGTCCGGTGCTTCGTGAAGGGAGCCGCTCCCGCCGTGCTCGACCGGGCGGCGAGCACGTTGGTGGGTGGCGCATCTGTGCCCTGGGACGATGCGCTGAAACAGCGCGCCGACGGTGCCGTCACTCGAATGGAGGGTGAGGGCTACCGGGTGATGGCCGCTGCCGTCCGCGATCTCGACCCGGCAACGTTCGACGCGGACGGTGATCTGCTCGGCTACGTGACGGACCTCGAGATGGCATCCATCGTTGCCATGGTCGATCCCCCACGCGATGCCTCGATGAAGGCCGTTCACGACGCGCAGAACGCCGGCATCCGAGTCCGGATGGTCACCGGCGACGACGTGATCACCGGCGCCGCGATCGCCACCCAGCTCGGAATCCCCGGCACGGCGATGCTCGGCGCCGATTTTGCGGCGCTCAGCGATGAGGAGCGGCTGGCCCGCATCGACGACATCGGGGTGGTCGGTCGCGTCGCGCCCGAACACAAGGTCTTGCTCGTCGAGACACTCAGGAAGAAGGGCGACGTGGTGGCGATGGCCGGCGATGGCGTGAACGACGCTCCGGCGATCAAGTCGGCAGACATCGGCATCGCCATGGGAACCGGCACCCAGGTGGCGAAGAACGCCAGCCGCATGATCCTCTCCGACGACAACTACGCCACGATCGTCGTTGCCGTCAGAGGCGGCCGGAAGGTGTACGACAACCTCAACAAGTTCATCCGCTTCGTCATCGTCGAACTCGTGGCGTACATCCTGACGTTCCTCGGTGCCAGCGTGTTGAACATCGCCGCCGGACAACCGTTCTCCCCGAGGCAGATCCTCTACATCAACTTCTTCGTCAACGCACCACTCGGGGTGTGGCTCGGAATGGACGAAGAGGCACCGGGGCTGATGAGGCTCAAGCCGCGCTCCCGCGACGAGTCGATCATGACGAGAGGACTGGTGACCACGGCCGGTCTCGTCGGACTGTTCATGGCTGCGTGCACGCTCGCACTCATCAGCTACGGCACCGAGCACTACGACAACGTGCTCATCGGCACATCGATGGGGGTGACGACCTTCTCCTTGATGCTCATCGCGGCGGTGTTCCAGGCCCGAAGCGTGACCGGCACGGCGATCACGACCGAGTCGTTCGACAACCGTCACCTCAACATCGCCGCCCTCATCGAGCTGCTGCTCGCCGTGCTCATCACCCAGATGGACGTCTTGCGCACGCTGCTCGGCACCGTTCAGTTGAATCTGACCCAGTGGTCCCTCGCGCTCGCGCCCGCGGTTGCGCTCTTCGTGCTCTGGGATCTCGGCAAGGCCACCGCCCGCCGCACGACCGAGTCCGCACCTTCGCCCGCCCCCGCGTAGCGGAGCGGGCCTGCAGAGCCCGCCCACTTAGGATGACGACGTGACCGGTTTCGCCCCACCGCCCCCGCCCGACAGAGCACCCGTACCGGGAAATGCGGTCCCAACCGTGCACGCGGCACCCGGCAAGTCGGTCCCGCACCTCACGGTCGCAGAGCGCGTGGCGCGTGGGAAGGCGGCACGGGCCGAAGTCCCGCGATCGAGTCACGCCGAGTACTCCCCGGGCCCGTACCGACGCGACCCCGTCGACCTGCTCGAGATGCAGGCGGTCGGCCGGATACCGGAGCTGGTGCCGATCCGTTACGGCCGGATGCTGGTGTCGCCGTTCACCTTCCTCCGCGGAGCAGCACTGGTCATGGCGGCGGATCTGGCATCCAGCCCGACGTCGGGTTTCACGGTCCAGCTGTGCGGCGACGCGCACCTCATGAACTTCGGCGCCTTCGCCTCGCCGGAGCGTCACCTCATGTTCGGTCTCAATGACTTCGACGAGACGATTCCGGGCCCGTGGGAGTGGGATGTCAAGCGTCTCGCTGCGAGCGTCGCGATCGCCGGCCGCGACAACAACTTCTCCCCCAAGGAGCGAAAGGCGATCATGCTCGCCACCGTCGGCGGGTACCGGGACGCCATGATCCAGTTCGCCGCGATGTCGAATCTCGCCGTCTGGTACGCCCATGTCGACATCGACGAGGTCATCGGGCATCTCTCGCGCGATGTCGATGCCACAGCCCGCAAGCGTGCGGAGGCGGGCATCGCGAAGGCACGCACGCGTGACAACGGCCATGCGCTGGAAAAGCTCACGACGATCGTCAACGGCCAGCGCCGGATCATCAGTGATCCGCCACTCGTCCAACCGGTCGAAGAACTCGTCACGGGAGCGGATCACGAGGAACTCATGGAGTCACTGGGCGTCCTCGTGCGCGGCTATCGCAGCACCCTTCAGAGCGATCGGCGGCATCTGTTGGAGAACTACCAACTGGTCCATGCGGCGCGCAAGGTGGTCGGTGTCGGCAGCGTCGGCACCAGGGCGTGGATCCTGCTGCTGATGGGACGCGATGATGCCGATCCGTTGTTCCTGCAGGCGAAGGAGGCCAACCCGTCGGTGCTCGAAGAGTTCGTCGGTGCGAGCCGAATCCCGTCACACGGCGAGCGTGTGGTCCACGGCCAGCACCTGATGCAGGCTGCGAGCGACATCTTTCTCGGATGGCAGAACTTCGTCGGCATCGACGGTGTGGACCGTGACTTCTACGTGCGTCAGCTGCGCGATTGGAAGGGTTCGGCGGTCGTGGAGAACATGAACCCCGCCGTGCTCGGCCTGTACGGCGAAGTCTGTGGGCGCACCCTCGCTCGCGCTCACGCTCGCTCGGGCGACCGAATTGCGATCGCTTCGTACCTCGGGGCCAAAGACGTGTTCGACCGCGCCATCGCCGAATATGCCGAGCGGTACGCCGACCAGACCGAACGTGACTACGCCGCGCTGCTGCAAGCGGAACAAGCGGGTCGCGTCGCCGTACAGCGCGGCATCTGACGACTACTTCTTGGCGGCGGCTTTGGCCAGGCGTTTGGCGGTCTTGCCCGTGGGCTCGAGATTGCGGTGGTCGAGGTCGCCGACCTCGATGCCGTTGGCGAACAGCACCCGGTAGCGCTGCCAGTTGAAGCCGTTGGCGAGAATGACCTTGCCCTCGGTGCCGACCGGCACGTCGTGGATCTCGGCCGTGCTCCTGACGCGATCGCCCATCTTCAGGTCGAGCTGACCCTTGTGTGGCGAAGCGAGCTTGTGGGGCGTCCAGTACTCCATCGCCGACATTCTGCCCGGTCCGACCCGCTTCAGCGCGATCTGAGGCTCGACGATGCGGTAGATTCGGTGGCGATTGTTTGAACGCAGGCCTTCCGGCCGGAACGTGCGGGACCAACGATCGGCGGGCTCGGGTTTGAAGCGGTGTTACCGGCAAGTCGCGGCATTGTCTCTTGTCGCGCTCCTGGCACCAATCGTTCTCCTCGTCGAAGAACGTGCTGCTGTCGAGGCCGCACCCGTGTCGTTCTCCTCGAAGCCCTTGGCGTCGTGGCGGGTCAACGGCACTGGTCGGGCGATCCTCAAGGTCGGAAACACGGTCTACGTCGGCGGTTCGTTCGCGCGGGCGACCAGTTTCGATGGTTCGCAGTCGCAGCCTCGCTCCAACCTCGCTGCGTTCGACGCGACCACGGGAGCACTGATCCCGACGTTCCGTGCCGACACGAATGGCAGCGTCTACAACATCCAGACCGACGGCACGTCGCTCTACATCGCCGGCACGTTCACGACGGTCGGGGGAATGAGCAGGTCCAGGGTGGCGGCGATCGATCCTGCCACCGGAGCGGTGCGCCACGGGTTCCGGGCCGATGCCAACTCCACCGTGTACCACCTCGCGGTCGCCGACGGACTGTTGTACGTGGCGGGCTCGTTCACGACGATCGGCGGGGCCGGACGCACGCGCGTCGCGGCCGTTTCGGCCTCCACCGGGTCCGTCGACCCGACCTTCAACCCGACCGTCGACAACACGGTGCTCGCTGTCGCCGTGACGTCGAATCGGAGCAAGGTGTACATCGGCGGCCCCTTCTCCAATGTCAACGGCATCGCCGACGCCGACATCAGCACGCTGGACGGGCGCACCGGTGCCACCGTGGGTCCGGAGCTGACCGGAGTGACGGGGTACGTCGACGACTTCGAGTTGACCCCGGACGGTGCGTACCTGATCGCCGGGCATTCGGGCACCCCCGGCGTCGGCAACAGGACTGCGGTGTTCAGCACGGCGAACGGCAGTCGTCGCTGGCGTCAACTCGTCGAGGGTGATGTCCAGGGTGTCCACCTGATCGGTGACAAGGTGTTCGCCGGCTTCCACGACGGTGCGAACGGCGACGGTGCGACCCGCCTCGCGGGCTACGACCTGACGACGGGCGCCGAAGACCCGACCTTCGCGCCCAGCTTCGACCGGTTCATGGGCGGCTGGGCGGTCGACGGTGACGAGTCAGCGCTGGTGGTTGCGGGCAGCTTCTCGTTCGTGTCGGGCGTTCGCGTCGAGGGGTTTGCGATCTTCCCGGCCGCGCCGCCCACGCCGATCGTCGCCCGGGCGCGGGGCGGGGAACCGTGGCGTTACCTCGACGACGGTTCCGATCAAGGAACGGCGTGGCGCCTTCCGGGTTTCAACGACGGGGCGTGGAAGAGCGGCATCGGCGAGTTCGGGTACGGCGACGGTGGGGAGCGCACCAAGATCTCGTACGGCTCGTCCGACTCGAACAGGCACATCACGACGTACTTCCGCCGGACCTTCACGGCCTTTGCCGCTGCCGCCGAGGTCGGCATGTACATGCGCGTCGACGACGGTGCGGTGGTCTACCTCAACGGTGTCGAGGTGATCCGGGACAACATGCCGCCGGGCGCAATCGGGCACACGACGCTCGCCGGGCTGACGGACGGGAGCATGGAGACCGACAGCGACTTCTTCGCCATCGATCCGGCGCGCCTGAACGTCGGCACGAACACGTTGGCTGTCGAGGTCCACCAGAACGCGCCGAACTCGAACGACCTGACATTCTTCCCGAGCCTCGTTGCGTACGGTCCCTCCGCCGCACCCCCCGCCACGACGACAACGACCACCCCCACCACGACAACCCCCATCACGTCGACCACGGCGACAAGCACTACGACGTCTGCACCGTCGACGACGGCCAGCCCGACGACCGCTGCTCCGACGACCGTCAGCCCGACAACCGCTGCTCCGACCACCACTGCTGCTCCGCCTTCGACGATCGGCGGGCCGATTCCCACGACGACGTTGATGCCGGCTACTCGGATCGACCTGGCTCCGAGCGCTACCTGGTCGTACCTCGACAATGGCACCGATCAGGGTACGGCGTGGCGCAACCTCGCCTTCGACGACAACTCGTGGAAGACCGGCGTCGGAGAGTTCGGGTACGGCGACGGTGACGAACAGACCGTCGTCGGGTTCGGTCCGGCCGAAGGCCGCAAGTACTGCACGACGTACTTCCGAACGCAGTTCGTCGCCGAAGCCGCTCCCACCTCGCTGACCCTGAGGCTGCGGGTCGACGATGGCGCCGTCGTGTACGTCAACGGCGTCGAGGCAGCACGATTCAACCTCGGGACCGGTCCGGTCAGTTACCTCACCAAGGCACCCGAAGCCATCGCCGACGGTGGCGAGCGGCAGGACCGTCAGCTCGCGATCGACCCCAACCTGATCGTTCCGGGCGAGAACGTGATCGCCGTCGAGGTCCACCAGAACACGCTCGGCTCGTCCGATCTGACCTTCCTGGCCTCCTTGACCGGCACGTGACGGCCCAGGCCGAGGCGGCGGGGGACGGATCCGAGCCCGCCGATACACTCGCCTGCCTGTGAAGAGTTCGCTGGAAGCCCTCGAGGGCAACAAGGTCAAGCTGTACGTCGAAGTCGAAGAAGACGAGTTCGAGCACGACATCGATCGTGCGTTCAAAGCCATCGCCAAGGAGATCAGCCTGCCCGGGTTCCGCGCCGGCAAGGTCCCGCGCAAGGTGCTCGAAGCCCGTGTCGGCCTCGGCCCCGCACGTGAGCAGGCGCTGCGCGACGCGGTGCCCCAGTACCTCGCCCGGGCGGTCCGTGAACACGACGTCGACCTCATCGCGACACCCGAGGTGGAGATCACCGAGGGCGAAGAGTCCGGTGCCGTCGAGTTCGACGCGACCTGCGAGATTCGTCCGACCATCACCATCGACGGCTACGCCGATCTCAAGATCGAGCTTCCCTCCATCGAAGTGACCGACGACGACCTCACCAAGGCCCACGAGACCGAACAGCGTCGGCATGCCTCGCTGGTCGACGCCGGTCGCCCCATCGCCGCCGGTGATTTCGTCACGCTCGACCTGTCCGCCCTGCGCGACGGCGAAGAAGTGCTCGGACTCAACACCGAAGACTGGTCCTACGAGGTTGGTCAGGGTTGGGTCACCGATGACTTCGACGAACAGCTGATCGGCGCATCCGCAGGCGACGTGATCAACTTCACCTCGACACCCAAGGGCACCGAGGGAGACGCGGACTTCACCGTCAAGATCACGGCGGTTCAAGAACAACAGCTCGGTGAACTCGACGACGAGTGGGTGAGCGAGCACCTCGGCGAGTTCGAGACACTCGACGAGTGGAACGAGTCGCTCCGGGCGTCGCTCGGCGAGCAGAAGCTCAACCGCGCTCGCCAGCAACTGGTCAATGCCGTCACCGCAGCGCTCGGAGCGCTCGTGGAGATCGAGCCACCGGAGCCGATGGTCAACTCCGACCTGAATCAGCGCGTGCAGGGCACCGTGCAACAGTTCCAGGCGCAGGGCATCGACCTCAGCCAGTGGCTCGCCGCCACCGGTCAGGAGCCGGATCAGTTCATCGAGTCGATGCGGGGACAGTCCGAGGAGGCCGTCAAGGTCGACCTCGCACTTCGTGCGGTGGCCGACGCCGAGGAGATCGTCGTCGAAGCACCAGAGCTCGACGCCGAGTACGCGCGCATGGCGATGCAGTACGGCCAGAAGGCCAAGGACATCCGTCGGGCCTATGAACAGAACGATGCGGTCCCCGATCTGGTCTCGTCGATCCGCAAGTCCAAGGCGCTCGACTGGCTGATCCATCACCTCGACTTCGTCGACCCGGACGGCAATGCCATCGGACGTGACGAGTTGCTCGGCCACGGCCACGACGAGCACGGCAACCACATCCACGACGATCACGACGACCACGATCACGACGATCACGATCACGATCACGACGACCAATCAGCCAGCGATCAGGAGACGGAGACAGACTCATGAATCTCGATGCGGTGAACTACCTGGTGCCGAACGTCGTCGAACAGACGAGCCGTGGCGAGCGGGCCTACGACCTGTACAGCAAGCTGCTCAAGGAGAACATCATCTTCTTGCAGACCCCGGTCGACGATCAGATCGCCAGCTTGATGTGCGCCCAGTTGATCCACCTCGAGTCGGAGAACCCCGACAAGGACATCAACATCTACATCAACAGCCCTGGTGGTGACATCACGGCGCTGTTCGCGATCTACGACACGATGCAGTTCATCAAGAACGACATCGCCACGATCTGCCTCGGCCAGGCAGCCTCCGCGGCCGCGGTCCTGCTCGCCGCAGGCACCCCGGGCAAGCGACTCGCGCTTCCGCACAGTCGTGTGCTCCTGCACCAGCCGTGGGGTCAGGTCGGCTACGGCCAGGTCACGGATCTCGAGCTCGCCGCCAAGGAAATCATGCGCATGCGAGAGCTGCTCGACGGCATCTTGTCGCATCACACGGGCCAGCCGATCGAGCGGATCACCAAGGACACCGACCGCGACTTCGTCATGGAAGCGAACGAGGCGCTGGAATATGGCATCATCGACACCGTGATCTCGTCTCGCGAGGCGGTCGACCGGACCGGTCCGATCCGCTGATCGAGGAGTGATCTGCCGGATCCACCCATCCGGCGGGGGAGTGCGCCACACTGTCGCCCTCCACACGAAGCGAAGCAGCAGATCAGGACGAGGCAGAGGGGAAGACCAGCGTGGCCAAATTCGGTGACACGGGCGAACTCTTGAAGTGCTCGTTCTGCGGCAAGTCGCAGAAGCAGGTGAAGAAGCTCATCGCCGGCCCTGGCGTCTACATCTGTGACGAATGCATCGATCTCTGCAACGAGATCATCGAAGAGGAACTCACCGAAACGGCCGAGCTCAGCTTCGACAACCTGCCGAACCCGCGTGAGGTCAGGGCCTTCCACGACGACTACGTCGTCGGCCAGGACGACGCGAAGAAGATCCTCTCCGTGGCGGTGTACAACCACTACCGGCGCATCCAATACCAGAACCAGGCGACCACGGTCGGCCGTCGCGACGAGGTGGAACTCGCCAAGTCGAACATCCTCCTGCTCGGTCCGACCGGCTGCGGCAAGACCCACCTCGCCCAAACCTTGGCTCGCCAGTTGAACGTGCCGTTCGCCGTGGCCGACGCCACCGCGTTGACCGAGGCCGGATACGTCGGTGAAGACGTCGAAAACATCCTCCTCAAGCTCATCCAAGCCGCCGACTTCGACGTGAAGCGCGCCGAGACCGGCATCGTCTACATCGACGAGATCGACAAGGTGGCCCGCAAGAGCGAGAACCCCTCGATCACTCGCGACGTGTCCGGCGAGGGCGTTCAGCAGGCCCTCCTGAAGATCCTCGAGGGCACGCAGGCATCGGTGCCGCCCCAGGGCGGCCGCAAGCATCCGCATCAGGAATTCATCCAGATCGACACCACGAACGTCCTGTTCATCCTCGGGGGAGCGTTCGCCGGCCTCGAGTCGATCATCGAGCAGCGGATCGGCCACAAGGGTGTCGGCTTCAACGGCACCGTCCGATCGCGGGTTGACCGCGACGCCGGCGAGCTGTTCGCCCAGGTGCTGCCCGAAGACCTCGTCAAGTTCGGCATGATTCCCGAGTTCATCGGCCGCCTCCCGATGATCGGCGCCGTCGGATCGCTCGATCGCGAAGCGCTGGTGAAGATCCTGTCAGAACCGAAGAACAGCCTGGTCAAGCAGTACGCGAAGGTGTTCAGCTTCGAAGACGTCGAGCTCGAGTTCACGCCCGACGGTCTGCAGGCAGTCGCCGATCAGGCGCTGTTGCGTGGCACCGGTGCACGTGGGCTGCGAGCGATCATGGAAGAAGTGTTGTTGAACACGATGTACGACTTGCCCGGCCGCACCGACATCGGCAAGGTCGTCATCGATGCCGAGACCGTCAACGACCGTGTGAACCCCACGCTCGTTCCCCGGACGCCGGCTCGTCAGCGCAAGGCGGCGTCCTGAGCCCTCGGGGCCGGAGCGCGATCACCTTTCCGCGCAACGCCGCCGTTCCACGATTGGCTTGATCACCGCATGATCGATGTAGCTGCAGCATTCGCCTATCTCGACGCCCACGCATCGTACGACATCACCGGACGCATCGAGTCGCCCTCGATCGATGTGATCACCTCGTTCTGCGCTGCCATGGGAGACCCGCAGGACGCTGCGCCCGTGATCCACGTCACCGGCACGAACGGGAAGGGCTCGACCGCCCAGATGATCTCGAGGCTGCTCGTTGCCGACGGTCTCACGGTCGGGACCTACACGAGCCCGCACCTCGAACGGGTCAACGAGCGGATCACCCGTAACGGCGAGCAGATCTCGGACGATGAACTGGCCGAGCAGATCGCAGCGATCGCCGATCTCGAACTGATCGTGGGCCTCCGCCCCAGTTACTTCGAGATCCTGACGGCCGCAGCATTCCGATGGTTCGCCGACGTGGCCGTCGACGTGATGGTCATCGAAGTCGGCTTGCTCGGTCGTTGGGATGCCACGAACGTGGCCACCGGCGACGTCGCGGTGATCACCAACATCGGGATGGATCACACCGAGTTCGCAGGCCCGACGCTCGCTGACATCGCTCGCGAGAAGGCCGGCATCATCAAGCCGACGTCGGCGGCGATCATCGGCGAGACCGAACCGGAGCTGGTCGAGATCTTCCAGTCCGCCGGCGCCGCGACGACGTTCGTTCGCGGCAGCGACTTCGAGACCACCAGCAGCCGGCTCGCCGTCGGCGGCCGCCTGCTCGACCTGCGAACGCCGACCACGATCTACCCCGACGTGTACCTGCCCTTGCACGGAGCGCATCAAGGTGACAACGCGATCCTGGCCCTGACGGCGGTCGAGACGTTCTTCGCAGCGCCGCTCGACATCGACGTCGTGATGGAAGGCTTCGGCGATGTCAAGATGCCGGGTCGTTTCGAGGTGCTCGGCCACCAGCCGCTCACGATCGTGGACGGCGCACACAATCCGTCGGGCGCCGACACGTGTGCGCAGGTGTTCTTCGAGGACTTCGACCCCGACGGTCGGCGGATCCTCGTCATCGGGACCCTGCGCGATCCGATGGACATGCTCGCAGCGCTGCGCGCCGACGAGTTCGACATCGTGTTCGCCTGCACGGCGCCGTCACCCCGTGGAGTCCCCGCGGTCGACGTGGCGGAAGCTGCGCGCAGGTTGGGCTGTGACAATGTCGCCGTGTTCGACACGGTCGAGGCAGCGTGCGCTCGGGCGATGGAGTACGCCGACGGCGACGACGCAGTGCTCGCCACAGGCAGTCTCTACACGGTCGGCGCCGCCCGCCCGGTGCTCCAGCGATACGCCAACTGAATCGATTGGCTCGGCCTCACGGCGAGTCTCGTCGCGACAGTCGAGGTCGGCCGAACGTCTGGCTCGTCGCTGCCTTTCCCTCGGCAGCTGATTGCCTGGACCGACCGATAACTTGACCGGCCATGTCTGATCGCACACTCGTCCTGTTGAAGCCCGATGCCGTTGAGCGCAAGCTCGTCGGCGAGATCGTGTCACGCTTCGAAGCCAAGAACCTCGACATCGTGGCCATGGAGCTGCGCACCCTCGATGCGGACATCCTGGCCCGCCACTACGAAGAGCATGTCGGGAAGGGCTTCTACGCCGACCTGGTCGAGTTCATGGGCCGGAACCCCGTCGTCGCGATGGTGATCGAGGGGCCGGAGAACACCTGGGAGGTCGTGCGCTCCCTGATGGGCGCCACCAACCCGCGTACTGCTGCCCCCGGCACGATCCGCGGCGACCTCGGGATCCTGTTCACCGAGAACCTCGTCCATGGCAGCGATTCGCTCGCCTCCGCCGAGCGCGAGATCACCATTTTCTTCCCGAATCTGTAACATTCAGGAATCCGGATCCAGGCACAGGCCGGCCGTGGCACGATGGCCACAGGTCGAACACGACTGCCGGACCACTCGAACGACAGAATTCGCGAAGGGAGGGCCATCCCATGGCCCGCAACAACCCACTGAGCCTCGGACGCGACCTCGCGATCGACCTCGGTACAGCCAACACGCTCATCTACGTCCGTGGCCACGGCGTGGTGCTCGACGAACCCTCGGTGGTGGCGATCAACGCGAACGACGGGCGACCCGTCGCGGTCGGCCTCGAGGCCAAGCGGATGATGGGGCGTACCCCGAACCACATCAAGGCGATTCGGCCGTTGAAGGACGGCGTCATCGCCGACTTCGAGGTGTGCGAGAAGATGCTGCGCTACTTCATCCAGAAGGTGCACGCCTCGAAGTGGAGCAAGCCTCGTATGGTCATCTGCGTTCCTTCGGGCATCACCGGCGTCGAGCAACGCGCCGTCCAGGATGCTGCGGAGTACGCCGGGGCGCGCAAGCCGGTGCACATCATCGAGGAGCCGATGGCCGCTGCGATCGGCGCCGACCTGCCGGTCCACGAACCGTCGGGGAACATGATCGTCGACATCGGTGGGGGCACGACCGAGGTCGCCGTCATCTCGCTCGGCGGCATCGTCACGGCACAGTCCGTCCGCGTGGCGGGCGACGAACTCGACGAAGCGATCCTGCAGTACGTCAAGAAGGAGTTCTCGCTCGCGATCGGCGAACGAACCTCCGAAGAGATCAAGATCCAGATGGGTTCGGCGTGGCCGCTCGACCTCGAGTTGACCGCTGACATTCGAGGCCGCGACCTCATCTCCGGTCTTCCACGTACCGTCGAGATCACGACGGAGCACATCCGCGAAGCCATCGCCGAGCCGATCTCTGCCATCGTTGATGCCGTGAAGACCACCCTCGACAAGACGCCGCCGGAGTTGGCCGCCGACATCATGGAAGACGGCATCACGATCACCGGTGGTGGGGCGCTGCTCGGAGGACTCGAGCAACGGCTCGCACACGAAACCGGCATGCCGATCCGCATCGCCAACGAGCCGCTGTACAGCGTGGTGATCGGTTCGGGTCGCGCCCTCGAGAACATCGACGCGATGCGTGGCCTGATGTCACTCGGCGGCGAGGACTGACGACCGAACGTCGGTCCTTCACAGACTGCAATGGCCATCTACTCCGTCGGGCGACGGCGTGTCATCCTCGCACTGTTGCTGACGTCGGCGTTGCTGCTCACACTCGATCTCCGGGGCAACCCCTTCATCGACCGTGGCCGCGACGCCGTCAGCAGAGTGATGGACCCTGTCGAGTCAGCGGTCGCCGTCGTGACCAACCCGCTCGAACGGGCGTGGAACGGCATCGTCAACTTCGACGAGGTCGAGCGTGAGAATCAGGCGTTGCAGGATCAACTCGACCGGTTGATCGGAACGCAGGCTGCGGCCGAGGCGGCCGTGTTGCAGGCCCAGGAGATCTTGGCGCTCAACAACCTGCCTGCCCTCTCGGGGATCGACACCGAACTCGCACAGGTGATCGGCGGGGCCGCGAACAACATCGACCAGGTGATCGAGATCAACAAGGGCCGATCCAGCGGTATCTCGGTCGGAATGCCCGTCGTGAACCAGGCCGGGTTGATCGGCAAGGTCACGAGCGTCACGGACACCACCGCACGGGTGATGTTGGTGACCGACACGAACTACGCAGTGGGTGTGACCGTGACCGCGGCCGCCGATGCCGAGGCCGCGACCGCCGGCGAGTCGGCCGGCGAATCTGACGGGGACGGCACCGTGATCACCTCGCCGTCCGGCCTGACGCCCGAAGAGATCGAGGAGCAGGCGGAGGCAGCCACCTCCACGTCCACGACGACCACGACGACCGTCGCCGGCGGTACCGAAGCTCCGACGGGCCCACCGACACCAGAGACGACACTGCCCGGTGGCAGTGACCCGGTCATACCGAACTTCGTCGACCCGGTCACCGGCGAACCCCTGACGCAGGAGCAGGTGCTCCTGATCGCCGAGGGGGAAGCGCTGGCCGCGACCGAGGCGGCTGCCGCTGCGGCAGCAGCCGAACTGGCTGCGACGGGTACGACGACCACCACGGTGCCGGTCGTGGTGCGCAAGGAGTACGGCGCCCTCGAAGGACGCGGTCGACGTCTGCTGCCGCAGATCCGATTCGTGGAGGACAACCCGTCGCTGGCTGAACTCACGATCGGCGATCTCGTCGAGACGGCAGGCGGGTCGACGAGCCTCGCGCCTCCCGGAATTCCGGTCGGGCGTGTCGCCAACCGAGCCGACCGACCGGGTTCGGGTGGGCCACTGCTCGACGTCGAACTCAACGCCGACCTGACCCGGCTGAACTACGTGAGGGTCGTGCTGTACAAGCCGTTGTCCGAAGTCGGCGAATCGTAACCGAGCGTGCTGGCGGCGTTCATCCAAGGTCCGCTCGTGCGGATCATCCCGGTCGGCCTGGTGCTGCTCGCGCTCCAGCGCACGCTACTCGTCGACTTCAAGGTGGCGGGAGTGGTCATCGAACTGCTCATGGCCACCGCGGCCGCCGCCGGCGTTGCGGGCGGCAGCGAACGGGGGGCGATCATGGGCTTCACCCTTGGCCTCATGTTCGACCTGGTCGAGGGAACGCCGCTCGGATCGACGGCGATCGCCCTGACCATCGCTGGCACCGTGGCCGGTTTGCTGGCGCTCGTGGCGGCGGACCCACAGTGGTGGCTCGGTGCCTTGTTCGTCGCGCTCGGGACCGCAGCGGGTGTGCTCATGGTTCCGGTCGTGCGACTCTTCATCGGCGAGAACCACCCGTTCAGCTCGGACCTCGTCGTCGTCGTGATCGTGACCGCGGCGGCAGCGGCCCTCATGAGCCCGGCGCTGATCCCTCTCTGTCGATGGTGCCTGCGCGTCAAGCAGGTCGAGTGGAAGCAGCCGCTCCCCGACACGCCGCTCTAGTCTCAGGCTCGGACGTCCGTTTCGCTTCCACCCTGCGCTGCGTCCCGCTCGTCGCTGCGCGTTCCTCGCCGGCCGCGTGACGGTGAGAATCGGGTGAGAGGAACTGTGGCGTTCGTCGGGTGGCACACGGTGGCCGCAACACGTTTGTAACATGTTGCCGTCTCGTCCATCCCGGCGACGGCGAACCACGACACCCTTCTTGAACAGACCGCGACACGACCATGGCTATCGACAAACGGGCGACACGACTCGGCGTTCTCGCGCTCGTCGGCATGTTGCTGTTCAGCCTGATCGGGGCCCGGCTGTGGTTCCTGCAGACCGTGGAGCAGGAGTCGCTCCAGCAAGAGGTCGACACGACCAAACTCCGCACCGTGCCGCTGCTGCCCGAGCGCGGTCGCATCTTCGACGCCGATGGCCGGATCATGGCCGACAACCAACGTGTGCTGACCGTGGCTGTCGAGTGGTCGGTCATTCGTCGCGACAGCGATCGCGCCGAGATCTTCCGTCGGTTGTCCGGGTGGATCGACGTGCCCATCGAGGAGATGGAGGCACGCTTCGACAGCCAGGTGTACAGCCCGTTCCTGCCGATGCCGGTGGCCGAGGACGTCGACGAGCGCACGGCCACGGCAATCCAGGAACGCGTCGAAGACCTTCCCGGGGTCTCGATCATCGAAGAATCACGGCGCGTGTACCCCTATGCGCCGCTGGCCAGCCACGTCGTCGGCTACATGGGCCGCATCACCGCAGAGACCAAGGATCTCTACACCGGTCGTGGCTACTACCTGAACGAGCGCGTCGGCCAGTTCGGCATCGAGATGAGCATGGAACAGACCCTGCACGGCACGTGGGGGTTCGTCACCTATGAGGTCGACAACGCCAGTCGCATCGTGCGCGAGGTCGAGCGCGTGCCACCGATCAACGGCAACGACATCCAGCTGACGATCGATCTGGACCAGCAGCAGTTCGCCGAGCAGGCACTCGAAACCCAGCTCATGTTGCGTCGACAGGCCACGGCGAGCAATCCGCTCGATCCCGAGACCAACTTCGAAGAGCGTGCCTTTCCGGAGTACCCCGAGACGGTTCCGTTCAAGGCGCCCGCCGGAGCCGTCGTCGTGCAGAACTACGAGACCGGCCACATCATCGCCCTGGCGAGCTACCCCACGTTCGACAATCGTTGGTTCGAGGCCGACCTCGGGGACGGCAAGTTCGAGGAGGTCTTCCCGACGGTGATCGACCCCGTCACCGGCAACGTCGATCCCGATACCTCGACGCTCACGAACCGTGCGATCCAGGGCCGATACAACCTCGGGTCGACCTTCAAGCCGTTCACGGCGTATGCGGCGCTCGCGACCGGGCTGCTGGGCATCAACGACTACTACGAAGACGTCGGTCGCTACACGATGGAGTCCGTCGAGGAAGACAAGTGCAATACGGGTCTCGTGCGCTGCATCTACAAGAACGCCACCTGCGCTGGTACCGGACGGCCCTGCGTCTACGGCAACGTCGACGTCGAGACAGCCCTGGCCGTGTCGAGCGACGCGTTCTTCTACCGCGTCGGCGAGATGCTGATGCTGCCACCGTTCGATCCGAGCGATCCCGTGCTCCAGGATCAGGTCAAACTGTTCGGGTTCGGCGCCGACACCGGGATCGACCTCCCGTACGAGTTCGACGGAACGGTGCCGGACGCGGCGCTGAAGAAGGAGTACGCGGACCTCGGCGTCATCACCGAAGACGAAGGACGGGGATACTTCACCGGTGACAACGTGCAGCTCGCGATCGGCCAGGGCCTCCTGTCTGCTTCGCCGCTCCAGCTCGCCGTCGGCTACTCCGCCATCGCCAACTACGGGTTCGTCATGAAGCCGGAGATCATCATGGCCGTGTATCAGCCCGGCGTGCCCGATTCCCGGACGCCCGGTGTCGCCGACCTGTCGCAGGCGCGTCTCGCCGAAGAGCCGAACGTCGAGGGGGAGGTCGTTCGTCAGATCCCGATGCCGACCGAAATCCGCGACGAGATCAACAATGGTCTGCGCAGGGTGATCACCGGCCCCGGTACCACGAGCGACAGCTATCACAGCACCACCGGCGAGAAGCTCTTCTACTACTACCCGGACAGTGCGATTCCGGTGGCGGGCAAGACGGGTACGGCCCAGGGGGCGAACAACTACCCGTGGAACGACTCCTCTGCGTTCGGTGGGTACAGCCAGGATCCGGAACGGCCGTACACGGTCACCGCGTACCTCGAGAAGTCGGGGTACGGCTCGGAGGCCGCCGGGCCGGTCGTCAAGTGCCTGTTCCTGCAGATGTCAGGCCAGGCGCCGACCGACCCCGTCGTGTTGTCCGATCAGCTCGACACCTCGTCGAACCTGGCCGCTCAGCCGCGGGCGTTGCGCGACACTCGGTGCTTCGACGGCCGGTTCACCGTCGGACGGACCACCGAGTAGTACCCGCCGTGGCCACTTCGTTCCTGTCCCGCAAACCCGACTCCGGGCTCGGGAACATCGGCGCCAGCCCAGGCGACCCCAGTCGCAACATCGACTGGGTACTGATGTCGACCCAGGTGGCGCTGACCGTCATCGGCTTCTTCGTCGTGTTCTCGGCGTCGCGTACGCGCATCGAGGCCGATCCGTACGCGTTCGTGACCCGCCAGGTCGTGTTCGCCATCATGGCGGTGGTCGTGATGTCGATCGTGATGGCGTTCGACTACGAATGGTGGAAAGAGCGCGCCGCGTTCCTGTACGGACTCACGCTCGTCCTGCTCACACTCCTGTTCCTGCTGGGCATCGCGGCCGGCGAGGACAAGATCTCGTTCGACTTCGGTCCGTTCAACCTCCAGCCCGCGGAGATGGCGAAGTTCACGACGCTGCTGATGTTGGCCTCGTACCTGGCAGAAGAACGAGGGGAGGAGGTCTCCTATGCCCGATTCCTCGGCGGACTGATGATCGTGGGCGCGCCCGCGGTCCTCGTGATCATCCAGCCCGACCTCGGGTCGGCATCGGTGATCGTGTCGGTCGCAATGGGTGTGCTGCTCGTCGCTGGTGCGAAGGCGAGGTACATCGTGCTCATCACGTTCCTGTCCATCACGACAGTGCTCGCCGCGTTCATCGGACGACTGGTGAACGACTACCAGTCCGCCCGAATCCGGGCACTCTTCAATCCCGACGCGGCGGGCGCCGACGCCACCTACCAGGCCGAGAACGCCATGCGAGCGATCGGAACCGGGGGAGTGTGGGGCAAGGGTTGGTTGCAGGGGCCACTGACCAATGGACGCGACATTCCGGTGATGTGGGCTGACTTCCCGTTCGCTGCGGTCGGTGAACAGTTCGGTCTCGTCGGCTGCGCCGTGGTCCTCGGGCTGTTGGCGATCGCCCTCGTGCGGATCTGGCGTATTGCCCACCTGTCCCGCGACCCGCTCGGCACCTACCTCTGTGCCGGGGTGTTCACCATGGTGTTGTGGCAGACGTTCCAGAACGTCGGGATGACCCTGCGGATCATGCCGGTCACCGGTTTGCCGTTGCCGTTCATCTCGTACGGCGGCTCCGGTCTCATCGTGTACTTCGCCATGTTCGGGCTCGTACAGAGTGTCCACATGCGTCGAATGCGCTGACCCGTCAGCTCACCCACGCACCGCGTTCGTCATCCACTCTCCGCGACCTCATTCCCCGTTTGCGACAAGCATTCCGCGGTACGTCCCTCAATTTTCTTGTCACAAACGTAGATCGCGGACGCGGTATCGGGTGTGGGAGGAGAGGCTCCGGCCGTGACGGGAGGGGGTGGGGTACAATCGAC
>JANNNB010000117.1:0-8795 GCA_031398325.1 Actinomycetes bacterium
ACAATGCTTCGACTGGCAAACGAGCCGATACTCGCCTCGACTGAGGTCGACCAGTAGATCCTGTTCTCGTCATCGACAACCAAGTTTCCGTTCGTGGAGTACTGCAAAGACAGCGGCTCGGAGGCGCCGTCGTACACCACCTCGACGCCGCCACCGCCTCCGAACGAAGAGTCGAGAGACGCACCGTCCAGGGACAACCGGGCGACACTCATGTCACCGTTTCCCTCAATCAGCATCAACAGTTTGCCGTCTGACTGAACGTCGTAACCGGCCAAATCCTCCCAGACGTACCAGGGCGGTCCGTCGGGATACAGATCGACTTGCGCAACTCCGTCCCCGCCGAATGAGTTGTCGACCGTGCCGTCCGTCAGCACCCGTCGCACCTGCGACTGATAAAGCGAATGCTGGATGAGGTAGAACCCTCCACCCGGAATCGGTGCCACATCATTGTCATAAGGGCCTGGAGCAACCGAGACCCAACCGCCAGCGGCGAACCCTTGATCGCGACCGAACTCAATACCTAGTGGGAGCGCGTTCACCGGCATCGGCGCTGCGATCGCCGTGGCAAGCAGCGCCAGCGCCAGGGTCCAACCCATCCTCTTTTGCAGCGAACCGCCCACCGATCCTGACCGGTTCGCTTGTTCGAGGCGGAGCGCCGCGGACTCGCCACCACCGGTGGACGCAAAAGGGTAGCGACGCATCAGATCCTCCCGCGGGCCACCCTGGCTGGCGACCTCCACCAAACCGAAGAGGGCGCCCCTTGTGACACGATAGTAGACGAAGGTTCGGTGGCAGAGGATCTACGCTCGATGCGAGTGAGCGGGCAGGAGGGCATATCGGTCGTGCTTCTCGACTATATTCCCAGCGCGGGGACTCCACTCCGACCATTGCGGTGTTCTACGACTTCGCATCTCGACACTCAAAACGACCATCAGCATGATGGTGGTCGCCCGTTCGCCAACTCCCTGCGCTGCTTTGTATGCGGATCAGCTGGCCCAGTCAGCTTCGAGCGGACTTGTTCGGTCAATCGCAGCTGCACGGGCGTCTGTCTCGGCCGGACCCCGATGACGCATCGCCTGAGTGCGAGTTGCTGGAGGAGTCGAGTTCATTCGCTAACGACTGAACACGACTGAGTACCCTGTCACATTGGGCTCCATGGTGACGCGAAACGGACCAGCTCCGAGTTCGTCCGTCAGCACGATCTCTTGAAGCCTGCGCGTGGCCCCGGGTAGGAGAATCGGATCTTCCGGAGTGATTTCGCATTCATCTAGTCCAGAGCATGGTCGCGTGCGGCCCTCGCCGACGCCGAGAGGCACAACCAGCCCGCTCGTCCATTCGTTCGTTGATGTTCGAGATTGGATATAGAGAAACGGCGGGTAGTGCACATCCACGATCGCAGGATTTGTGATCTCTACTTGGAGCACGTTGTCAGGACCGTTAGTTGCAGTTCTCACGTCGAAAATAAGCTGTGTGCCATCGGCGGCTTGAGCGACGGATGCACTAGGCTCGACGGTCAAGTTGGACCCAAATGACACGGTTGGAACCGTAACCCCTTCGACGCCGCTCGGATTCGGTGTGGCTGCTTCCGATGCGCGACATCCGGACACAACTATGGCAAGAAGTGTGGCAGTTCCAAATGTTGCGATGCAACTAAATGCTGACATTCTGAGAACTGCTTCCGTTGCAGGTCCCGAGTTGTATCAAGGCACCGCTGGTCACAGAGCCACCCGCTACCTGCAGGCAAAGTGTCACGCTCGAACGTGGGCTTAACGAGAAAAGGTTGCCTGTGGCTCGACGTAGTGTCCACTGTTGGTTGGTTCCGTAGTGGCATTCCCATTGCTGGACGGCCGATCCCGCGCCAGTTCCCGTTGCATCCAGGCAGTAGGGTCCATCGTCGCGAATCAAATAGTAAACGTCAGAGCTGCTTCCGTTCACTGGAACAAGGCGCCATCGTTGCGGTATCAAGCCATGGCAGGGGTACTGCGTGACGGCTGTCCCGTTCAATGTCGAACCGTACGCTGCATCTACGCACTGTCCGCTATGGGAGAACTTGGGATTGCCAAACGACCGGGTCACCACAGACGCAGAACCGCCTATGTTCGTGAGCTGCGCAGCCATCCGGGCATACATCACGACGCTGCTGCATGTTCCGTCTGTCCCGGCGATGGGAATCTCGGAACGTGACACGATTCCGTACGCCTGATTATAGGCGTAGACCAAAGCACCTGAGTCCCCCAAGCAGACGTTTATTGAAGCCTTTACTCGGCCCGAACCGCTGTTCGACTGGGTTACCCATCCGCATAACGTACGATAAGGCAGCACTTGGTAGATCCGGGTTCGGTTGCTGGACGCCCCACCGTAACATACGATGGTTGAGGTCGTTTCCGTCGCACTATTCACACCAACAAGATTATGGTACGAGGAGTTCCCCGTAGTATCCGAGACCTCCATTACATACTCTGACACCATCCCGCCGGTCGAAACCCCCGCAATGGCGTAGTCAAGGGCTCGCACGGACAAGGAACCCTGGACATCCTGATAACCGCCCGCCGCTACGGTACCGTAATTGATGCCTACGTGGGTCATCGATCCTGGGCCGTTGTCATTATAACAGTGGCCCGCTGTTACATTGAATAGTCCTGTGGTCGCTCCGATCGAACTTGATGACGTACATGCACCGTCAGATGCGGAAATTCTCAAGCCGCCTTTCGCCTGGCCGGGTGATTCGAGCCTTCCGATAGTCGGTATCTCTGGGCCGCTTTGCACTATCTGGAATCCAACATTTCCGTCGGCTCCCAGCTGTTCCCGGAGCTGGCGGGTCAATTCGTCGTTGGTCCGTCCAGAGCGGTCAAACTCTGCAGTCAGTTCAACTTCTTGGGAACTGGTCGAAACCGCAACGTCTAGAAGTACGAGATTAACTGAGTCTGCGCTGCGGGTGAGGTCGCTGTCTGCGCCCGACCGTATCGCACCTTGAGCCGCCTCGGCCGCTTCGAACACGTCCGCCGTCGAGAATCGAACGACCTCCACGGAGTATGGCAAGTCGTTGGGTAGGAGCGACTCTGCAGCTTGGAGCAGGGACGACGGGGTGCCGTCCGTGATCTGAACATAAAAGTAAGGATCGTCGATGTCACGGTTTGACTCGTACCCTGCAAAGTCACCACTGTGTTTTTCAGCGAACTCCTGATACGGCTGAAGCCCTCGTAAGTATCCCTGCCACTTCAAATAAGCGTCAACTTCGCTGTCGTCCATCGGAATTCCCAGGTACACCGAGTTAGCTCTGCGCATCATTGTGTCTGTAACGGCCGCGCTTATCGCTGCCGCATCGGTCTTAAGCCCGAACTCTTTGCGCTTCGCGGTCACTTCTGGGTCGTTGAGTGCTCGATCCACCGCGATCCTGATTTGTTCTTCAGTTGGCTGATCGGAATCGGTGGGTAGGGGCGGTTCGAAGGGAGGTCCGGGTTCGTATTCGCTGTCAAGGACCGGCACCGTCGAAGGGGGTTCGTCGGCGCCTTCCTGATCGTTTACCGATGCGTCAGAAGCACCGCTTGTCGTCACAATTGCAACAACCATCGTGAGCGCCGCAATAGAAATGCATTTTGCTCTCATTAGTTCCCCTCTGCAGATCTCGCCCCTTTGCACAGTAAATCGGGGCGCCCGTGGCCACAAGCAAACAGTC
Source organism: Actinomycetes bacterium (assembly GCA_031398325.1). Lineage (GTDB taxonomy): Bacteria > Actinomycetota > Acidimicrobiia > Acidimicrobiales > Ilumatobacteraceae > Sva-07. The sequence goes on from JANNNB010000117.1 coordinate 3,677, forward strand.
GATGAATCGTTGCGTCTATCGAGATTCTGACGGCGGGTCGGTGCACCGTCGAATCGCCACATTGCGGCGCACGTGTCGTCGCCAGCATCCCTGGCGTACGGCACTTGCGCTCGGATCTCATCGAGGATGGTTTGAATTCTCCGGGACCACCCCGCCGGTGAAAGTGTCAAGTGTCGGCTGCTACACGACTTACGAGTCGGGGCGGCGCCTGGCTGCGGAGCTTCGTATCGATGCCGAAAGGCGAGTGCTCGTGCTCGAGAACCGGCGCGACTTGCCCACTCGCTGGTTACCTGGGGAGCAGTACCACGGTCGTCAGACGCCGACGCCGACGGCGACCTTCATCGGCGACCGCCTCGGTCACGAGGGGAGGACTGGCACTACGTAGGCCGACGGATCCACCGTTCACGCCCCAATAGCCTGGCCCACAATCGCCACTGCACCTGCACCGGCAGCCAGTCGGAATCGACGCCGCTCAGCGGTATCCGGCTTCACAAGTTGTCCCATATTTTGTCCCATATTTTCTGCAACACTGTTCAACACGAAGCAACACCACGCAGACCAAGTCCCTGATCAGGACGGACATCCCGGAGGGCCACGGACCGCGTAGCAGGCGTTCACCAGATTCGTAATGCGTAGGTCGCGAGTTCGATTCTCGCTCTGGGCTCCATCGGAGACCGATTGGATGTCCAGCGCTGCGGTGTGCGAACACGACGGTCTGCCAGGATTGCCGCCGATGTCGGCCAGATTCGACCTCGTCCGCGAGGCGTTCCGCACAGAGGAGCGCGGCGTCGACCGGCGGGCTGGTCTGGCGGGAGCACTGGCGACGGTCGGTCCACTCGCGATCGGATTGGCGGTCGGAGAACCCGCGGCCGGCTTGGCGGCCGGACTCGGCGGGCTGAACGTCGCGCTCTGCGTCCCCCACGCCGCCGTGCGGGCGCGACTGTGGTGGGGAATGGTCGCCCTGCTCGGGCAGGCGGCCGCCGTGGTGATCGCAGCGGCCACCGGCACCGTCGTGGGCCTGGTCCTGCTGAGCGCCGGCTGGGTCGCCGTGTGGGCGTTCTTCCGGGCCACCGGCCCAGCGGGCGCCCTGGTGGGCTTCGTCACCTCGGCGACCTTCGTGATCTTCGCCGGAGTCGACACGCCGCTCGTGCTCCGCGACCAGCTCGCGTGTTACCTCCTCGGCGGCTCTGCCGGACTCGCCTTGATGGTCGTCGCTCGTCGGGCCGAGCGGGACATCCCGGTCGGTGGCGACGGACTACGAGTGGTCAGGTCGGCGATGCTGCACGATCGAGGCATGCGGGCGCACTCCGTGCGGCTGGCCGTCGCGGTCGGTTCGGGCAGTCTCCTGTATCGGGTCGTCGATCTGCCACACGGGTACTGGGTACCGCTCACCACACTCGCCATCCTCGAGCCGACGGAGCACGGCACCCTGGTGCGCAGTGCGCAGCGAGCCGCAGGCACCGTCGTCGCGGCGCTCCTGATGATGGGCATCCTGTTCCTCACTGCGAACCCCTGGCCACTCGTCGCGTGCGCCGCAATCGCGGCGTTCCTCCTCTTCACCCTCGACGAGCGTGGCTACTTCTGGCTCGTCGTACTGCTCACACCCACCGTCCTGCTGATGATCAGTGCCGTCGTCGACAAGGGTGAAGAGGTGGTTCTCGACCGCATCGCCCAGACCATGATCGGCATCGTGATCGGGCTCGCGATCGCCGAGGTGGCCAACGCAGTGGCGCGAATCCGCCCCGAACACTGAACCGCTGAGTGCATGGCGCCTCCCGACGCCAATAGTGTGAGCCTCGTCCGTATTCGCAGGTGAGGAGAGCACATGGCTGGTGGACTCGCCGCCCTACTGGATGACGTTGCCGCACTGGCCAAGTTGGCCGCCGCATCGGTCGACGACGTGGGTGCCGCCGCAGGGCGGGCGAGCGTCAAGGCGGCAGGGGTCGTCGTCGATGACACCGCCGTCACCCCTGCCTACGTTCAGAACCTCGCTGCCGATCGTGAGCTGCCGATCATCAAGAAGATCGCGCTCGGTTCGCTGCGCAACAAGATCCTGTTCATCCTCCCGGCCGCTCTGATCCTGAGTGCGATCGCACCGTTGCTCGTCGAGATCATCCTGATGGTGGGCGGCACCTACCTCTGCTTCGAGGGGGCGGAGAAGATCTACCACCGCTTCGCGCACGCCGAGCACGACGTCGTCGAACTGCCGACGGTGATGCAAGGTCCCGATGCCGAGGCCAAGACGATCAAGGGCGCGATCCGGACCGACTTCATCCTGTCCGGCGAGATCATGGTGATCGCCCTCAAGGAGGTGCTCGACGAGCCGTTCGTGCAACGCGCCGTGATCCTCGTCGTCGTCGCGCTCGTGATCACGGCGATCGTCTACGGCGTGGTGGCGCTCATCGTGAAGATGGACGACGTCGGACTGTCACTCGCCCAACGCGACTCGGGCTCGTCGCAGAGGATCGGCCGTCTGATGGTCGACGCGATGCCGAAGCTGCTCAGCGGATTGTCGATCGTCGGCACCGCGGCGATGTTGTGGGTCGGCGGCCACATCCTCATCGTCGGTGCTCACGAACTCGGCTGGCACACGCCGTACGACCTCGTGCACGACCTGGAGGGTGCAGTCGCCGACATCAGCGGAATCGGTGGGGTCCTGGCGTGGCTCGTCAACACCGCGATCTCGGCCGTGGTCGGACTCGCGGTTGGCGCAATCGTGGTCGCCGTCGTGTCGCAGATCCGCAAGCGTCGTGGACACCACGACATCGCAACCGCAGACGCCCACTGAACGCGTCCACCCTCGTTTGTGGCAGGAAATCGGAGGCCCGGTCCGCCAACTTCTTGTCGCAAACGTGGATCGAGATGCTCACGTTTGGTGGGGGTGGCCCTACCTCGAAGACAGGAGGGGGCCCCATCGTGGGTCGGCGGCCGATTCTGCAGAGTGGACGTCATGGATACGCCACTGCTCGCGCCACCCGCTCCAACCGCCACGACGACCTCCCCGGTTCCACCGGCGGGACGGATCGCCGCACGTACCGAAGCTGCCAGCAAGATCTACGGCGGTGGGGGCACCGAGGTGCGAGCGCTCGACGCGGTCGATGTCCGACTCGATGCCGGCCAATTCACCGCAATCATGGGCCCATCCGGTTCGGGCAAGAGCACGCTCATGCACTGCCTCGCAGGTCTCGACACGCTGAGCTCCGGCAAGGTGTTCGTCGGAGACGTCGAGCTGAGCTCGCTCTCCGACGCCGAACTCACCCGCTTGCGGCGTGAGCGGATCGGCTTCATCTTCCAGGCCTTCAATCTGCTCCCGATGCTGTCAGCGGCGGAGAACATCACCCTGCCGATGGACCTCGCCGGCGTGAAGCCCGACAAGGAATGGCTGCGCAACGTCGTCGACACCGTCGGGCTGGCCGACCGGCTGAAGCACCGTCCGAGCGAGCTGTCGGGTGGCCAGCAGCAGCGCGTCGCCGTCGCCCGGGCCCTGGCCAACAAGCCAGAGCTGATCTTCGCCGACGAGCCGACCGGCAACCTGGACAGCCGTACCGGCGCCGAGATCCTCGGCTTCATGCGCTACGCCGTGGATCGGTTCGCGCAGACGGTGGTGATGGTCACCCACGATCCGGTCGCCGCGGCCTACGCCGACCGGGTGCTGTTCCTCGCCGATGGTCGCATCGTCGACTCGATGACCTCACCGACGGCCTCTCGGGTGCTCGACCGGATGAAGGCGTTCGGGGCCTGACATGTGGCGCACCACCTGGAAGAGCATGTGGAGCCACAAGCGTCGGCTCCTCGGTACGACGATGGCCGTGCTCCTCGGCGTCGCGTTCCTCACCACCTCGTTGGCGATCGGTAGCACGATGACCGCCGGATTCGACGACCTGTACAGCGAGGCCAACGCCGGTACCGACGTGGTCGTTCGCAACTCGACCGTCATCGGCAGCGGTGACAGCATCGTCCGTGGCAACCTCGACATCGACCTCCTGGACCAGATCGAAGGGATCGACGGTGTCCTCGATGCCGTACCGATCATCGAGGGGTCCGGTCGCATCGTCGGCGACGACGGATCAACGATCGGTGGAGGCGGACCTCCCACGATCGCGGGAAACTGGGCGGGAGACTCGCCTGTCAACGCGTGGCAACTGGCCGAAGGTCGAGCGCCGACGGATGTCGCGAACGGCCAGCCGTATGAGGTCGTCATCGACCGAGCGAGCGCGCTCACCGGCGATCTCGACGTCGGTGACCAGACCATCATCCAGATGCCGGAGCCTGTCGACGTCACGATCGTCGGGGTTGCGACCTTCGGCGGCGCCGACAGCTCGGGGCCGATGACCTACACCGCCTTCACCGACGCCGCGGTGGCCGAACTCGTCGGTCGCCCGGGAGAGGTGACGAGTATCCGCGTCGCGGCTGCTGACGGCGTGAGCCAGGACGAGCTGCGAAACGACATCGCGGCAGCGCTGCCGGCCACGGCCGAAGCGCTCACTGGTGCAGAGTTGACCGACGAGATGATGGCCGAGATCGAGGGCGACTTCCTCGGCATGTTCAAGACGATCCTGCTCGCCTTCGCCGTGATCGCGCTGGTGGTCGCCTCGTTCAGCATCCACAACACGTTCTCCATCCTCATCGCCCAGCGCAGTCGGGAGTCCGCACTCCTGCGTGCCCTCGGTGCGTCACGACGCCAAGTGTTGACGTCGGTCGTGGGCGAGGCGATCGTGATCGGCACCATCGCCTCGCTCGCCGGCCTCGCCGTCGGCTACGGCCTCGCTGTCGGCCTCAAGACGATCATGGACAGCGCCGGCTTCGATCTCGGCTTCGACGGTGTCGTGATGGCCACGAGCACGATCGTCATCGCGATGGTCGTCGGCGTCGGATCGACGCTGCTCGCCAGCTTCGTTCCCGCCCTGCGAGCATCGCGCATCGCGCCGCTCGCTGCCCTGCGGGAGTCGGCGGTCGACTCGACCTCCGCCTCCAAGAGCCGGTTGATCGGTGGCGTCGTGCTCACCGGGCTCGGCATCGCCACGGTGGCGACCGCGACGATGGCCGACCAGGCACTCGTGCGGGCGGGGCTCGGCGCGCTGCTGACACTCGTCGGCGCCGTGGTGCTCGGGCCGGTCGT
>JANNNB010000037.1:0-37686 GCA_031398325.1 Actinomycetes bacterium
GACCGGCGGGCGACGGCCGGCAACCTGATCTCGCATCGGACGATGGAGAAGGTGGTCCAAGCCGACCGGCACAGTGGGGTCGCCATCGCCGGTACCGCAGGACCAGCGATCGAGATGATTCGGCTCTTCCAGCTCCAGCTGGAGCACTACGAGAAGGTCGAGGGGTCGACCCTCAGCCTCGAGGGCAAGGCGAACCAGTTGTCGACGATGGTGCGAGCGAACCTCCCCGCCGCGATGCAGGGCATGGTGGTCGTGCCGATCTTCGCCGGCTACGACACCCGCCGCGGTACCGGACGGCTGTGGGACTTCGACGCGACGGGCGGTCGCTACGAGGAGCGTGACTACGTCGCCACCGGTTCGGGAAGCCTGCATGCCGGCACCATCATCAAGGTGGGGTGGCGCCCGTCGCTCGACCGTGACGCCGCCGTCAACCTTGCCGCTCGAGCCCTGTGGGAGGCCGCAGACGCCGACTCGGCGACCGGCGGGCCCGACATGTTGCGCGGCATCTATCCGATCGTGGCCACCATCGATGCCGACGGTTGGCAACGACTCGACGACGACGACCTGGCGCAACGCTTCGGTGCGATCGTCGAGGAGGTGCGTTCGCGATGAGCATGCCGTTCTACGTCGCCCCCGAGCAGATGATGAAGGACCGGGCGGACTACGCCCGCAAAGGCATCGCCCGTGGACGAGCGCTCGTGGCGGTCCGCTTCGTCGACGGCATCGTCATCGTCGCCGAGAACCCGTCCGACACGCTCCGCAAGGTCAGCGAGATCTATGACCGCATCGCCTTCGCCGGGGTCGGCAAGTACAACGAGTTCGACCAGCTGCGTGTCGCGGGAGTGCGGGCCGCCGACCTGAAGGGCTACCAGTACTCGCGTGACGACGTCGATGCACGCAGCCTCGCCAACAGCTACGCCCAGATGCTCGGCAACATCTTCACGCACGAAATGAAGCCGATGGAGGTCGAGATCCTCGTCGCAGAGGTCGGGCTCGTCCCGGCCGCTGATCAGATGTTCCACATCCTCTACGACGGCACCGTGGTCGACGCTCGCGACATTGCCGCGATCGGCGGCGACGCCGAAGCCATCAGTGCCCGACTCGCCGAATCGTGGACCGAGGGGCTCGACCGGTCCGGCGCGATTCGGCTGGGGGCCGCTGCGATCGCGGGGGCTGATCGGGAGATCCCGGCCGAGGAACTCGAAGTGGCCGAGCTCGCTCGCACGAACGGTCGGCGCTGCTTCCACCGGTTGTCGACCGAGACCCTGACTGCCGCCCTGCACTGATCGCCCTACGATCGCATCGTGGTGGCCATCGATCTCAACAGCGACCTCGGCGAAGCGTTCGGAGCCTGGAGCTTCGGCGACGACGAGGAGATGCTCGCGATCGTCACCAGTGCCAACGTGGCCTGTGGATTCCATGCCGGGGACCCCTCGGTGATGCGTGCGGTCTGCCGCCGCGCCTCCGACCGCAACGTCGCGGTCGGCGCCCAGGTCTCGTATCCGGACCTGGTCGGATTCGGTCGGCGATTCCTCGACATGGCACCGGACGAGCTTCGGGACGCCGTGCTGTACCAACTGGGGGCCCTCGACGCGTTCGCCCAGGTTGCCGGGTCACAGATCTCCTACGTCAAGCCGCACGGCGCCCTTTATCACGCGGTCGCTGCGGAACGAATACTTGCCGATGCTCTCGTCACCGCGGTGGTCGAGTACGACCCTTCGATGGCGCTTCTCGGGCTGCCAGGGTCGGCGCTGCTGGCATCGGCAGATGCAGCCGGTCTCGAAGCGGTACCCGAAGCTTTCGCGGATCGCGCCTATCGACCCGACGGCGGCCTCGTCTCACGCCGTGAGGCGGGCAGTGTGCTCACCGACCCGAGTGCGGTCGCCGAGCGCGCGGTGCGGATGGCGGTCGACCGGGAAGTCGTAGCGATCGACGGTTCGGTGGTCAGTGTGGAGGCCCGGTCGTTGTGCGTGCACAGTGACACCCCCGGAGCTGTGGTGATTGCCAGGTCGGTGCGTACCGCGCTCGATGCAGCCGGAGTGGGCGTCCACCGCTTCACGAGCTGACATGCAGCGTCGAGCATTCGGCCCGGCGGCGTGGCTGGTCGATGGCGTCGCCGAGCCCGCGGCATGGGCCGGGGCACTTCGATCGATGGATCTCGACGGGGTTCGGGAAGTGGTTCCGGCCGAACGAACGGTCCTGGTGGTGTGCGAGCGGCCGCAGGCGGAAGCGATCGGCCGTCGCCTCGACAGCGTGCGCGTCGAACGGTCCGAGTTCGTGGACTCCACGCCCGTGACGATCGACGTCGTGTACGACGGGGAGGACCTGCGAGCGGTCGCCGCTGCGACCGGCCTTGCCGTCGACGAGGTGATCGAGCGGCACGCCACCGGCGTGTACACGGTTGCGTTCTGCGGCTTCAGTCCTGGCTTCGCCTACATGACCGGACTCGATCCGGTCCTGCACCTCGACCGCCGAGCGACACCGCGCACCCGGGTGCCGGCGGGATCCGTCGCGATCGCTGCGGCCTACACGAGCGTGTACCCGTCGCCGTCGCCGGGCGGCTGGCATCTGCTCGGGCACACGAAGGCGGTGCTCTGGAACGTCGAGCGCCGTTACCCCGCACTGCTCGGCCCGGGCACGCTCGTTCGCTTTCGACGGGTGAACCCGTGAGCGGGCAGCTGCGCATCGTCGAAACGGGCTGGTCGACGACGATCCAGGACCGCGGACGCACGGGCTACGCCCACCTCGGTGTGCCCACGGCCGGAGCCGTCGATGCAACGGCGCAGGCGGTCGTCAACCGGTTGGTCGGCAACGACGAGCGGGCTGCGACGCTCGAGACCGCCGGCGGGTTGCTCGTGCAGGCGATCGGACCGTTGGTCGCCGCCACGAGCGGCGACGGGGTCAGGCACACGCTGCAGCCCGGCGACAGGTTGCGGGTCGACCCGCCGTCCGACGGCGTGTGGGCCTATCTGGCTCTCCGCGGCGGCCTCGGTGTCGAGCCCGTGCTCGGCTCACGCAGCCACGACACGTTGTCGAACGTCGGCCCTCCCGCCGTTCATGCTGGTGACGAATTCGACGTCGGTCCCGATCCTCAGACAGGCCTTGCCACCGACCTCGCGCCCGTTCGCCCGACATCCCGGATCGTCCGGTTGTGGCCCGGGCCGCGAGTCGAGTGGTTCGATCGTGGGTTGGATGCACTCACCGGTCGGTCGTGGACGGTGGGGAGCGAGGTGAGCCGCGTGGGAGTTCGACTGTCCGCCGCAAAGTTCGGGCGCACCCGGTCGGCGCCGGAGATGATGGCGAGTGAGGGCCTGGTGACCGGAGCGATCCAGATCACCCCGTCGGGTGAGCCGATCGTGATGTTGGCGAATCACCCGACGACCGGCGGGTATCCGGTCATCGCGGTCGTCGAACCCGACGACCTCCCGATCGTCGCCCAGTCCCGCCCCGGCACCACGATTCGCTTCCGCCCCGCCTGACCGACCCTGGGACACGCTGGGCGGGGGAGTGGGTTAGGTTGAGGCTCGATGGAGCGTCGGATCTATGGCCTCGAGAACGAGTACGGGGTCACGTGCACGTTGCGGGGCCAGCGGCGGCTCAGCCCCGACGAGGTCGCCCGTTACCTCTTCCGCCGGGTGGTGTCGTGGGGCCGCAGCTCGAACGTGTTCCTGCAGAACGGCGCCCGTCTCTACCTCGACGTCGGCTCGCACCCCGAGTACGCCACCCCCGAGTGCGATTCGCTGTACGACCTCGTCGTGCACGACAAGGCGGGGGAGCGGATCCTCGAACAACTCGTCGAATCGGCCGAGCAGCGTCTCGCGGAGGAATCGATCCGCGGCACCATCTACCTGTTCAAGAACAACACCGACTCGGCTGGCAACTCCTACGGCTGCCACGAGAACTACCTGACCAATCGCGACGACGACCTCGGCCACTACGCCGAAGTGCTGATCCCGTTCTTCGTCAGCCGACAGATCTACACGGGGTCCGGCAAGGTGCTCCAGACCGCGAGGGGCGCGACGTACTCGATCGCCCAGCGCGCCGAGCACATCTGGGAAGGTGTTTCCTCGGCGACGACGCGAAGCCGTCCGATCATCAACACCCGCGACGAGCCACACGCCGACGCCGAGAAGTACCGGCGGCTGCACGTGATCGTCGGCGACTCCAACATGAGCGAGTACTCGACGTTCGTCAAGGTCGGCGCCGCGGCGTGCATGTTGCGGATGCTGGAGGACAACAACGTCGTGCTCCGGGACATGACCCTCGAGAATCCGATCCGGGCGATCCGTGAAATCAGTCACGACATGACCTGTCGTCGCACGGTTCGACTCGCCAACGGCCGGGAGGTGAGCGCCCTCGACATTCAGCGCGAGTATCTCGATCGGGCGCTGCGCTATGCCGACTCGCAGGGATTTCCGCCGCTCGAGCAACGTGCCCTCGAGATGTGGGAGCACTGCATCACCACGATCGAAAAGGACCCGCTGCTGCTCGACCGGGAGGTCGATTGGGTCATCAAGTACAAGTTGCTCGAGGCATTCCGTGCCCGCCACGACCTGCCACTCGGCCATGCCAGGGTCCAACTGCTCGACCTGCAGTACCACGACGTTTCCCGAGCGCGTAGCCCGTTCTACAAGCTGCAGGACCGTGGCATGGTCGAGCGCATCTGCACCGATGCCGACATCAACACCGCCCTGGACGTACCGCCGCAGACCACCCGGGCGAGACTGCGTGGTGAGTTCGTGAAGCGAGCCAAGGAGCGCAAGCGGGACTACACCGTCGACTGGGTGCACCTCAAGCTCAACGATCAAGCGCAGCGCACCGTGTTGTGCAAGGACCCGTTCAAGAGTCGCGACGAACGGGTCGAGCGCCTCATCGAGAGCCTCTGAGCGAGATCCCGACGGGGTGCGCGCTGCCACAGATTTCCATCCTCCTGCGGATACCGTGATTTCTTCGTGAGTTCCGACGTCCGCACCCCTGCACCCCCAGACGCCGGCGATCTTCCTCCGATCGATCCGCCACCGGAGGAGGCGAGCGGTCGGCTCTCGCCCGGGGCCAGGGCATTCTTCGACTGGGTGGTCGTCGTCACGGTGGCGCTGGTCGTCGCGTTCCTGGTGCGGACCTTCGTGCTGGCGCACTTCGTCGTCGAAGGTTCGTCGATGTACTCGACGCTCGAGACGGGGGACAGGGTCTTCGTCAACAAGCTCTCGTACCGCCTCCACGACCCGAACCGCGGCGACGTCGTCGTGCTCCACGAGGTGTCCGGCGCATCCGAACGCGACCTCATCAAGCGGGTCATCGCGTTGCCGGGCGAGACGGTCGAGATGTCGAACTGTCAGGTGAAGGTGGACGGGCGGACGTTGATCGAGCCGTATCTCGACCCCGAGGTCGTGACGCTCAACAACTGCGGCCAGAACTTCGAACCGGTACTCGTGCCGGACGACCATGTGTGGGTGATGGGTGACAACCGTGGCGGTTCGCAGGACAGCCGCGCCATCGGTCCGATCGACGAAGACGACCTGGTCGGTCGTGCCTTCGTCGTGTTCTGGCCGAAGTCCAACTGGCGCTGGCTCTGAGCGTTCGCGCCCAGGCCACTCAGATCGAGCCGATCTCCGCCTTCACTGCGTCCATCATGACGTCGACGTGATCGCTGTAGACGGCGTCGAGACCCATCCGGAGTCCGTCTCGTAGCTCGTGCTCGAACTGGACGTCCCAACCGAACGCATACCGACCGAAACGGTGGAACAGCACCACGAGCCCACCGTTCCAGTCACGACGGTTGAGGTTGATCCCGTCGACGCCGGCGCGAGCGAGGATGTCTGCCCGCCGCTCAGGCCCTTCCTTGATCCGCTCCAGACGGGTCGACTGCATGAGATGGACGGCGTCGCTCGACGGGCGGAGCGCAACGAGGCGATCGATCTCGGTGTCGCACAGCCAGAGGCGTTCGAGCATGGCGGAATCCTCATCACGCACCGTCTCGATGACCGTCACACCCGATCCCGTGTCCTTGAGATCGAGGGACAGGTCGTAGGCGGATCCGCACGTATCGAGCAGCTCCGCGAGTGACGGGATGTGCGGGGGCAGCTGCGCACGCTTCAGGGCGGAGATCGGTCGCTTGCGGAGGCCCTGCTTGACGACACCGTCGTGATCGAGGACTGCGACGCCATCGGCGGTCAGCCAGACATCGCTCTCCAGGCCGGTCGCACCGAGTCGGAGCGCCAGTTCGAATGCCTCGATCGTGTTCTCCGGTGCATGAGCACGCGCGCCACGGTGGGCGAACGCGATCGGCGGATCGAGGAGTGATGGGAGCCGTTGCTGCACTCCGACAGATGATGGCAGGCCCGTAGACTGCCGAACGTGTTCAATCTCCAGGGCAGCGAGATCATCGTGATCCTGATCCTGGCCCTCGTGGTGCTCGGCCCCGAAAAGCTCCCCAACGCCGTGCGTCAGTTCACGAAGACCTACGCCGAACTGCGGAAGATGGGCAACGGGTTCCAGTCCGAGCTCAAGTCGGCGCTCGACGAACCGATGCGGGAGATGCGCGAGACGGCCACGATGGTTCGCGACTCCGCAGACCCGAAGAAACTGCTCGAGGAAGCCGAGGCCGAGCAGCGCCTCGAACACACCAAGCCCATGCAGGACGCGTCGCCCGTGACCGCACCGGTGGAATCGACCCCCTGGGACAGCGTCCCGAGCGCCCCGTCGCCCGCATCCCAGGACCCGCCGCCGGCGCCCGCAGCGTCCGTCGCGCCACCGCCGCCACCACCGCCACCACCGCCACCACCACCACCACCACCACCTCCGCCGCCCGCACCGAACCTCGATCGGTCGGTCCGGCCGAACCAGGTTGAGGGATCGGCAACGTGACCACCGAGCAGCAGGCAGCCCCGCCGCCCGAGGACACCATGACGCTCACCGAGCACCTCGGCGAGCTCAGGATGCGGATCATCCGGTCCGCCCTGGCGGTCACGGTCGGGATGGTGTTCATCATCGCGTTCTACGACCAGGTGCTCGATTTCCTGGTCCAGCCGTACGTCGACCTCTGCGAATCGAAGGACCCGGGTTTCTGCGACCCCGAACTGTTCATCATGGCCCCGACGGAGGGCCTGTCGACGCGCCTGCGGGTCGGCATGTACGGCGGGATCATCCTGGCGCTCCCGGTCATCCTCTGGCAGGTGTGGCGCTTCATCGTGCCGGCCCTCAACGCCAAGGAGAAGAAGTACGCAATTCCCTTCGTGCTCTCGTCCGTCGTGCTCTTCCTGGCCGGAGGGTCGCTCGCCTATCTGACCGTCGCCCAGGCACTGGAGTTCCTCATCTCGTGGGCCGGAGAGGATGTCGGACAGGTCTTCTCGGTGAGCAGCTACATCACCCTGATCGGGTTGATGATCTTCGCCTTCGGCGTGGGGTTCCTGCTCCCGGTGCTCATCGTCTTCCTGCAGCTGGTCGGCGCAGTCCAACCTGCGCAGCTGCTGAAGGGCTGGCGCTACGCCCTGGTGGGGATCACCGTGACCGCCGCAGTGATCACTCCCTCGGGTGATCCCATCACGCTGATGCTCCTCGCCGGGCCGATGCTGTTGCTCTACTTCGTGGCGGTGCTCATCGGTTGGCTGGTGCTGCGCCGCAGAACGCCCGCGACGTGACCGACCGCCAGGACCTCACCGCCCGGTACGACTTCCCGATCGACCGATTCCAAGCCGACGCATTCGACGCGCTCGACGCAGGTGAACACGTCGTGGTGGCCGCACCGACCGGCAGCGGCAAGACCGTGGTCGCCGAGTACGGCATCGCCGTCGCTCGCGGACAGGGCCGACGAGCCTTCTACACCGCCCCGATCAAGGCGCTGTCCAATCAGAAGTACCGAGACCTCGTGGCGATCCACGGCGACGACGCGGTCGGACTGCTCACCGGCGACAACGCCATCAACGGTGATGCTCCGATCGTCGTGATGACCACCGAGGTCCTGCGCAACATGATCTACGCCAGGTCGCGGGCGCTCGAAGAGTTGGCCCTCGTGGTGCTCGACGAAGTGCACTTCCTGCAGGACACCTACCGTGGTCCGGTCTGGGAGGAAGTCATCATCCACCTTCCCCAGCACGTTCGGCTCGTGTGTCTGTCGGCGACCGTCAGCAACGTCGGTGAACTGGCCGAGTGGATCAGCACGGTGCGGGGACCCACTCGCGCCGTCGTCGAACGTCAGCGGCCCGTCGAGCTGGTCAACCAGTACCTCGTGCTGGATCGCGTCCGTGAACGGCTGCAGATGTTGCCGATGTTCGTCGACGGTCAGATGAACCGCGACGCCTTGCAGCTGGACGACTCGGCGAACCGCCGGGGGCCGGCTGGCGGCCGAGGTCGCAACGAAGCAGGCGGCCGCAGCCGCCGGCAGGTCGGGCCGCCAGGCCGGGTGGAGACCGTCGAGCTGCTTCACGCCCGATCGATGCTTCCTGCGATCTTCTTCATCTTCAGCCGGGCACAGTGCGACGCGGCCGCGAAGGCCTGTGTCGACGGCGGCGTGAGATTGACGAACGCGACGGAACGAGACGCGATCCGCAGGATCATCGACGCCCGCCTGGGCGGGATCGACGAAGCCGACCTCAGTGTCCTCGGCTACACGTCGTTCGTCGCGCAGCTCGATGCCGGGGTTGCCGCCCATCACGCCGGCATGGTGCCGCCGATGAAGGAGGTGGTCGAGGAGTGCTTCATCAACGGCCTCGTCAAGGTCGTCTTCGCCACCGAGACCCTGGCGGTCGGCATCAACATGCCGGCTCGAACGGTCGTGATCGAGAAGCTCACGAAATTCACCGGCGAACATCATCAGCGGCTGACTCCCGGCGAGTACACCCAGCTCACCGGCCGTGCGGGCCGACGTGGGATCGACGATCGCGGCAACGCAGTCGTGCTGTGGTCTCCGTGGGTGCGATTCGACGAGGTCGCCGAACTCGCGGCCAGCACGTCGTTCCACCTCCGATCTGCATTCCGGCCCACGTACAACATGGCGGCGAACCTCATCCGTACGTACACGAGCGAGCAGGCCCATCACCTGCTCAACCTCTCGTTCGCCCAGTTCCAGGCCGATCGCGACATCGTGAGGTTGGAGGCGCGACTCGAACGTCTGCGTTCGCGGTTCGCCGAGCTGCGGCGGGACTCGACCAGCGAGTACGGAGACATCGACGAGTACCGCAGGTCGAAGTCCGACGCATCGGATCGACGGGCCGCCGAGCGTCGGCGTGCGGGCGACGCGATCGACGAAGCGGTCAGCGCCCTGCGTCCTGGCTCGATCGTCGACGTGAGCTCCCGGACGTTTCGCGGCCACGCCGTGCTGTTGGCCACCTCCCATCGAAAAGGTGGCATGAGGCTCACGCTGGTGAACAAGGCCGGCCAGGATCTCAACATCGCGGTCGATGATCTGGAATCCGTTCCCGTCGGCCTCGGGAGCGTCCAACTGCCAGGAGGTTTCGCACCACAGCGCCGCGAATGGCGGAACGAGGTAGCCAAGCGGCTCCGGCAGGCGAAGATCCGGCCTGCGAAGGGTGGGGGCGGCAGGAAGCATCCACGGGCGGGAACCTCCACAGGTGTCAGTCCGGTCGAACTCGATCCGGCATTCCGCGCCAAGCTGCGTGCAGCGGGTGAAGCCGACCGGGTCGGACGTGAGATCACCGACATCGAGCGACGCGTGGACGGCAAGAACGAATCGCTCGGCCACGACTTCGACCGCGTTCTCGCGGTGCTGTCGATGTACGGGTACGTCGAACTCGACGACTGGCGACTGACCGATGACGGAGAGATGCTCGCCCGTACGTTCCACGAGTGTGACCTCCTGGTCACCGAGATCGTGCGCGCCGGATTGCTCGACGGGCTCGCCCCTGCCGATCTGGCGGCGCTGGTATCTGTGGTGGTGTACGAGCACCGCAGCCCCGAACCGCCTGCCGCCCCGTGGTTCTCCTCTGACGACATCCGGTCGCGATGGGTGAAGATCGCCGCGATCAGCGAGGAGCTCCGGGCCCAGGAACGTTCGGTCGGTCTGGCCGAGCATCGTCCGCCCGATCCGACCTTTGCGGCGATCGCGCACGCCTGGGTGGCGGGGGAGGGGTTCGCCGAAGTGGTGACCGATGAGGAACTCACGGGCGGCGACTTCGTCCGAGCGATCAAGCAACTGATCGACATCCTGCGCCAACTCGCCGTCGTCGCCCCCTTGCGCGACACCCGTCGCGCCGCATCCGCTGCCGCGCAGGCGGCCTTCCGTGGAGTCGTCGCCGACAGCTCCGCGCCGACCGAGGCGGTGGCGAGCTGAGCGAATCCACCCCGCGGGCGAGCGGTCGTCGGCGATGACCATCCGCCCGGGAGCGTCGTGGGGAGCGGAGGTGCCCGCTCCGGGCAGCTCGATCGTGGCCACCAGTGATGCCGAATTCGTGCGGCTCATCGCTGCCGGGAACGAAACACCGGTCCGGCTGGTGGGCGGCGACCTGGCTCGAACGATCGGCGTCGGCACCGCCGCTGGAGCGCGCGACACCGTGTTGGAACTGCCGATCGACCTCGTCGACGTGTCGTCGAACATCGGAGAGTTCACCGCGTGCGCCCATCTCGTCGCCCGGCCGCCCTGGTGGCGCGGCGGATGGTGGGCCGGTCCGATCGTCGCAGTGATGAATGCGCAGTTCATCGGTCGCTGGGACGTGGCCCCACGAGGTCACCCGAACGACGGGCGGGCTGAGGTGCTCGAGGGTGACGCCGGCCTGTCGGTCCGCGAACGGCTGGCCATCCGGAACCGCCTCACACTCGGCACGCACGTCCCACACCCCCGGATCCGGACCCGCTCCGTACGTCAGGCGGCGTTCCAATTCGAGGCGCCCATGGCGCTCTGGGTCGATGGGCGCTCCGTCGGAAGGGTCCGCTCGATGACCGTGCTCGTGCGCCCGGACGCCGCCGTCGCGTACGCGTGACTTCCGAACACCCCAGGTCAGCGGCGCGCCGAGATCCCGGGCCGCAACAGGGCGGCACCGTAGGATGTCCGGCCGTGGCTGTGTACGTCCCCGAGTCGTTCACCTCAGAGGAGGGTGACGTCCTTCGCCGGTACTTCACGAACCTCGACGGTCCGGTGTTCGCACTGGTGAATCTGCCGGAGGTCGTGAAGGGCGCGCTCTTTGCGCGATACAGCCGCAGCCCCAAGTCGTTGCGGCGCCTGTTCCTCGATGAATTCGTCGGCGATCTCGACGTCACCGGCGATCTCACCATCGACGCGACGGTCGGTCTCGACCGGGCCGAGGAACTGTACGAGCGTGTGTTCTTCGACTACGGCGATGATTCGGTCGCTCAGCTCGGTGGGGTGCACCTGGCATGCGAGCAGGCATCGAACCTGTTGACCAAGATCCTCGAGTGGGGCCGATTGATGAGCTACCTCGAGCAGAGCACGCGCTACATCGCCTACGACTCCCGGCTCGGCGGCCGATATCGCTATTTCCGTGATCCGGCGGTTCTCGCCGGCCCGCTCGGCACCCGGTACGTCGGCGACCTCGACCGGATCTTCGACGCGTACAGCAGCGCGGCAGAGCTCGTGACCGAACACGTACGCGCCGTGGTCGAGCGCGATCCGAACGACAGTGAGTTCGTGTACCGCACGGCGACTCGCGCCAAGGCGCTCGACGCAGTGCGCGGCATACTGCCGGCGGCGGCCACGTCGAATGTCGGGATCTACGGCACCGGCCAGGGCTTCGAATCGTTGCTGCTCCGCATGCGAGCGAACCCGCTGCCCGAGTCGCGTGAGTACGCCGACCTCATGCTGCACGAGCTGCGCAAAGTGATCCCCAGCTTCCTGCGGCGTGTCGACCTGCCGGACCGGGGCGGCCGATGGAGTGACTACTTCGAGTCGACGAGGACCGACACGTCGAAGCTGGTCCATTCCCTGTTCGGCTCGACTCCGGTCGACCCCAGCGCCGAGGTCGAACTGGTCGACTTCGATCCAGAGGCCGAGGACAAGATTCTCGCCGCGATCTGTTACCCGCACGCGTCCCTGCCGGAGGCCCAACTGCTGTCACGGGTCAGGCAACTCGGGGTCGACGAGCGGGTCGCGCTGATGCGGGCATACGTGGGGGAGCGGGAGAATCGACGCCACAAGCCGGGACGCGCCTTCGAGCGCTGCTTCTACCGGTTCGACGTGTTGAGCGACTACGGCGCGTTCCGCGACATGCAGCGGCACCGCATGCTGACCATCGAGTGGCAGCGCCTCACGCCGAACCACGGCTACACCCGACCTGACCTGGTCGACGAGGCCGGCGTGGGCGCAGTGTTCGACGAGGCCATGCATCGTTCCGCCGCGCTCTACGACCGATTGAACATCGACTATCCCGAGCAGGCCCCGTACGCGGTGTCGATGGCCTACCGCATGCGCTACTCGATGCAGTTCAATGCCCGCGAGGCGATGCACATGCTCGAGCTCCGTTCCTCGCCCCAGGGCCATCCGTCGTATCGCCGCGTGGCGCTCGAGATGCATCGTTTGATCGGCGAGGGGGCCGGGCACCATGCGGTGGCCGCATCGATGACCCACATGACCACGGAAGCCCCCGAGCTGGAGCGCCTCGAATCGGAACGACGCGCCGAGGCCCGTCGCGGCGGGTCCTGATTCACCGTTGGCGTTTCACGGTCCACCCGGCATCATGTGACGGGTGTCACAGGATGACCCTCAAGCGTCGCCGAAGTCGCCGCCTATGCTCCCGCGGCATCACCCGATCGGCGACGGTGCAACCACGAGACGAAGCGACGAGATGGCTGACGACGAGACGAACGAACCGACCGAAGAGTTCGAAGCGGACGAACTGATTGACGGAGTCGACGAGGTGCCCGACGTCGAACTCGACGTAGAAGACCTCGACGACGACGACATCATCGACCCGGAACTCGATGTCGACGATGACGACGTGGTGGTCGACGACGACGTGGTGGTCGACGACGATGACGACGAGACGGTCGTGGACACGCCTCGTACCCGGCGCAAGAAGCGCGACGAGGAGGACGATGACGACGACGACGAACTCATCGCCGACGACGACGTCGAGGCCGACCTCGACAAGATCCTCAAGGACCGCATGGTCACCGTCGAGGAGGACGACGACGAAGAGGACGAAGAAGTCGACGTGCGCGGCGACGGCGCTGAGCGGCTCCAGCCGAAGCAGCAGGACGAGCAGCTGTGCCCCTCATGTTTCCTGCTCGTACGCGCGACTGCCCCCAACTGCCCGGTCGGCGACGACGACTGCCCGATCTTCTCCTGACGTGCTGCCCGCACTGATCGAGCGGGCACGCCAGGAGTTGGCGTTGGCGCGGGTCGTGGGCAAGTTCACCGTCGACATCGGAATCGCCACACTGCGTCGGCGGTTCGACGGCCAGGCCGCTCCGCCGCCGGCCACGTCGATCGAGTCGTTGGTCGATCTCGCCGACGAACCCGAACCGATCGAGCCGGCCATGGCGATGTCCGACCTTCGCGCCGGACAACTGGTCCTGCCGGACTACGACCACCTCCCGGCAGCGCACATCGTCGCAAAGCTCGGCTCGCTCACGCAGCGCGAACGTGACGCGATCGAGGAGTACGAGACGGCCAATCGCCATCGCCGGACGATCCTGGGCAAGCTCGACCAACTGCGGTCGGGACGATGATCGACCCGACGGTGCGGCGCTGCGGCGGCGGCGAGACCGAGATCGCCGATCTCGTCCTGCTCGAGCTGGAGGCCCGCGCCGCGCTCGTCGATCAGCGAGGAGGTGCGAGATGGCTGGTGGAGCACCCGATCGTGGGCGACGGGTGGAACGACCGGTGTCGCGAGTCCGACGTGTGGCTCGCGCACATCGACGATGTCGTGGTCGGCTACATGGTCGCCGACCTCGGCTCGGACCACATCGTGCGCATCGACCAGGTGTGGGTCACTCCGCAGGCGCGCGAACTCGGCTTCGGTGACGGACTGTTGGCAGCGGCGATCGAATCGGCCCGTGAGCGCGGTGCTGTTGCGGTCGAAGGCCAGGCATTGCCCGGCGATCGACAGACGAAGAACCTCTACGAACGAGCCGGCATCGTGGCTCGCCTGATCACCACCTACCGGGAACTCTGACCGAGCCAGCGGGTGGGGCCTACCGGCCGTCCTGGTGGGGCCTACCGGCCCTTCCAATTCGGCAGGCGCTTCTCGATGAACGCCTCGAGGCCTTCCTTGGTGTCCTCTGACTGGACCACCTTGGCGAACCCCTCGTCCGACATCTTGCGCAGCGTCGCCTCGTCCTGGTCGGCCGAGGCGAGGATGACCTCTCGGCTGGCCCATACCGCCATCGGTGCGGCCGCCGTGATCTTCTCGGCGAGTTCGAACGCTGCATTCGTGGCCTGGCCGGGCTCGACGAGGCGCGAGACCAGCCCGAAGCCGTAGGCCCGCTCGGCCGACAGCGGCTCACCCGTCAGGATGACCTCGGTCGCCGCGGCCTGGCCGATCGCACGCGGGAGCCGATACAGCCCGCCACCGGCGGCGATGAGATTCCGCTTGACCTCGGCCAGACCGAAGGCTGACCTGGTCGTGGCGACCACGAGGTCGGATGCGAGAACGATCTCGAAACCGCCCGCGGTCGCGAGGCCGTCGACGGCCACGATGACCGGCTTCTTGCGGTCGCGGTACACGTAGCCGGCGAAGCCTCCGCGCTTCGTGCCGAGCCCCCCGGCGTCGCCGGAATTGATCGCTTTGAGATCCGCTCCGGCACAGAACACCGGGTTGGCCTGCCCGTCCGTGTTCGCCTGGAGGACACCCACCCAGACTTCGTCATCGTCTTCCATCTGGTCGATGGCGGCCTCCAACCCACGAGCGACGTCACCGTTGACGGCATTTCGCGCCTCGGGCCGGTTGAGCGTGATGAGCGCAATACGCCCGCGGACCTCGTACTGAACAATGTCGGACATGGCCCCGGATCGTACGACCGGCCGCGGGTCCGCGACGAAACGGGTCAGACCGAGTCTGGCGGTGTCGCCACCTCGGCGTCGACCGGTGCGCTCTCAGCGGTGCCGGGCTCGACCGGTGCGCTCTCAGCGGTGCCGGGCTCGACCGGTGCGCTCTCAGCGGTGTCGGGCTCGGCGGGTGCGTTCTCGACTGGTGCGTTCTCGACCGTGGCCGCGGGCTGGGCGGTGTCGGGCTCGATCGTGGCCGAACTTTCGGTCAGCGGGGTTTCGGCCGGCGAGGCCTGGGTTGCGGCTGTCGCGTCCGCCGGGGACCCGGGAGCCGGCTCGTCGTTCGTCACGCTGGGCGGCTCGGTCTCGTCGGCCTGCGCCGGTGGGGGACTGGCGGCGCGATCGGATGGGCGGTCGGACGTGCGGTCCGTCTTGCGTTCGGGTCGACCGGACGGCTTCGCCTCTGGCTTGCCTCCCGGCTTGCGCTTCGCGTCGGGGCGACCGGTCGGACGAAGCGGTTTGGGCTGCGGCGCCTTCGCGGGAATCTCGACGCCGAGCAACGCGGCGATCTGTGGCAGGGCCGGACCGAGGCGCAACGTGGTCGCCTTGAGGTCGTCGGTGATCGTGGCCGGGGCGACGGTCGGGAGGACGAGACTGCGCACCGGCGAGAACGCTGCCGCTTCCAGCACGGCGATCCAGCGATCGGCGGTGTCGTCGGGCTGCAACGCCTGCGTCGCCGCATCGCCGAGACGTCGTGCCAGCTCCGGCGGGAACATGACGCCGGCCTTGGGTGGCTGTGACGACAGCCGGAGTGCGCGAATCACGCGACCCACGGCCAAGGACGCATCGATGTCTTCGATCCACAGCTGGAGTTCCTCGGCCTGGCGACGCACGAGCGAGGCCTTCAGCTCGACGTTCAGCGCAACCGCAGTCTCGTCACGGGCGACGATCGAGTCGTCACCGGCGATGATCACACTCCGCAGATCGCGCAGGTCGAGGTGATCCATCTGCCGCTGTGCCGCCTCGGCGCGATCGAGCCACTCAGCGACGCGTAGCTTGGGCAGCAGGTCCTCGGCCATCTTGACGATGCTCGCCTCGGGCATGGTGGGCTTGCCCTCGGCTTCGAGCTTCGCGTTCTCCTCCTTGACCCGCGAGCGCACGGCGGCCATACCCTGGCTCACGAGCTCGGCAATCGGGCGCTGCTCTTCGGGAATCTCGGCCAGCACGGCGTTGCGGCGAGCCTTGCCGGGCCGGAGCCGTTTCGGCTTCGGCCGCTGCGGGACCTCGGGCGGCGCCTCGAAATGAGGACGGTCACGCCGCGGTCGACGATCACGGGCATCGCCGTCCTTCGAAGCGCCGTCACGTGGCGGCCGGTCACGACGGGACCGGTCGTCGCGACCGTCACGATCGCGGCGCGGTCGGTCACGGTCGCCGCCGGACTTGGCTCGGCTGTCGCGGCCACGCTGTACCCGTGTCTCGATCACCTCTTGGAACGGCTCGTTCGTCGGAAGGATCTCGAGCAGGTTGGAGCGCTCGGCCTTCTCGCGTCCCTTGACGACCGAGAGGATCTCGACACCGTCGAGCATCTGCTCCATCTCGACCTTCAGGATGTCGCCCACTTTTGAACCTTCCGGCAGGATCGATCCGTCGACCACTCCATTTGGCTTCTTGGCTCCGGCGGCGCGCCAGGTCCATGAGTCGTCGGCGAGCGCGCTCGTCAGCTCGATGTCAATCCTGCGGGGCATGGCCCGCCACGGTATCTGGTCGGACTGGGACTTCTGTAGTGCGATGACGCGAGTACCGCACAGGTACCGTGCCAGGCATGCCGATCTATGCCTTCGGGTCCCACGAACCTGACATCAGCAGCGAGGCCTACATCCATCCCGACGCGGTGATCATCGGCGCCGTCACGATCGGTGCACAATCCTCGGTGTGGCCAGGGGCCGTGCTGCGTGGAGATGGCGGCGAGATCCGCATCGGGGAGCGCACGAGTGTGCAGGACAACGCCGTACTCCACACCACGCCGCACTGGGCGACGATCGTCGGGAACGGATGCGTGCTCGGCCACCTGATCCACCTCGAGGGCTGCACGATCGAAGACGACGTTTTGATCGGCAATGGCTCGATGGTGTTGCACCGGGCGGTGGTCCATTCGGGCTCGATCGTGGCCGCCAACGCCGTCGTGCTGAACGACACCGACGTACCGTCCGGCGCGCTCGCTGTCGGAACTCCGGCGACGATCAAGCTCGGTAAGGCGCGGATGGAGGACATCCGCATCGGCCGAGACGCCTACGTGCAACGGATCGAGGAGTACCGCACGGGACTTCGGCGGCTCGATTGAGCGATCGGATCCGAGCGTTCATCGTCACGGTCCCGAGCGACGATGTCGACGTCGCGAGCGATCGCTTGTGGCAGCTCGGTGTCCGTGCCATCGAGGAGCGGGCAGGAAGTGGGGGAGCGGTCGAGCTGCGAACCTCCGTCGGGCAGGACGATGAGGCGGTGGCGCGTGCCGTCGACACGCTGGATGCCAGGTGGACATGGCGCACCGAGGACGTGTCGACCGTCGCCGCCGAGACGTGGCGCGACCATGCCGAGCCCAGCTGGATCAACGACGATCTGGTGATCGTGCCCGAATGGCTCGACGTCCAAATGGAGCGCGCTGTCGATCACGAGGTCACCCGAGTCGTCATCGAACCGGCCGGCGCCTTCGGACTCGGGGATCATCCGACGTCACAGCTGTGCGCCCGAGCGCTGCGTCGCGAGTTCGCCCGATGTACCAGCGCAGGCCGGTCACCGCCATCGGTCCTCGACGTCGGCTGCGGTACCGGCGTGCTGGCGATCATCGCCGCACTCTCGGGATCACGAAGGGTTCGGGCGATCGACATCTCGGCTGACGCGGTCCAGGCGACCCGGGCCAATGCCCACCTCAACGGGGTGGACGATCTGGTCGAGGTCGACGACACGCCGCTGTCGGCCATCGTCGGGTCGTTCGGGGTCGTCGTGGCCAACATCCTCGCGCCCGTGCTCGTCGCCTCGGCGCCCGTCCTGCGGCGGTCGACCGCGCCTGACGGCCTGCTCGTGGTCAGTGGAATCCTGGCCGAATCCCACGATCACGTGATCGAGGCGTTGCAGCCGATGGTCGTGGTGCACACCGAAGTGCTGGAGAACTGGGCCGGTGTCGCGCTCCGACACTGACGGACCTCGTACTACCGTTCGACCATGCAACCACTGAGCATCGTCGGCCCCGGGTTCGTCGAGATGGCGCATCGAATCGTGTGGTGTGTGGTCGGCACCACCGATGCCGGGGGGTTTCCCCGGACACGGGTGCTCCATCCGATCTGGGAGTGGGACGACGACCAGCTGACCGGTTGGATCGCCACCTCGCCGAACTCGCCGAAGGCGGCCGACCTGCGTGCCAAGCCCGAGGTGTCGGTCACGTACTGGGCGCCGAACCATGACACGTGCACCGCCGATTGCGCGGTGGAGTTCGAGACCTCGGCAGCAGCTCGCACCGCGGGATGGGAGCGCTTCGCCAACGGGCCGTCGCCAGTCGGCTACGACCCGGCGATCATCCCCGGATGGGAGTCGCCCGAGTCGCCCGACTTCGGGATCCTGCGGCTCACACCGCACCGACTACGTGTCATGCCCGGCACCTTGATGATGGCGGGCCAAGGCGAGCTGCTCACCTGGCGAGCCTGACCCCGTCAGCGCTGTGCGAATTCGATGATCTCGTCGCTCGTCGGCAATGACGGCACGGCGCCGTGCCGTGTGGCGGCGAGGCCACCCGCCCGGATCGCCCAACCGACCGCGTCGTCCAGCGCGTCGCCCGCGGCCAGTCGAGCCGCGAGCGCTCCACAGAACGCATCGCCCGCGCCGGTGGTGTCGACGGCGTCGACCTGGATCGCGGCATGAGTGTTCGTGGTTGGGCCTGAACCCTCCGTCGAAGCCGTCGTGACCTCGACGCCGGCGGCACCCATCGTGACGATCACCGTCGAGACCCCTGCCTGCAGGAGGCGGCCCACCCCACCGACGAGCAGGATCTCGTGCTCGTTGGGAACGATCACGTCGGTGACGGCCAGGAGTTCGCCAGGAAGTCGCGTCGCCGGGGCCGGATTGAGGATCGTCGTCGCGCCCCGCTGCTTGGCCTCGGTGAAGGCCCGGATCACGGCGCCGACCGGGATCTCGAGCTGGGCCAGCACGACCCCACCGGATGGAGCCCCCGCTGCGTCGACCCGAGCGTTCGATCCCGGCACCACGACGATCGTGTTCTCGCCGCCGTCGTCGACGGTGATCAGCGCCCGACCGGTCGGCACGCCCGAGATCGTTGGCGTCGCTGCGGTGTCGATACCGGCCTCGCTGGCGACCGTGCGGAGCCCGACGCCGGCGGCGTCGTCGCCAAATGCTCCGACGAACGCGACGTTGGCGCCGCTCCGGGCGGCAGCCACGGCCTGATTCAGGCCCTTTCCGCCGGGATACTCGTCGTACGACTCTCCGATCAACGTTTCACCAGGGCGCGGAATGCGAGGGGAGCGCACGACGAGGTCGAGGTTGGCACTTCCGACCACGACGACATCGAAGCCAGCGGATGGATCGGTGACGCCCACCGTCCCGATCGTAGAGGTCAGCGCGAGGAAGCCGGTCGTACCGGGCTGTTCAGCTCGCGGCGCGAGCGCGAACGCCGATGGGCGCGATCAGGCGGAAGCCGGCCGCGTGGCGTTCGTCTTCGGACTCGCCGCCCCAGAACCCGTATTCGTGGTGTTCTCGAGCGAACTCCATGCAGTCGACCCGAACGGTGCAGCTCTCGCACACCTGCTTCGCACCTGCCTCGCGGCGCTCCCGGGCCTGCGGACGTTCAGCGGCCGGGGGGAAGAAAAGGTGCGTCAGGCCCCGACATGCGCCCTCGCGCATCCAGTCGTCGTCCGTCGCGATTCGATCGATCGGCATTTCGATTGCAGCCATTGCTCGCCCCCCGGTGAGTTGCGCTCGTGTGTGGAAGGGGACAATAGAGGGAATCGACTGGTGAGTCAATTGCATCATGCAACAATCATCGAAGTGCTGCTCGGACCCCCTCGGCGAACGTGGCGACGTCGATTTCGGTGGTGTCCCACGCGGTCATCCAACGGACCTGATGGCGTGACACGTCCCAGTCCCAGAAGAAGCACCATGCCCGCAGCGGCTCGATGACGTCGGCGGGAAGGCACGGGAACACGCTGTTGACCGCGGGTGGTCCGGCGAGCTCGACCCCGGGGATGTCGCTGGTCTGGACGTGCAGCAGCGTCGCCATGGCGTTGGCGTGCGTGGCGAGAGCGATCCAGAGATCGTCGTGGAGGAGCGCGTTGAACTGTGCTGCGAGGAAGCGCATCTTGGAGGGGAGCTGCGTCGACTGCTTGCGCACGTACTCGGCGCCGATCGCAGCAGCCGGATTGCAGAAGACGACGGCCTCGGCGCCCATCAGGCCGTTCTTCGTGCCGCCGAACGACACGACATCGACACCTGCGTCGATCGTGAACGAACGCAGCGCCTCGCGGGTGCCGCCGAGGGCGGCGGTTGCGTTCGCGAGACGGGCGCCGTCGAGGTGGACGAGCATGCCCATTCGGTGCGCCTGATCGCAGAGTGCAGCGATCTCATCGGCGGTGTAGAGGGTGCCCAGCTCGGTGGCCTGGGTGATCGACACGGCACCCGGCTGCACATGGTGTTGGACGCCCTGGAGGTGAGCGAGCTCGGCGAGCTGCTCCGGGACGAGTTTGGCGTCGTCGCAGGGGAGATCGATGAGCTTGGTCGCCAGGATCCGCTCGGGTGCACCCGTCTCGTCGACAGCGATGTGAGCCCAGTTGGTGCAGACCACCGCATGGTTGGGTCCGGGCAGAGATCCCAACATCGTTGCCAACGCAACGATGTTTGCCCCCGTACCGTTGAAGGTCAGCTCGACCCGGACGTCGGCACCGAACAGGTCGCGGAACCTCTCCGTGCATTCGGCGGTGTGGGCATCGGCGCCGTAGGCCAGCGCATGGCCGACGTTGCACCGTTCGAGCGCCTCGAGAACCGCGGGGTGCACGCCGGCGGCGTTGTCGCTGGCGAACGAGCGCGCCGGTGCGGGTGGAAGTTCCATTCGGGCAGTCTTCCAGAGCCATGTGGCCTGGACCACTCTCGACACATGGTCGAGACAACGCCCATAATCCTCGTTATGTCAATCTGATTGCTGGCGATGGACAATCATCTATGGAACGTGTCAAGATGCGTTCTCGATTCCATCTGGCCTGTTCATCCCCTGGTCAGCGACTTGGATGGAACCGATCCTCAATCCTCGACTCAACACTGAGAGTTGGGCGTCGACCCTCGATCTCTGGTCGAGACTGATTCGATGCGGTGGGCACGCCGATGAAGTTCACGCATGCCAGGAGGAACCTTGTCCAACTCGACCAACCACGCCCCGATCGCACGGAAACCGCGCGAACGCAGTCTGCTGAAGCGGCGCGGGATCGTCATCGGGTTGGCGGTCGGCGTCGCCGCGGGATCACTCGGCCTGTGTGGGGCGCCTGCGCTCGCCGGCCCGATCGGCTCGGGCGGAGCGCTGACCCAGGTGCCGACCTTCTCCGTCGGGTTGAAGCAGGGCTCGACCGGACCCGAGGTGAAGTCGCTGCAGGAATCACTCATCGCTGCCGGCGTCACCGTCGCCGGCGGCGCTGACGGGATCTTCGGGCCGGGGACTCGAGCCGCCGTGACGGCATTCCAGTCGGCCCGGGGCCTCGCTGCCACCGGCGAGGTCGATGCTGCGACGCAGGCGGCCCTCACTGCTGCTCCGGCGGCGACCTCGGGCGCGGCGAGCGCCATGGCCATCGGAACAAAGGGCCCTGAGGTCACCGCGCTCCAGGAGGCCTTGATCCGTTTCGGTGTGTATCTGCCGAAGGGGGCGAACGGCATCTTCGACGCATCGACGCAGCGTGGCATTCGCAACTTCCAGACGTGGAATGGTCTGCCCGTCTCGGGCGTGCTCGACGCGGCAACCACCGCTCGCCTACAGATCGGCGCAGCGGCACCCGCCGCGGCGGCTGCCCCCGCCGCCGCTGCCAACCCTTCGGTCGGGCTCCGGATGGGCGCCCAGGGCGCCCTCGTGAAGGGCCTGCAACAGGCACTCATGAATGCCGGCATCACCCTCAAGGGTGGGGCCGACGGCTCCTTCGGGTCGGCGACCCGAGCTGCGCTCGTCTCGTACCAGAACGCCAACGGGCTGAGTGCGTCGGGAACCGTCGACGATGCGACCGCGGCCAAGCTGGGTCTCGGGGGCGGCGCTCCCGCGGCGGCTCCCACGGCCTCGACCAATCCGTACGCCGGGCTCACGGTCGGCGCGCAGGGCGACCGGGTCAAGGACCTGCAACGCGCGCTGATGCACACCGGGCTCGTGCTGCGTGGCGGCGCCGACGGTTCGTTCGGGGCGGCCACCAAAGCGGTGCTGATCCTGTTCCAGAAGACCAACGGTTCGGCGCAGACCGGCGTGCTGTCCGATGCGGAAGCCGTCGTCCTCGGTCTCACGGCGGCCGGCGTGGCGACGCCGCAGGGCATTGCGAACACGGTCGGGTACCCGACGTTCGGCGAGCGGGGCGACCGGGTCAAGGCGATGCAACAGTCTCTGATCAACGCAGGGATCAAGGTCCCCGGTGGCGCCGACGGCATGTTCGGATCGAGCACGGCCGGCG
Source organism: Actinomycetes bacterium (assembly GCA_031398325.1). GTDB lineage: Bacteria > Actinomycetota > Acidimicrobiia > Acidimicrobiales > Ilumatobacteraceae > Sva-07. Next base: position 22,588 of record JANNNB010000037.1, read on the forward strand.
CGATCATGGAGTACCAGCGCCGTGAAGGTCTGCCGGTGACCGGCAAGATCGACGACCAGACGGCGGGCAAGCTCGGTCAGGCTGCCGCTCCTGCACCAGTCGCACCGAGCGCCGCCGGCATCACGTTGACAGCCTTCCCGGTGCAGGGCCAGTGCTGGTTCGGCGACACCTGGCAGGCGCCTCGTGGCGGCGGACGTCTGCACGAAGGACTGGACGTGATCGCCGCGGAGGGCAAGCAGATCTACGCCGTCGTCGATGGCATCATCTCGAAGCAGTACTTCGACTACCCCGGGGCGCTCTCGGGCAACGGGTTCCGTGTTTCCCAGCCCAACGGCACGTACTTCACCTACCTGCACATGAGCGCGTTCGCCGAGGGGCTCGGCGTCGGCTCCCCCGTCGTCGCCGGCCAGGTGATCGGCTACATCGGCAAAACGGGAAACGCGGCCACCGCCCACCTGCATTTCGAGGTGCATCCGAACGGTGGGGCGGCGATCAACCCGTACCCACTGGTCAAGGCCGTCGACGCGTGCAGCAACACCGCCGCGCGCTGAGCACGCCGGGCTACGATTCGGCTCACAACTGAATCGCCGTCGCACTCGAACGGGAGAGTCACGAAACTGTGACGCCGAAGGAGCAACCTCCCCGGAATCTCTCAGGCACCCGGACCGTTCGAGTCAGGCACGCTGGAAAGCGACGTCGTGCTCCCCCTTCGGGAGGATCACGGGGTCCGCCGATGGGGAAAGCCGCAGGTGTCCGGTCTCGACGTCCGGTCTGCGGTCAAAACTCTCAGGTATCGATGACAGCGGGGGAACCAACACCGACGACGTGGAGGCCCCTGTGTCCGAATCCCGAGTTCCTGTATCTCTCGACGATCTCTTCGAACCCGACGAGTTCGTCCGTCGCCACATCGGGCCCTCCCCCGCCGACGTCGACGTCATGCTCGCCGCCGTTGGCTCGCCGAGCGTGCAGGCGCTCCTCGACGAAACCGTGCCGGCGACGATCCGCTCGATCGAAGCGTTGGACCTGCCCGACGCCGTTCCCGAACACATCGCCATCGAACGCCTGCGGGCGCTCGCCGAGCAGAACGCGGCCGTCACCAGCTTGATCGGGATGGGCTACGTCGGCACGCTCACCCCTCCGGTCATCGCCCGCAACGTGCTCGAGAACCCGGCCTGGTACACGGCGTACACGCCGTATCAGCCCGAGATCAGCCAAGGGCGCCTCGAAGCGATCCTCAACTTCCAGACGCTGGTCACCGAGCTGACGGGCTTGGACGTGGCCAACGCCTCGCTCCTCGACGAGGCGACAGCCGCAGCGGAGGCGATGACGATGGCGCGGCGACTCTCCAAGAGCACGTCTGATCGATTCTTCGTCCACGCCGACACCCACCCACAGACACTCGCAGTGATGCAGACACGAGCTGATCCGATCGGCATCGAGCTCGTCGTCGGTGGCCTGGATCTGCTCGACACCGACACAGGCCTGTTCGGCGCCGTGTTCAGTCTTCCCACATCGACCGGCTCCGTCGTCGACTGGACGAGCGCCATCGCTCGGGTCCACGAGCTCGGCGGCATCGCCGTCATGATCACCGACCCGTTGGCGTGCGTGTTGACCGCACCCCCCGGCCAGCTGGGAGCGGACATCGCCGTCGGATCCGCCCAACGCTTCGGCGTTCCGATGGGCTTCGGAGGGCCTCACGCGGCGTTCGTCGCCACCCGAGAGTCGGCCGCCCGGGCGATGCCGGGACGGATCGTCGGTGTCAGTACCGACACCGCTGGACGACCTGCACTGCGTCTGGCGCTGCAGACGCGTGAACAGCACATCCGCCGGGAAAAGGCCACGTCGAACATCTGCACTGCGCAGGTGCTGCTCGCCAACATCGCCGGTCTCTACGCCGCCTGGCACGGACGGGATGGCCTGACGAGAATCGCCGAACGGGTACAGCGGCTCACATCGGTGGCCGCCGCCGGGTTCCGATCGGGTGGCCTCGAACTCTTGCACGACACGTGGTTCGACACGGTCGCAGTCCGAGTGGCCGATGCCGACCAAGCGCTCGCCGCTGCGTTGGTGGCCGGCTACAACATCCGTCGCGTCGGCCCGACCACGGTGAGCATGACCTTCGACGAGACGAGCACGCTCGATACGGTCGAGCAGGTGGTCGCGGCGCTGGGTGGCTCGCCCATCGCCCGAGACCAGATCGACGGGGTCACCGATGGCCTTCCGAGAGGCCTTCGTCGAACGGATGACTTCCTCACGCAGTCCGTCTTCGACCGGTATCACAGCGAGCACGAGATGTTGCGCTACCTGCGCCGGCTGAGCGACCGCGACCTCGCGCTCGACCGGACCATGATCCCGCTCGGGTCGTGCACGATGAAGCTCAATGCCACCTCCGAAATGGTCCCGATCACGTGGCCGGAGTTCGCTGACGTCCACCCCTACTCTCCCGCCGATCAGGTGACCGGGTACGAGACCATGATCGCCGACCTGGAGCGACGTCTCGCAGTGATCACGGGGTACGACGAGGTCAGCGTGCAGCCGAATGCGGGAAGCCAGGGCGAACTCGCCGGGCTCCTCGCGATCCGCGGCTATCACCGCTCCCGCGGCCACTTCGATCGCACCGTCTGCCTGATCCCATCGAGCGCCCACGGCACGAACGCAGCGAGTGCAGTCATGGCCGGGATGGATGTCACCGTCGTCGCGTGTGACGATCAGGGCAACATCGACCTCGACGATGTGCGCTCGAAGGTGGCCGCCGTCGGCGACCGGCTCGCCGCGATCATGATCACCTACCCATCGACCCACGGCGTCTTCGAGTCCGAGGTGCGTGACCTGTGTGCACTCATCCACGACGCCGGCGGCCAGGTGTACGTCGACGGTGCGAATCTGAACGCGCTCGTCGGCCACGCTCGCCCTGGCGACTTCGGTGCCGACGTGAGCCACTTGAATCTGCACAAGACGTTCTGCATTCCTCACGGCGGAGGCGGTCCGGGCGTCGGCCCGGTCGGCGTTCGCGCCCACCTCGCACCGTTCCTTCCAGGTCATCCCCTTGACCCCGACACCTCGACCGGTGCAGTTTCGGCGGCGCCGCACGGATCGGCCGGCATCTTGCCGATCCCGTGGATGTACATCGAGATGATGGGTGGCAAGGGGTTGACCGAAGCCACGGCGATCGCCGTGCTGTCGGCCAACTACATCGCCGAGCGTCTCGACCCTCACTTCCCCGTGCTGTATCGGGGGGCGAACGGCCGGGTGGCCCACGAGTGCATCATCGACATCCGGCCGATCACCAAGGCGACCGGAGTCACGGTCGACGACATCGCGAAGCGCTTGATGGACTACGGGTTCCACGCGCCGACCATGAGCTTCCCGGTCTCGGGGACGCTGATGATCGAGCCGACCGAGAGCGAGACACTGCGTGAACTCGATCGCTTCTGCGATGCGATGATCGCCATCGCCGGCGAGATCGGACGAGTCGCATCGGGTGACTGGCCGGTCGAGGACAGCCCGCTCCGTCATGCCCCGCACACCTCCGAGGAACTCCTCGGCGAGTGGGACCGTTGTTACAGTCGCGCGGTCGGGGCGTTCCCACTCCCCTCTCTGCGGGTGTCGAAATACTTTCCGCCGGTGTCGCGAATCGACGGAGCGTACGGCGACCGCAATCTCGTCTGCTCGTGCGAACCGCTCGAGGCGTACGCGTCGAGCATCAGCTGATCAGAGTTGGCGTCCCTTCATCTCTTGCGGATACTGCAAGACGTTATGCAGATGCAGTGGTGGTGTCTATCGTCGAAACCATGAGCGAGCATTCACACCAGTCCATCGAACGGCACTGCGACGTGGCGGTTGTCGGGGGCTCTGCCGCCGGCCTCGCTGCAGCGCTCCAACTCGTACGCCAGCGCCGGTCGGTCATCGTCGTCGATGCGGGAGAGCCGCGCAACGCCCCCGCTGTGCACATGCACGGTTACCTCGGTGCAGAGGGCATTGCGCCCGGCGATCTCACCGCGACCGGCCGCGAGGAGGTGCGCAGCTACGGCGGTGAGGTCATCGCCGGTCGCTCCACCGACGTCACCCGCACCGAGGACGGACGCTTCCTGATCGAACTCGTCGGCGGTCACTCGATCGTGGCGCGACGCGTGCTCGCGGCAACGGGGCTCGTCGACCTACTCCCGGCCATCGAGGGGCTCGCGCCGCACTGGGGACGTGACGTCATCCACTGCCCTTTCTGCCACGGCTACGAGGTTCGCGACCAGCGAATCGTTCAGATCGTCACCCATCCCGTGGGTCTGCACCCTGCCCAACTGTTCCGCCACCTGACCCGACACCTGACCGTGGTGCTTCACGAGCTCGACGACGCCGGTGTCCAGGACACGGTCGACGCGGTCGAGCTCCTGCGCGCCGGCGGTGCCGAGGTCGTCGTCGACGGTCCCGTCCGTCGGGTGCTCACCGACGCGACCGGCCGGGTGGCGGGGGTGGAACTGGCAGACGGTCGACGCATCGACGCCGATGTGATCGCCGTCGGGCCACGCTTCCGAGTACGTGCGGAACCGTTCGCGTCGCTCGGACTGTTGCCCGCACCCCACGCCTCCGGCCTCGGCGACTTCCTCGAGACCGACGACATGGGCCAGACCGCGGTGGCGGGCGTGTACGCGGCGGGCAACGTGACCGATCCGAGCCACCAGGTGTTGCACGCAGCAGCGAACGGCAGCCGGGTCGGCGCGATGATCAGCTTCAGCCTCGCCGAGGAAGACCTGCGCGCCGCCGCTCGTCCCTCTGCGAACGAGGCCGACTGGGACCGGCGCTACGGTGGCGACCAGATCTGGAGCGGAAATCCGAACGGCACCATGGTCAACGAGGTGCGCAACCTCTCGCCCGGGCGCGCGCTCGACGTCGGAGCGGGCGAAGGCGGTGACGCCATCTGGCTCGCCGAGCAGGGGTGGCACGTCACAGCGAGCGACATCTCACAGCTTGGGCTCGGGCGTGTGAGCGCGGCGGCCGGACAACGAAGCGTGCAGGTCGGGACGCTCCACGTCGACGCGAACGCTCCAGACGCGTTCGAGCGCTCTGGCTTCGATCTGGTGTCGGCTCAGTACGCGTCGATCCCCCGCTCGCCCGATGGCCGCGCGCTCGACAACGTGATCCACGCGGTCGCACCGGGTGGCACGCTGCTCGTCGTGGGCCACGACCTCGCACCGATGCGGACGCCGATCGACACCCGAACCCACAGCCGGCTCTTCGACGCCGACGCCTTCGTGCGCGTCGACGACTTCGTGGCCGCGCTCGACGGTTCTCCAGATTGGGACATCGAGCTGCACGAACGACGACCACGACCGGCGGGTGCGGCATCGGCGTCGCACCATGTCGATGACGTGGTGCTGCGTGCGCGCCGGATCACCTGAACGGCCGCCGAGAAGGGCTGTCCTGAACCGAGACGGCGGTACCCTGGCCGTTCGTCGACCCGGGAGTGCCTCCATGGAAGAACTCACGGTTGACCGTTGCGCCGCAGTGCGGTTCACCCCTGACGCCCGACGTGTGATCACCAAGCCCTTCCTGCCGCGTGAGGAGATCTTCCCCGACGGGTCGACACGGATGCAGATGGTGCTGCAACGCCTCCTCGCAATGCCCGACGACGACGTGGCAGCGACCTTTCACGCGGCAATTGCCTCGTTCTCCGGCCGTCACCGGGATCTCGACACGAGGCTCGAGCAGAACTTCGGCATCGCTGCGCAGCACTTCGACCGGCACAGCCTGCTGAGCGCTGGGCTGCCACGTGAGCGTCGATTGCTGATCGGCGCCTATTTCACCCACGAGTACTCGATCGAGGCAGCGGCTCTCGGCAACCCTTCGATCGTCGCGTCGCCCGATCAATCGGGTCTCCCGGTGGGATCGACGCGGTTCGTCATGAGTTTGCGGGCGATCGGCGAGGGTCACGTCTCATCGATCGAGTTCCGTTCGGGCGTCGTGGACAGCGATGCGTCGGTCACGATCGACGAGCCCGGTCCGTACGTGACCCACGGCACGTCCACCGGGGAGCCGACCGGTGAGCGCGAGTATCAGGTGTCGTTCCCGCCAATGACCGAGGTGTCCGAGCGGGTGCTCTTCCCACACGTGCCCGCGGAGAGCCATGGCTTGGAGGACGCAAGATTCGTGCGGTTCGTCGGCGACGACGCCGTGACCTACTACGCGACCTACACCGCATTCGACGGACGCCGGATCGAGCCGCACCTCCTCCAGACCGATGACTTCCGGACCTTTCGCGTCACGCCGATGTCGGGTACGGCGGCCCGGAACAAGGGCATTGCGATCTTCCCGCGCCGCATCGGTGGACGGTACGTGGCACTCGGCCGGCACGACAACGTCAACAACTACGTCATGACCTCCCACGACGTCCGGGTGTGGGAGCACGCGTCCATCATCCAGGAACCCGAACGTCCTTGGGAATTGATGCAGCTGGGGAACTGCGGTTCACCGCTGGAGACCGAGGCCGGCTGGCTGGTGATCACCCACGGTGTCGGTCCGATGCGTACCTACAGCCTCGGCGCGCTGCTCCTCGATCTCGACGACCCGACGCGGGTGATCGGGCACCTGGGGGAGCCACTCCTCTCCGCCAACGACGACGAGCGGGAGGGGTATGTGCCGAACGTCGTCTACTCGTGCGGGGGCATGATCCACTCCGGGCATCTGATCCTTCCGTACGGCTTTGCCGACGTGGGAGCGAGTGTTGCGGTCGTACAGCTCGACGAACTGCTCGGTCGGCTCACGACGCGCTGAGCGCGGCGCGGCGTGCGGCGTGTTGCATGGTCGAGATCATGGCCAGCGTCGACTCGGCGCCCTGGTTGAGGTTCGGTCCGAGCGGGGTGAGTCCGTCGAACCCTCCTCCGCTCGTGTCGTCCCACATCACCGCGCTGCAATCGTTGATCCCGGCGAACCATCCGATGCACCGGTCGACGCCGAGATCCCACTCATGGTCGCCGGTGACGTCGAGAGCGCGCACACACGCATCGGCCATCGCGGCCACCTCGATCGGCTGCTGGTCGAACCCCGGGCCGTGGTCGTCCGGCCCGGCCCCACCGACCGGCGTCGGTGAGAGATGGCCGTCGATCGTTTCTCGTCTGAGCAACCAGGCCAGCATGCGAAGCCCGTCGTCGAGAACATCCGGCCGGTCGAGCAGGTGCCCTCCGGCGATGAGCACTTCGGCGAGCGCCGCGTTGGCGTAGGACAGACGAGCCTCCGGCCACGGCCACGAGGCATCGTCGGTCGCCGGGCCGATACTTGCGATCGTGTCGGCCAGGAGCGCTCGGGCCCGGGAGTGACGGGGTTCAGCGGTGAGGATCTCGGCGGCTCCGAGCGCGGCGAAGGCCATCGCCCTGCGGTGCGGTGATCGCTGCCCGGCGCCGTGGTTGAAGTGGGCCAAGGCGCTGGAACGTAACCAGTCCTCGGGACCACGTCGCGCTGCCGTGCCGAACGCCCACATGCTGCGACCCCAACAGTCTTCGACGCCGCGCCGTCCGTGCCACCGACCGCCGACGGCGCGACGGTTGCGGGTGCGGCCGGTCACGCCTTGTGAATCGGCCAGGAACCGCATCGCGGTGCGACCGAGCTCGTTGACGGCGAGCGTCGGGCGCGGCTCGCGCACGACGACGATGAGCAGCCGGGCGACGTCGTCCGTGCAGTAGCCGTGCTCACGTCGCGCAGCGGCGTGGTCGGCATGTTCGAACATCCCGATCCGATCGGTCATCGACAGCACGTGGTCGAACGAGGGCCCCCGCACTGACTCCCGTGCGGTGCGGATCATGAAGCCTTCAGTGACAGGGGCGGTGTGCTGATCAGTGCGTCAGCGAGCCGGATGTATCGACGGGCCACGGCCGCCCACGAGAGCTCGGGTGCCAAACGGCGGGCCTCGGCAGCCATCGCCGCGGCACGTTCAGGGTCGGTCAGCACGGAACGGATCGCCGCAGCCAGTGCTTCGGGATCGCGTTGGGGCACCACGAGGCCCGCACCGCTTGCGAGCAGTTCGACCGCGTGCGGAAACGCAGTCGACACCACAGGACGACCGGCGGCCACGGCATCGACGAGCACTCCCGACGTCACCTGGTCGGCAGAGTCGTAGGGCAGCACCACGAGGTCGGCCGACTGGATGAGCTCGGTCAGCGAGGAGAGATCACGGTAGGTGTCATCGAAGATGACTGCGTCGTTCGTCGCCGAGTTCGACGCACGATCGACCAACATCTCGCGATACGCCTCACCCGAACGCTCCCGCACCTTGGGGTGCGTGGCGCCGGCGACGATGTAACTCGGTCTCGGTGTCAGGTCAGCGAGCAGTTCGACCGCGTCGATCGCCCACTCGATGCCCTTGCCAGGCCCGAGCAGGCCCCATGTGAGCAGTCGTGGGCCCTGACTCGTCGGACGCTGGGCTCCAGCGGTGGGGTTCGCGCGTGGTGTCGCCGCACCGTGTGGAATCACCGTGACCTTGGCCGGGTCGACTCCGAAGCCGGAGATGAGTCGGTCGTGGGCCGTCTGGGTCATCACCACGACCACGTCGGCGCAGCGGCAGACGTCTTGGAGCACGCGTCGCTGGCCTGGAGTGGGCTCGCTCACCACGGTGTGGGCGACCACGACGACGGGAACGACGAGACGCTCCAGCAGCGAGACGATCGACTCCCCGTCGGGGCCGTCGTACAGGCCGTACTCGTGTTGAACGATCGCGAGGTCGGTGGCATTCAACACGTCGACCGCGGCGGCGACGCTCGCGGCTGACGCGTTGTCGAGCGATGCGAGCACCAGCGGGTCCTCCATCTCGGGTGCAGGCGTCGATCGCACCACGTCGACGGAAGCGCCGTGGCCGATCAGGCCAGCCGCGAGCGCCGCCGAGAAAGTGGCGATCCCGCACGAGGTCGGTGGGAAGGTCGAGAGTATGCCGAAAGAGCGGGCAGGCTCGTCGCCCGGAAGGGCGGGGTGGACCGGGGAAACGGCAGGCACGGGTAGCTCCTTGTTCGGCCGGAACGAGGCGACGGGCCTGCGGCGGGCGACAACGCCGTGACGGCCGTCCAACCCAAGCGGGGCGCACTCGCCCGCGATACCGATGGTGGGACGAGATGTGACCGTACCCGGACATCGGTCGATCAACCCTCTACCCTGACCGGATTCACACTTCGCAACACAATTCACTCCTTCGGGTGGCTGTGCTGTCCCCGATCGCCTGGCGGACCCCGCCCCGCCACTACGGCCCGTGGGAGCTGTTCGCATCCCTGCTCGCCGATGGCCTCGTCGCCGCAGGTCACGACGTGACGCTGTTCGCCACTGCGGACTCGGCCACGACGGGTTCCCTGCACGCGACCGTCGAGCACGGATGGTCGGAGGACGACACGATCGAACCGAAGGTCGCCGAGTGCGTGCACATCGCGTCGGTGTTCGAACGCGCTGACGAGTTCGACATCATCCACAACGGGTTCGACTTCCTGCCGTTGAGTTACAGCAGCCTTGTCGACACCCCGGTGGTCACCACGATCCACGGCTTCTCGTCGCCCCGGATCCTGCCCGTCTACGAGCGATACGACGCCACCACGACGTACGTTGCGATCAGCGATGCAGATCGGCACCCGCGCCTGCACTACGCGGCGACCGTGCACCACGGGATCGACACCGACGCGTTCGATCTCGATCCTGCTCCTGGCGACCACCTGCTGTTCTTCGGACGGATCCATCCTGACAAGGGCACCGCCCACGCCATCGAGGTCGCCAAGCGGTCGGGACGCAGGCTCGACATCGCCGGCATCATCCAGGACGAGCGGTACTTCCGCGAGGAGGTGCAGCCGCACATCGATGGAGAACAGGTCCGCTACCTCGGCCCGGTCGCCTCGACCGACCGGTCGAAGACCCTCGGCGGGGCGAAAGCGCTCCTCCACCTCATCGACTTCGACGAACCGTTCGGGTTCAGCGTCGTCGAGGCGATGGCGTGCGGTACACCGGTCATCGCCTACGACCGCGGGTCGATGGCCGAGATCATCGACGAGGGTGCCTCGGGGTTCCTCGTGAGGGATCCCGACGGTGCGATCGAGGCCGTCGGACGCGTGGACGGGTTGGATCGTGGGGCGATTCGCGCCGACACCTGCCGGCGCTTCGACGTGGCGACGATGGTCGAACGGTACGTGTCGGTCTACCGATCCGTGCTGCGATCGAATCGTCGCGAAGTAGGTTGAGCGAATGGCTGGTGACGATCGTTCCGACCCGTTCTCCGAGATGATCAACCTGTTCGCCGCTCCACTGGCGGGCACGATCCGCTCGTTCGATCAGTTCCGCAAGGGGGTCGACGAGTTCCTCCGGGGGGTCGAGAACTTCAACCGCACCATGGAGAACCTCAACGAGACGGCGGAGCGGATCAACGTGCTGCTCGCCGAGGTCGAGGAGCCGCTCAAGGCGGCGATTCCGCAGGTGACGCGAGCCGTGAAGGCAGCCGACGACATGATGCAAGTGGTGAGCGGGCCGGCGATGGCGGTGGCGCCGGGTCTCTCCCGACTGGCGGAGACGCTGAGCGCGCCGAGCTTCACCCAGCTCCCGGCCCAGCTCAACCAGTTCACCGACGTGATGACCGAGATGTCGAAACGACTCGGGCCACTCACCCAGTTCGCCGAGTCCGCTGGCGGGCTGTTCGGTGGCTTCCGGTTGCCAGGCATGGGTGCGGCACCGGCCCGCCCAGCCCCCTCGACGCCTGACGGTCGTGACATCGTCGTCCACGAGCGAACGATGACGCCCGATCCTCCATCGGCTCCGACACCGGCGACAACGGCCCTGGCGAAGAAATCCGCTGCGAAGAAGACCGCTGCGAAGAAGACCGCTGCGAAGAGGACCGCCGCCAAGAAGTCGGTGGCGACGAAGAAGTAGCGAGTCCGGCCGGTCGCAGAACCGGTGTCAGCGGGAGACGAACGGTGTCGCCACGACGTGGCCCGGGAGTTCCTTCCCCCGGACGTCGACCACGACCTGTTGACCTTCGGCGGTTGCGGGCGGAAGGAAGGCGAAGGCGATTCCGTGGCCGAGCACCGGCGAGAAGTTGCCACTGGTGATCTCGCCGACCACCGTTCCGTCGACCAGCACCGGACACTCGGCCCGCGCCGGCCGTCGCCCGTCGGTGGCGATCCCGAACAGTCGCCGCGATATGCCGCGCGCCCGCTCCGCGAGCGCAGCATCTCGACCACGGAAGGCCGGCTTGTCCCAGGCGACGACCCAACCGAGGCCGGCCTGCAGCGAGGTGATGCCGGCACCGAGTTCGTGACCGTGGAGCGGCAGGCCTGCTTCGAGACGCAGTGTGTCGCGGGCGCCGAGGCCAGCGGGAGTCACACCTGCCGCGGCCAGCGCATCCCACAGGTCGAGAGCGGCAACAGCAGGTACCGCGATCTCCGCGCCCCGCTCACCGGTGTAACCGGTGCCGGCGACCGTGCACGGAATTCCGTTCCAGGTGAGCTGTTCGACCCGGAATCGACCGACGGCCGCAGCTGCGGGAAAGACCGAAGCGAGCTGCTCGGCGGCACGCGGGCCCTGGACGGCGATCACGGCGCGGCCGCTGGTGATGTCGTCGCCGCCGAGCGCGTTCCGGACGCCGATCGTGTTCGATGCGTTCGGCATCACGTCGAACGTCGGGCCGGCGTCGGAGTCGGGGTGCCACCAGATGATGATGTCGTCGACCACCGATGCGTCGCCGTCGTCGAGCAGATGGGTGTACTGGGCGCGGCCAGGGCCGATCTTTGCGAGGTCGTTGGTCAACGCCGCCTGGATCGAGTCGAAGGCACGGTCGCCGTGGAGCCGGACGGTGCCGAGGTGCGACACGTCGAACATCGCCGCAGCCGAGCGACACGCCATGTGTTCGGCGATCGTGCCGGACGAGTACGAGATCGGCATCTCCCAGCCGCCGAACTCGGCCATCGTTGCGCCGAGCGCCCGGTGGCGCGTGTCGAGCGGCGATGTCAGCAGGCTCATCCCAGGACACTCATTGCGGCGTCAGCCGATTCGGCGATGAGCGTCGGTCGTGACGACTGCGTCGGGGTCCGGCTTGATCGGCGCGAGATCGGCCTCGAGCTCTTCCTTCACTCCCCCGAGCGACAACACGTTGAGCACGCCTTGGCCGTGCTTGAGTACGTCGATCAGTTCATCACCGTCGCACAGCACGACACTGTTGCCGTCGATCACGATGTGAGCGGACGCGATGTCGGTCGACACGTGCTCGCGGAGGTAGTCGAAGACTCTGCGGATCTGCTCGAGTTTGATTCCGGCGTCGATCAGCTTCTTGATCGTCTTCAACTCCAGCAGGTCGCTGTAGGAATACCGGCGCCGACTGCCACTTCCGGCGGCGTCGGTGAGCGATGGCCGGATCAGGTCGGTCCGCGCCCAGTAGTCGAGCTGGCGGTACGAGATCCCGACCACCTTGGCGGTCTGGGTGCCGCTGTAGCCGATCTGGTCCGCGAGCGCTGGATCGATTCCGTCATTTGCTCCGTCAACGCTTGCGTCAACTCTTGCATCAACCATGGTCTGCCTCCGAGGTCGTTCTGCCCAACATGCACGACGATCGTGTTGAGCGCGCGCTGGTGACACGAGCGTAACTACGACTTTGTGAGATGGTGAACACTACGGACTGGCGGGCAACCCGTCAACCATCAGACGTCCGAATCAGACACCGAAGTCTTCGGGGCTGACGTTCTCGATGAAGTCCTTGAACTCGTCGATGATCTCGTCGGCGTCTTCGTCGGCCTCGGCCGGCGGCTCTTGGCCGACCGCGTCGATCAGCTCGTCGCTCGCATAGATCGGTGCATCACAGCGCACGGCCAGAGCGATCGCGTCGGATGGGCGGGCCGACACCGCCAGCTCTCCGAGTGCGGTCTTCAGGTGCACCTCGGCGAAGTAGGTGCGGTCGCGGACCTCGGTGACGACGACACTCGTGATCTCGGCACCGAGCAGCGCCAACGTGTTCACGAAGAGGTCATGGGTGAGCGGGCGGGGCGGAACGACGCCTTCGAGCGCGTAGTGGATCGCCGACGCTTCCGGGCTCCCGATGTAGATCGGCAACAGACGGTGTCGGCCCTCCTGCTCGCGGAGCAGCACCATCGGGGTGTTCGCCGGGATCTCCACCCGGACGCCGACCAACTCGAGGGGAACCACGAGGTCGATGTTACTCGTGCTCAGTGGGTGTGCGACCGCAACGCCTCGCGCATCATCGCGGAACGCAACCGACCACCGACCGCTTCGAGCTCGACGAGCTGCTGCATCGCCTGAGCGCGGGCGTCGGGGTTGCGTTGACGCAGTAGCGGCTGCACGAGCTGGTCGAGCAGGCCGGCCTCGCGTTCCGCTGCGACACGCCATCCGCGGAGATGGCGCGCGTCGACGCCGGCATCGAGAAAATGCTTGGCGTTGTTGGCGATTTCGAGCGCATCTTCGTTGTACAGCGCCGGTTCCGCACGCGACTCGGCGGCGAGCACGCCGTATGACAGCAGCTCGTCGAGCTGGGAGGCGCTGATCCCGCTCATGGAGCAGAGTTCCCTGGCATCGAGGAGCACGCCGGGGAGCAGCCTCGGAGCGACCGCTGCTGCGGGAGCAGCGCTCGACGCGACGGCGGAAGGAGCTGGGGCAGCCGGCGTGGGTTCGAGGATCGACGGAGTGGAAACCGGAGCGGCAGGTTCGGCTCGTTCGCCGTCGGTTCGCATGAAGAGTGCCGCAGCACCCGTGGCCAACTCGCCGTTGTCGGCGAGCGACGCGTGTTGCGCGGCGTGATGGGGCGTGTGGTCGCCCACATTGCGGATGCCGCGCGGGCGCGCCTGCTCGCCGGTGGGGTCGATCTCGCCCGAGTCGATACGGTCCTTGATCACTCGCAGCGGGAGGTAGTTCTCGCGCTGTTCGCGCAGGATGCAGCGGAGCAGTTCGACGTCGTCGTCGTAGAACTTGCGATAGCCCGACGGTGTGCGCTCGGGGTCGATCAGTCCCTGACTCTCGAGAAATCGAATCTTCGAGATCGTCACATCGGGGAACTCCTCGAGTAGCAGCCCGAGGACTTCGCCGATCGACAGGTGCGACATCGCTCGGTCGACACTCATCCGCTCAGGCATCGTTGCGTTCGAAGAACACGAGCCGGAACTTGCCGATCTGCAGCTCGTCACCGTGCTGCAGGACCATCTTGTCGATGCGCTCTTGGTTCACGTAGGTGCCGTTGAGCGAGCCGGCGTCGGAGACGACGTAGCCGTCAGGGCCGCGTTCGATCTCGGCGTGACGGCGCGAGACGGTGATGTCGTCGAGGCTGATCTCGCTGTCGGGATGGCGACCCAGGCGAGTGACGAGATCGCTCAACTGGAACCGGTCGCCCGCCTGGGCACCGGCTCGAACGATGAGGACGCCGATCTCGGTCGGGAGTTCGCCGACGGGGACGATCACATCGTCGTCGGTGCCAGGAGCGTTCTGCAACGGGTCGACGACGGTGAGGGTCACCGTTCGGTCGTCGAGCGAGTCGAGCGGGGAGCCACAGCTGGAGCAGAACGCGCTCGTCGGCGGGTTGCGGTGACCGCACTGGTTGCAGTACACGTACTCACTCATGCGGCCGGCTCAGCCCTCGGTGAGGGCCCGGTAGCCGTCGGCGTCGAGGAGCGCGTCGAACTCGCTGGGATCGGACATCTCGATCCTGCAGATCCAGCCGTCGCCGTACGGGTCGCTGTTCAGCAGCTCAGGTGCGCCATCGAGTGATTCGTTGATCGCGATGATCGAGCCCGATACCGGTGCGTAGATGTCGCTGACCGATTTCGTGCTTTCGACCTCGGTGAACGATTCACCGGCTGCGAGCGACTTGCCGGTCTCCGGCGCCTCGACGAACACGATGTCGCCGAGGGAGTCCTGGGCGAACTCGGTGATGCCGATCGTGACCAGATTGCCCTCTCGGCGCACCCACTCGTGGTCGGTCGAATAGCGCAGCTCGGCGGGGACGTTCATGGGGCAACCGTATCCCTGTTCAAGAGGTCGACGGTACAACACCGGAGGACTGTCGTGCCCGATGTTGCGCGATTCCCGCGCGGACCTGCGGGATGTACGCAAATCCGGTCCAGTAGCTCAGGATCAGCCCCGGAATCCCGAGCACCC
>JANNNB010000064.1:0-22256 GCA_031398325.1 Actinomycetes bacterium
AGGTCTTGGGTCCGCCGAGTTCGTCGATCATCGCCAGGTTGTTGTCGATGTTGTCGGGGATGCCGTTCATGAACAGCATCTCGTTGACGGAACCATCGGGCCCACCCTCGCCGCTGGCGCCGTTGTCGGACACGACGATGACGATGGTGTTCTCGCGTTCGCCGATGAAGTCAAGGAAGTCGAGCAACCGGCCGATTTGGTCGTCGGCGTGCGCGAGGAACCCGGCATACACCTCCGCCATTCGCGCAAACAGGCGCTGCTCGTCGGCGGACAGCGTGTCCCATGGCCGTGTCACGTCGAGCGGAGGGAACGGCTGACCGTCAGGTCCGGTGCGTGTCTCGGTGCCGAGCGGGTTCACCGGTGGCAGTTCGGTGTCGGCCGGAACGATTCCCATCTGCTTCTGACGGGCGAGCGTCTGCTCGCGCATCGCCTCGTAGCCCATGTCGAACTGACCCTTGAACTTGTCGGACCATTCCTGCGGCGCGTGATGCGGGGCATGACACGCGCCCGGCGAGTAGTACAGGAAGAACGGCTTGTCCGGCGCCACGGACTTCGCGTCACGGATGAACTCGAGCGCCTTGTCGGTGATGTCGACACCGAAGTGGTAGCCCTCCTCTGGCGACGACGGCTGCTCGACCGGATGGTTGTCGTAGATCAGTTCCGGATACCACTGGCTCGTCTCGGCACCCAGGAAGCCGTACCAACGTTCGAACCCGCGTCCGCTCGGCCAGTTCCGACGGGTCGATGCGAGGTTCATCTCCACCGTCGGGCACAGATGCCACTTGCCCACCATGTAGGTGTTCCAACCCAGTTCGCCGAGGATCTCCGACAACATCCCGTTCTCCGGAGGGATCGTGCCGCTCGCCGTCGGGAAACCCGAAGCTGCCTCGGTGATGCACGCCATGCTGTTACGGGTGTGGTTACGACCTGTGAGCAGACTCGCCCTCGTCGGCGAGCAGAGCGCGGTCGTGTGGAACTGGGTGTAGCGGACTCCGTCGCCGGCGATGCGGTCGATGTTCGGTGTGGGGATCGGGCCGCCGTACCCGCTCATCGCCGAGAACCCGACGTCGTCAAGCGTGATGAAGATGACGTTCGGCGAACCGGCCGGTGCACGAGGCGGCTCGTACGGCGTCCAGTCCTGGACCGAGTCCCGGATGTCGACCTCGATGCGACCGGCGAACTGCTTGCTCATGGACTGCTCCTTGCTTGTCGGCTGGACGCCGAATGATCGGACGGGTAATCGCTACTCCGACACGGACGTGCTCCGATGTCGGCATTCGCTTCGGTGGGTGCGAGCAGCGGTGCTGCCGGTGGCTCAGACGGGGACGGAACTCGTTCCGAGACTCGCGTCGTGTCGGGATGGATCTCCGAGGCACGCGAGCGCCTCAGAGCGCGTGCCGACGTCGAGCTTCGCGTAGATCGACGCGACGTGTGATTTCACCGTCGTTCGACTGATGTGGAGTCGTTCGCTCCGCCAGGGGTGAAACGGTTCTGGAGCCCGGAGCGGGCCGGAAGGTTCATCGGCAGAGCTTCAGGCGCGTCAGATACGGCGGCGGCGGCCAGGTGTGACCGCGGCGGCGACCACGGCAGTCTTCGCGATCGGTGACGGTCCCGGCGTGACGGCTTTGGCGACGACAGCCGTCTTGGCGACAGGGTGGCCGATGACTCCGACTCGTCCGACTCGTGCTGGTCTCATGATCAATCTCCTTCGATTGCGGCGTCGTCGGCTTCGATGGCAGCGATGATCGCCTGAATCGGAATTCGCCCATCGGCGATCAGTTGGCCACCCGAGCGTCGGGCGGCGGACGCAAACGGCGCCGCCCACAGGTTCTCCCAGATGAGCACACCGGCCACCGAGCCTGGATCCATCGCTGCGGCGAGATGTTCGATGTCCTCCTCGGCCAACAGCTCGGCCAGCTCAGCTTCGATCGCAACGAGCGGGCCGAGGTCGTCGACCTCGGAGAGCTCGATGGCGTCCACACTGCCGTCGTCATTCTTGGTCAGGATCAGAATGTCGATCACCCTGATCGTGCCCGAATCCACCAAGGCAACGAGCTCTTCGGCCATCTCGCCGGTGAAGTTCGTCGCGCCAGCGGGGAACTCGACGACCACGTAGTCGACCGGTCCCAACTCGCTGAGGTCTACATCACTCATGTCATCCCCTTTTCGCTCGTAGCTTGCCCCGTATCGAAGGCGCCAACAAGGCGACTGGGAAACCCCGAGGACGGCCCACCATACCCCGCCGTGAACGCCCACGCCCGATGCCGGCATCGACCGTCATCAGCATGAACAACGACTGGAGCACCGTCTTCTAGGGGCCTCGACACGGTCACGCGCCGTGTGCTGTCAGCTCGGCTCACTCCGAGCGGGCGGAGTCGTTGCGTCACTCCGACGTGACGTCGATGGTGCCCGTCATGCCGAGTTCGGTGTGCTTCTTGCCGGTGTTCTCGTCGACGAGGATGCACTGGAAGCTGTAGACGCCGGGCGATTCGAAGGTCAGGGTCGCGCCGCGGGTCGCCTTCGGGTCGGTCGATGCGACCTCCCCGATCGTGTTGCCGTCGGGGTCCAGCACTTCGAACTCGTGTGGTTGGGTCCCGACGTTGGTCATCTCGAAGCGGACGGTCTCGCCCGCGACGACGTCACCGATGTCGAGGTCGGGGTAGCGGAACTCCACAGATTCGAACGTCACGATGCGGTCGGGATCGGCCTGCGGCGTCCCGCCGTCGCCGGTCACGCTGAAGCGCGATTCGATGCCATCGCCGCTCTGGCCCGGCTTGCAGCGCACGAGATAGTCGCCCGTTACGAGGTCGACGGTGAGTGTGCGGCTCGTTCCCGTCGTCACGTTCTCGACCTCGGCGACGATGTCACCGTCGGCCTGGACGACATAGAGCTCGTTGACGTCGTCCGCGTTGTTCGTGAAGTCGAACCCGATGCTGCCGGCGTCCAGTTCGTCGGCCGACAGCGAACATGCATCGTTGCTTCCCGTGACATCGACACTGACGTCGGCGGTCTCGGTCGAACAGGCCGACAGTGTCATGAGGGCAAGCAGTGCCGCACCGAGTCCGGCAAGGCGGGCGTGGGAAGTTCGCATGGTGAGTCCTGGTTTGGGAAGGGTGGAGTGGGTGAAGGTCAGCTGGCCGCGTCGGCCGTCTCGACCACAGCACGCGTCGGCGCCTGGTCGTCGGCGACCTGATTGCGCGGCGCGCCGACGGGTCGCAGGAACAGCACCATCGTGGGGACCAGGTAGAGGAAGTAGACCGCGACCTCGAGGACCGTCATCTGTGGGCCGAGGTTGAACAACCCTTGATGATCGCGCCGTACCAACTCGTGATCCGATACCCCTCGATGTTCCAGGCCAGATTGTCGATGCCCGGAACCACGCCCGCTTCCTGAAGGTCATGGACCCCGTACGCCAATACCCCTGCGGCGATGACGATCAGGGCGGCACCGGTCACCTCACTGCTGTAGGTGGAGGGGCCGGTCGCCGGAGCGACGGCCGAGGCGCCGTCCAAACGCACCTGCCAGCTTGGCGTCGGGCAGGTTCGACGTCGTCGTCACTTGACGCGCAGGGCGTCGACCATCGCTCGGACGGCGGGGGAGTCGGTCATGCTGCGGCGATGGACGACGGTGATCTGTCGCGACGGGACCGGGTCGCGCGTGAGCTTGGCGATGACGCCGTGAGGCAGCGGCCCGCGACCGAGGCGCGGGATCAAGGCGATGCCGAGCCCTGCGTCGACGAGGGCGATGTGGGTCTCGAACTCCATCGCCTGATGCGCGATGCGAGGGAGCCGCCCGGTGCCCTGGTACATCCGCAGTAGCCATTGGCGACAGATGGTGCCCTCCGGCGTTGCGATCCAGCCCTCGTCCACCAGGTCCTTCGGCGACACTGTCCGCCGCTGTGCAAGTCGGTGACCGGCGGGCATCAGCACGTCGGCAACGTCGTCCGCGAGGTGTGACGCCTCGAGGTGGTCAGGGATCGCGAGTGTGACGTCGCCCCAGCTGTGAACGACGCCGATGTCGACCTGCCCTGCGGCCACCAGATCGATCGTGTCCCACGGTTCGCGTTCCATCAGCGAGACGGTGAGTTCACCATGTCGGGTCGTGACGCGGGCGACCGCCGGGGCGACCAACCCTCGCATGGCCGTCGAGAACGCGGCGACGCGCAGGTGGCCTGCGACCGTCGATGCGGCGAGATGCAACCCCGCCTCGATCGATTCGAGGTCGGCCAGCAGCCGGGCACCTTGGTCGACGAGTTGGCGCCCGGATCCGGTCAGCATGACCCCTCGACCGACCCGCTCCAGCAGCGACACGCCCGCTTGCTTCTCGAGACGCTTGATCTGTTGCGACACCGCGCTCGGGGTGTACCCGAGCGCATCGGCCGCCGCGACCACCGAGCCGTAGCGGTCGACGGCCGTCAGCGAGCCGAACGCTTCCAGATCGATCATGAAGCGATGCTACATGATCAGGACAATAACCATTCGCTGGTGCTTCATGGACAAAGCGACCATCCTGAGATGGTGAACCAACGGGATTCCCTGCTCGCAGCGCTCGTCGCCTCGATATGGGGCTTCAACTTCGTGGTCATCCAGTGGGGGATGGCCGGCGTGCCTCCGCTGCTCTTCGCGGCGATCCGGTTCGTTGTCGTGTTGATCCCGGCGGTGTTCTTCGTCCCACGACCCAGCGCAACGTGGCGAACGATCCTCGGAGTCGGCCTGTTCATGTCGCTCGGGCAGTTCGGCCTGCTCTACGTGTCGATCGACGCCGGGATGCCGCCGGGCATCGCCGCGCTCGTGCTCCAGGCGCAGGTCGTCCTCACGATCGTCATCTCGGCGGGGGTCCTCCGGGAGGTGCCGACCCGTGCTCAGGTGACCGGCGTCGTCATCGGATCGATCGGGTTGCTCATCGTCGCGTTCGGACGGGGTGGCGAAACGACGATGGTCGCCCTCACCTTGTGCCTGCTCGCCGCGTTGTCATGGGCGATCGGCAACGTGATCTCGCGATCGTCGGGCGTGCAGGGCGGTCTCTCACTCACGGTGTGGTCCGCTCTGGTGGTGCCTGTTCCGCTGTTCGCGTTGTCGATGATCGTCGATGGCACCGACGCGGTCCGCGGCGCGCTCGTCGACTTCTCAGGACGGGCGGCGGTCTCCACGCTCTACACGGCGATACTCGCGTCGCTGGTCGGCTACACGGTCTTCAACTCGCTGCTGTCGCGGTACCCGTCGTCAGCGGTCGTGCCGTGGGTCCTGCTCGCGCCGATCGTCGCGATGTCGTCGGCGTGGATCCTGCTGGACCAGACCCCGAACCGGCCCGAAGTCGCGGGCGGTGCGTGCGTCGTGGTCGGCGTGCTCGTCGCGCTCCGGCCCCGCCGTGTTCAGCGCCCGCGGGCAAAGACCATCGTCCAGGGGAGTGGACTGGCGACGTCGTGCACGTCGAACCGCTGAGCGACGAATCGCTTGAAACCCCAGCGTGTCCAGTGGTTGACGTGACCGGGCGTGTTGCCCCAGTCGCCCACGTACCGGCGTCTTGCGAGGTTGCCGGCGCGCCAGACGGGCTCGAACGGCACCGACGCGATGAACGAGCCCGACCCCACCCGCTGCAGCTCGACCAGTGCTCGATCAGGTTCGGGGATGTGCTCCAGCACCTCGATCGCCATCACGAGATCGAACGTGCCGTCGGCGAACGGAAGTCTGGTCGCGTCACCGAACATGCAGGACAGGCCGCGCGACCTCCAGTCGCCCGCGAGATCGTCGGCGGGCAGGTCGAGGCCGACGACCTTGGCCTGCGGGAACCGCTCGCGGACACGAGTCATCACCTCGCCCTCACCGACGCCGATCTCCAGAACCCGCGTCGGAGGCGACGGGCAACGGTCGAGCATCGCATCGAGCGACGCCATGAACCCACGCATCATCCGCTGCTCGATCGAATTCGTCGAGCCGTACTTGTCGTACGTGTTGCCGGTCGGGACGTCGCTGTCCGGCCCTGAAGCGATCGCGGATGCCGTGACCGGATCGGGGTCGGAGTCGGGCGCCACGGGCGTGGAGGCTACCGGTGTCGTCACGGGCCCTGCCCGGCGTCCGGCGGGAGCCGCCACAGGATCCAGGTGTCGTCACGCCACACCTCCTCGAATCCCAGATCCTCCGCCTCCGCACTCGTGAGCTTCACCTGCGAGTAGTTCGAGGTGCGGCGCTGCGCGAAGAAGTCGGCGCTTCGTTGCATCACGGGCAGCGACGTGGTCTGGATCGCGCGGCGATCGGTCATCAACGTCATCGTTCGTGCGCGATAGAACGCGATCACGGCGTCGGGCGGCGTGATCGAACTGACGGCGTCGAAGATCGGGATCACGTCGGGGTGCGCGGGTCCGAACTGTGTGCGTCCGTCGGCGTTGTAGTCGCGGGCGTTCGCGATGTCGCCCGGAAGCACGATCGTGTGTGCCACGACGAGAGCGATCAGTGGCACCACGGCGATCGCGGTAGCGATGCCGGCTCGTTGCCGGAGCAGCCATCGCGAAACCTCGAGGACGGCCACCACGGCGAAGTACAGCACCCACGGCGTCACCTGGAACCAGTATCGATCGATCAAGCGGAAGTGTGTGCTGATGAGCAGCGCACTCATGACCGTCAGCACGACGAGCGGGCCGTCGAGCGACGGACGGCGCCGGGTGCCGAGGACGGCTCCGATGACGGCCAGCGCGATGACGACCATGCCGAGCGAATGGTTCAGGCCGAGGCCGAGCTGCCGTGCGATGACGGCGGGTGCGTCGCTGAGGCGGTCGGGGATGAACGATCGGCTGTTGCCGTTGTCGGGCAGGAGCGTCGTCGGGAGCAACAGCTGGAACCCGACCGTCGCAGCGACGAACCCGGCGTACGGTGCCAAGACTCTTCGCCAACCGGCCCGGATCTCGCCGACCATCCGCTCGACCAGGCCGACCACGGGACCACGCTCGGTGTCGTCGGTGCGTGTTCGCCCAGCGGCGACGATCTCGACGAGCTGCACGGCGGCGATCACGAACAGCAGCACCACGCCCTCGCGCCGGACGTTGAACGCGGCCGACGCCAGTGCGCCGAGGATCAGCAGGGCCGACACCTGCGAGCCGATCAGCGGGCCGCGTTCGCGGGTCCGGTCGTACCACCACAGCACCAGTCCGATTGCGGCGAGGTAGGGGAACTCGCTGATCAGCTGGTCGGTGTGCGACAGGTAGGCGGGCGCTGTGGCCAGCACCGCCGTGGATCCGAGCGCAATCGCGGTGCCCGTGCGCCGTCGAACGATGCCGAAGTACAGCACCAACCACACGCACATCGCCGCCACGACGACGAGCTTCAACCGGTCGTAGTCGAGGCCCCAGAACTGCACGAACGGCGACAGCAACAGCGGCCACCCCCACGGGTAGGCCATGGGGCTGAACCCCGGGCCCGAGTTCAGCACCGAGAACCGGTTGTCGGCGACCACCTCGGCGGGGTTCCCCTGGAACAGGCTCTGGGCCTGCCGCAGGTACAAGGCGAAATCGTCGCCCTGCGTGTGGCCATGGCGATGGAGCAGTACCGCAGCGATGGCGCCAACGGCCACGATCACGGACAATGCTCCGAGACGCAACGACGGCGAAGCGGTCGAGGGTCGCCTGGCCATTGCTGGCGATGCTACGGCCGGGTCAGGTGCACATGACGGGCAGGGCGAGCTTGTTCGACCGTCCCGAATCCGTCCCGGACGTGACGCACGCCACTCGGTGCAGACTCATGATCGCGCCTGATCCCGAATCCACTGGAGGATGCCATGACCGAAGCGACCCAACCCGACTCGGGTGTCACGCGACGCAACGCTCTGCTCGGACTCGGTGCCGTCGCCGGCGCCGCAGCCGTCGTGAGCGCCATTCCGTTCAGGGCCGACGCTGGCGGACTCGCCTCGATCCTGTCCCAGGCATCCGCCGCCGACCTCGGACCGACGATCCCCGGGTTGACCTAC
This sequence comes from Actinomycetes bacterium, assembly GCA_031398325.1. GTDB lineage: Bacteria > Actinomycetota > Acidimicrobiia > Acidimicrobiales > Ilumatobacteraceae > Sva-07. The sequence continues at coordinate 7,957 of JANNNB010000064.1, forward strand.
GTGGGTATCGATGCATTCGCGTTCACGACCGCACAGCCTGGTGCGCAGCGCATCTACCAAACCGCGACCGGGATGCAACCTTCACCCGCCAGCAACAACATCTGGGCACCGCTGATGACGTGATCGTCGACCGCATCGGCTACACGATCTGATCGGCGTCGGGCCAAGGGCCTGCACCGCCGAGCACCGGTCAGGTCGTCGGGTGACTGCGGCGTCGGGCGCCGAGGAATGCACCGCCGGCGATCGCGACCAACACCGCCCCGCCGATGATCCATGGCGTCGGTGACGACCCGTCGTCGTCGGTCGCGTCGGGGACCGATTCGGCGACCGAAAGCTCCGGGTCGGATGTCGCGGCATCGGTCGTGGTCGGCTCGATGGTTGCCGGCGTCGTCGTCACCTCGACGGCGCTGCTCGGCGTAGCCGCTTGCGAGGTCGGTGGTTCGGTGATGGGAGCGGCGGACTCGACCGGCGCAATCGTGGTCTCCGCGCCGGAGGGGTTGTCGATGTCGACGATCGCAGTGAGTTGGTCGCGACCGGGAGCGTCGAGCGGAACGTCGTCGATCGTCGCCGCAGGCTCGGAACCTGTGGGCAGGACCAGCAGGCGGGGCGCTGGATATTCGGCAGCTGGATCCCCGCTGATCCACGCCAACTCGCTGCCGTCCTCGCAGCCCTGGACCGACGGGAACAGCAGCAGCTCGCCCACCGAGTCGGGAACCACGAATTCGACGGGGAAGGCGCCGGGCTCCTCGGCAGGAAGCACGCCGCCCACCCACTCGAGCACGGTGAAGTTCTCGCCCTCGGGTGTGCTGCTCTCACTCCAGCCCTCCACCGCCTCGGCGACGGCACCGGCGACCGGCGCACGCACCGCAACGGTGATCGTCGGTGAGCCGGCACAGCCGTGGGTCGGTCGCAAGGTCACGGTTGCGGTCGATCCCGCTGGTACGGCCACCACATCCGTCGCGGTGTGAGCGCTGGCCGGGTCGCCGACAGCGAAGGACATGAGGGCCGCTACGCCGAGGATCACGGCGGCACGAGAACGAACGGTCATGTCGAGGAGCATCCCATCTTCTTCGAGTGTTTCGGATGGTCGGATCGGGTTTTCATTCGCCGACCACGAATTCAGTCGTGGCGAGCCCGGAGTCGAACGTGCTCGTGCGGGCCTGCACGCTGACCTCCCACGTGCCGGCGAAGGGGATGTCGGTGACGGCGTGGAACGTCGAGTTGCCGATGTCGGCGGGGAGCAACGCGAGCGGTCCGATCCCGCGCGTCTGCTCGCGTAGCTCGACGGTCGGCGGTTCGACCAACGCGAGTGGAGCGCCCGCGTCGTCCACCAGCGTCACCATGACCATGTTCGTGCCGACGGCCGCCGGATCGACGAGGAACGTGACCGATCCGACGCCGGACGACAGTGGCACGGTGACCGGTTCGACGACACCCGTGCCGTCGTGCTCGCCGAGTCCGTCCGCGTCGGCGACGACCGGCGACCGCCCGACCAGCGTCGCCGTCGCTACGAGCAGCGCGGCGAACACCACGAGTTCAACCACCACCGCCCGCTTCAGGCTGCGCACCGCCCACTCCGCCGGCTCGGGATCGTCCGACATCTCGGACTCCTCGATGGCGGGAACCAACAGCAGTCGATTTCGCGCGCCGATCGCGATCAGTACGACGACCAACGCGACCTTTACCATCAACGCGAGGCCGTAGCCGGTGTCGGCCAGCGCGTTGAAGGTGCGCAGCACGATCATGCTCATCACGACGCCGGTGACCGTGACGGCAACGACTGCCCACATGGCCCACCACGACACGTCGAGTGCCGTCCTTGCCCGCCACGGGCCGGTCGTGCGACGCAACGTCACGGCCAGCGCGACCACACCGCCGAGCCAGATCGCACCCGCACTCGTGTGGACGACGTCGCTGACGACGATGAGCCAACCCGGCTCCTTCGTCCGGGTGTGCCCCTCGACGGCGAATCCACCGAGAGCCACCAGAGTGCAGGCGAGTCCAGCGAACAGCACGGAGCGGCCGGGCTGTGACGGACGGACGAGAACGAGGCCGGCCGTGCCGGCGATGGTCACCGCTGTCGCGACCCCGATCGGACCGGTCAGCGAGTCGAGGAGGAACGAACCGTCGGTGAGTGCGTCCCATCCCCCGCCGACGGTGACGAGGCGCGCCGGAAGGGCGAGCAGGAGCCCGATGATGCCGGTCACGGCGGCGATCTCCCGCCAGCGATCCAGGCCTGCGAGTGCGTCGAAGATGCCGTCGTCGGAACGGTTGCCGACATCGCCATCGGACTCGTGGTTCCCGACACCGCCTTCCACCTCACCACCTTCCACCTCACCACCGTCCACCTCACCACCTTCCACTTCGCGGGCGAGCCGGTACCAGCGGCGGCTGAGCCACCACAGCCCGACGGTGATCAGTACGCCGGCATAGGTGAGTGCCGTCGCCGCGACGCGCCAGCCGCTGGCGAGGGCCGGCACGTCCGAGCCGGCATCGACGTCGACGGGTGTCGTCGTCGACGGTGCACCGACGCTGAACACACTCGTGCCCGAAATCGGGTGCGAATCGGCTGAGATCACCCGCCATGCGGCGACGTACGTGCCGTCGGCCAGTTCAGCCGGCAACTCGATCGACACCGTGCTACCGGAGACGCTGCCTGTGGTCTCGAGCGCCGCGCCTTTGTCGTCGAACACCTGGGTCGATCCGCCGCTCAGCGAGACCGGCTCAGTGAACCTGACCGTGACGACCGCAGGTGCCTCGGCGACCACCGAGTTCGGTGCCGGCACGACCTCGATCAGTTCGGCGTGGGCCTGTGCGACCCCACCCGAGATGCCGACCAGCGTGAGCAGGGTGAGCAGGAGCGACGCGAACGAGATCGAGGCGACGCGGGACCCACGGGGGCGGGGCGCACCACCCCGACTCGTGCGCGATCGAGCAACCCCTCTCGACGAACCCAGCGCTGAGCGAGACATGCCCGCCCTCGTCGGGATCGTCCGCTGCTCGTGCGTTGCCATCGACGTCATCTGTATCAGCTGTTCCGGTCGTTCGGGGTGACGCGTTGGTTCCGGGGTTCGACCGAAACGTGCACCTCAGTCTGGGTCGGCTGTTGCGGCGGCCACGACGGCAACGATGACGGCGATCAACAGCACGACCACCGTGGTCACCGCGCCCACCGTCGTCACCCCGTGGGGCACCGTGTCGGTTGCGCCAGGATTGCGGCCGGCGATGCCGACCGGACGCGGTCCGACCTCGAGCAACGAGGTGATCCACAGCCAGATGGCCACCGACACGCCGCCGGCGACGAGGCCCAGGCCGTACGCGCGAACGATCAGAAATCCGACCACACCGACGAATGCGATCAGTCCGACCTGTGCGAGTCGCCCTGCGAAGAAGATCGTCGGCAGATCGATGTCAGCCGACGGAGATTGCAGGTTGTCGCGCCAGGTCGCCGAACCGACCGGCACCAGCGGTCCCGCGGCCAACACGAGTGCGCACACGGCGCCGCCGGCGGCGAGGATCGGGTTGAGGAAGCGTTGGCCGGCTCGGCGGATCGACCGCACGGACGAGACGAACACGACGAAGCCGATCGCGCCGACGGCGATGATCAACCACCATCCGACGTCTCGTGTCACGGTGAGGGTGAACGCGTCGGACGAGGCCCTCGTGATCGATTCGGCGACCCCGACCGGGGCTTCGATGAGGCCGATCGACAACGCCGCCCACCCCACGAGTGCGAGTCCTGCGCCGCCGGCCAAGCCAGCGGCCCAGCGGATTCCGAAACACGCGAGCAGCCCTCCGATCACCATCACGGCGGCACCGATCACGCCGCCGGGGCCGAGGTTGCTGCCGATGTCGTCGAGCGTCGAGGTGCCGGTGGCAATACCCGCGGCAGGTCGGGTCGTGCGGATGTCGACCACGTCGCCGACGGCGGCCATGAGCGACGCGACACCTCCGAGGAACGCGGCGAGAAAGATGAACTTGACGCGGAAGGGTTCGCGTCCGGTCGGGAACGTGACGACATCGTCGTGCCCGTCGAACAGCGCAGGCATCTCCGCCGTCGCCACTGCGACGGCCTGGGGCGTCGGCGGCGCGAACACCGGGGTCGGAGCGGGCAGGGGCTCGGGGACGATCTCGATCGGCTGCGTGGGCTCGCCGTGGTACTCCGGGATCGGCTCGGTGGGTTCACCCTCGTACACGGGGATCGCTTCCGTCGGTTCGCCCACGTACACGGGGATCGGCTGGGTGGGTTCGCCGTCGTCCACGGGAATCGCTTCCGTCGGTTCGCGCAACCCGGGTACAGCGGTGACCTCGAGCGGTTCGGTCGGCTCGGTGACACCTCGCAGGGACGCGCCACATTCGGCACAGAAACGCTGTTGCTCCTTGACCTCGACCCCGCACGAGGGACACACCATCGTGCCGACTTTACGAGATCAGCAGCGACAATGGTTCGCGTGTTCGGACGGTTCGCCCCCTCGCCAACCGGTGATCTCCATCTCGGCAACCTTCGCACGGCAGTCGTCGCATGGCTGTCCGCCCGCTCGTCGGGGTCGGGCTTCCTCGTCCGGATGGAAGATCTCGATCGCCACCAGTCGACGGCTGAGCACGAGCGGGCCCAGCTCCGGGACCTGGAGGCGCTCGGCCTCGACTGGGACGGGGAGGTGATCCGCCAGAGCGACCGCTTCGCGATGTACGACGAGGCGATCGAACGGCTGGCGCGCAGGGGGCTGGTGTACGACTGCTTCTGCACGCGTCGGGAGATCCAGATGGAGATCGCCGAATCGGCCGCGGCACCGCACGGTCCCCCCGGCTCGTATCCCGGAACGTGCCGCGACCTCGATGACGACGCGCGGGCGGCACACCGGGCGGCGGGGCGAACCCCCGCCGTTCGCCTCCGGTCCGATCACTCCACGGTGACCGTCCGTGACCGGTTCGCCGGTGACTACGAGGCCGTCGTCGACGACGTCGTGCTGCGCCGCAACGACGGCGTGCCCGCCTACAACCTGGCGGTGGTCGTCGACGACGGACTGCAGGACGTCGGCGAGGTCGTACGCGGCGACGACCTGCTGTCATCGACGCCGCGCCAGACGAAGCTGCAGGAGCTGCTCGGCTACCCGACGCCGGCATACATGCACGTGCCACTCGTCATGGGTCGCGATGGCCATCGGCTCGCCAAGCGTCACGGGGCGGTGACGCTCGCGCAGTTGAGCGCCGCCGGGGTGACCAGCAGCGACGTGCTCGCGTGGATCGGACGGTCGATCGGGCTCGACCCCGACCACGAGGCGGTGACGACGGCACAGCTGCTGCATCGGTACGACCCTGATCTGATCCCGCGAGCGCCCGTCGATCAGCCGGATCTTGCGATACCTCGATGACAAATCGACGTGAAGTTGGTCAATGTGCCGCAAACGACGACGGACCCACCAGTAGTGTTTTCGTGTGCGTATCACCCGCCGTCGGCGAGCTCTCGAGCTCGGACTGATCGTCGTCGGCGCGTGCGTACTCGCCGCGTGTTCGACCGCAGTGATGAGCGGCGCCGGTGGCGACGGCGCCTCCGGTGAGCCCGCCGCACTCGTCGTGACCACGACCGAGCCGACGACGACCGAGGCACCGACCACCACCGAAGTGCCCACGACGACCGAGGCGCCGACCACTACCGAAGCACCGACCACGACGGCCACGCCGGTTCCGACCGAGGCCCCGACCACGACGTTGCCGCCGAACATCATCCCCGTGGCGCCGATCGACCCACCGCTCGTCGCGGTCGGTGGCGGCGACGGCGGCGAGACCGCTCGCGTCCAGATGCGCCTCTTCGAGCTCGGCTTCTGGCTGCAGGGCGCCGATGGCGACTACGGCCTCACCACCACGCAAGCCGTCATGGCCTTCGAGAAGTACATGGGCTTCGAAGCCGACGGCAAGGTCGACCAGCGCACCGCCGATGCTCTCACCGCCATGACGGTTCGTCCGTACGCCAGGGCGAACTCGGGCACGCTCGTCGAGATCGACAAGGCCAAGCAGTTGCTGTTCTTCGTGGTCGACGGCAAGACCGAGTGGGTGCTGAACACCTCGACCGGCAACGGCGAGGAGTACACCGAGGAAGACAAGAACACCCCGGGCGAGATGATCACCGGTGTGTCACTGACGCCGAGCGGCCTGCACAAGGTCAACCGTGAGCGACCCGAGGGCTGGTGGGAGGGTGATCTCGGCGAGATCTACCGGCCCAAGTACTTCGTCGGCGGCGTCGCCGTGCACGGCTCGAACAGCATCCCGAACTACCCGGCCTCGCATGGCTGTGTGCGGGTCAGCGTCCCGGCGATGGACTGGATCTGGGACAGCGGCATCCTGCCGATGGCCACCCCGGTCTGGGTCCACGACGGCGCCTGAGCGCGCGTCAGCCCGTCAACAGCAGGAGGGCCGACGCTTCGAGTCCCGACTCGTTGCCGATGTCTTCGATGCGATCGGTCACCCAGCTCCAGAAGCTGACCTGCTGAAAGATCTGGAACGCCAACCAGATCGCGAACGCGAAGATCGCCAGCTTGATGATGCGTCGGACCCAGAACTTCGCCTTGTTCGTGTACTCCGTGATCAGCGGCGTGAGGTTCTCGCGTGCGGCTTGGGCGCGCAGATTGAACGCCTCGGTCGCCCGGGCCATCTCGCTGCGTGAAGCGGCCCGGGCCTGTTCGATCATCTCGGTCGAGTTGATGCCCTCGAGCGCCGCCGCGGCGCGGGTCGCTCCGGGACCGAAGTCGGGCGCGGCGGCACGGAACTGGGCGTTCTCGAACGCGGCCTGGGTTTCGGCGCTGCTCGGCGGGGCGCGGCGGACGTCGGTCCAGTCGAGACCGTCCCACCAACGAAGGCTGGTGCGGCTCTGCGGATCCGGATACCAACCGGCACGAGGAGCGTCAGCTCGGCGCATCGGTCACCGTGGCCGCAGCTCGATCGTGTCCGGCTGTGGAAGATCGACCCGCTCATTGTCCTCGGGGATCGGCAGTCCTTGCTTCGGCCGGACCTCGTCGAGGTCGTCATCCGGCCGCACCGTCTCGGCCAGTGCTGCGACCGTGCCCATCAGCCCGGCGAACTCCACCGGGATCACGAGCTTGGTGGCCCGACCGTCACCGATGCGTTCCAACGCCTGGAGGTATTCGACGGTGAGCACCGTGTGGTCGGCGTTGGCTTCCTTGATGCCCGTGAGCCGCGCCTTGGCCGCGGCGCCCTCGCCCCGGCCGAGCAGTTCGAGGCGTGCCCGGTCGGCTTCGGCGCGCAGTTGGATCGCTTGCGCATCGCCTTCGGCGTCGAGGATCGCGGCTTGCCGTCGACCCTGTGCCGAGAGCACTGCCGCCTGCTGCTCGCCATCGGCACGGGCGATGGCAGCTTCCTGGTAGCCCTTCGCTTCGGTGACCGTCGCACGACGGTCGCGTTCGGCACGCATCTGGGCGTGCATGGCCGACACGATGTCCGGTGGTGGGTCGATGCGCTGGATCTCCACGCGGACCACTCGCACACCCCACTTGTCGGTGGCATCGTCGAGTACGTCGCGCAACTGGGTGTTGATCGTGTCGCGTGACGTGAGCGCCCGGTCGAGTTCGAGGTCGCCGATCAGGTTTCGTAGGTTGGTCTGCGCGAGTTTCGTGATGGCCGTGAAGAAGTCGGCCACGTTGTAGACGAGTCGTTGCGGGTCGGTCGCCTCGTAGTACACGACGGCGTCGACCGAGACGACCACGTTGTCTGCGGTGATGACTTCCTGCGGCGGCACGTCGACGACCTGTTCACGCATGTCGATCAGCTGCATCGTCTCGATGAACGGCAGGATGATGTTGAGGCCCGGATCGCGCGTCGTGTTGTACTTGCCGAGGCGCTCGACGAGCCCACGCTGGAACGGTCGAACGATCTTGACCGAGCTCACCAGCACGATGATGGCGATGATGGCGATGACGATCAGGACGATGGCGATCGGGTTCATGTGGCTCCGGTTTCGAATGACGACGGGGGAAGGGGCGGTGCAACCGGCGGCGCCGACGGTGGGGAGGCTGGTGGGGAGGTCGTTGGGGATGACGGCAGCGGAAGCGATGCGTCTGTCGACGCATGGACGACGACGCGCGTGCCGTTGACCTCGGAGATGGTGACCTTCGCGCCCGTTTCGAGGACGGTGTCGTCCTCGGTGAGGGCACCCCACACCTCGCCGTTGACCGACACGCGGCCGTGGCGTTCGGTGTCGTCGGGGTCGATCGTGCGGGTGACGATGGCGCTGAGCCCGACGAGGCGAGCCGCGCCCACGCCGGGGGCGATCTGGTTGTCGTCGACCCAGCGGCGGGCGAATCGATACATCAGGTACCACAACACCCCGCCACCGACGAGGAAGATCACCCACTGGACTTCGATCGACACGTCGTAGAAACCGGCGATCGACGCCGCGAACGCGGACAGAGCGAACGGAAGAATGACGAAGGAACCGGGCAGCAGCGTCAGCTCGATGATGGCGAAGATGACACCGATGCCGAGCCACATCCACGGCCAGGCATTCAGGTCGATGCCGAGATCGAGCACCAGCCCACACTAGGCGACCGGGTCTACGCGTCCGGTTCGGCTCGCCGGATTCGGATGGGCTGGTCGTTCGCGGTGAGGCACCGGCCGCTCTCCACATCGAATCGCCAGCCGTGGAGTGTGCAGACGAACTCGTCGCCGTCGATCTCACCGAACGCAGCCAGGTCGGCGTTGCGATGGGGGCAGCGACGCTGCACGACGAAGTCGCCGATGCGGATGTCATCCTCGACCACGCGCGTGTGTTCCGGGTCGGGGTCGAGCTTGCGCACGACCTCGGCCTCGGCCCGGCGCATCCGCTCCCGGGACAACGACTTGAAGAAGTTGTAGACGTACTCGTTGAATTCGCCCTCTCGCCACGCCGTGAAACGGCACGACAGGAGGAGCGAGTTGCTCCAGTCGACGGCGCGCTGTGCGACCACCGTCTCGACCAACTCCCGGGCGATGTCGAACCGGAATGAGTACGGCTCCCCGTCGTACACGCGCACTTGCCCGGCGGGAAAGTCGATCAGCACCTCGAGCGCGCCGGCGCGCAGCAGCACGTTGGAACCGACCTGGGCCCGCAGCGTCGGGGCCATGTCGAGCAGCGGCTCCCACCACTCCTGCAGCGTCGCGACGAGGTCGGTCGTCGGCGGATCCCACGACGCCTTCTGGTCGTCGAGCCATGGCTTCCAGTCGGCCTGGTACTGGGTGAGGTAGGCCCGCTTGTCGTCGAAGATCGCCATGAGCTCGCTGTCGCCGACGGGATGGGTGACGTCGATGGCCTGCGGTGTCACGTCGATCGTCGTGCCGGGGATGTTCATGATCCCGGTCCGACCTGCCGCGTCGAGCCGGCGGAGGAACTCGCGCTGGTCGGGGAAGATGCTCATCTCGTCGCCGTCGATCATGTTGAGGGCGAACAGCTCGTCGTCGAGGAAGCACGGCGGACCTGCACTCGGCACGATCGCCCGAGCGTCGATGTTCTCGACGTACCGCATCGCGCGGGCGAACTGGCTGTCGACCTTCGCGTCGCACAGCGCCCGCTTGAGCGTGTCGGACATCTCGTAGACCATCGGGTACCAGATCGCACCGGAGAACTGGAGCCAGTGGAGGTCGACCGGGCCGTGTGCTCGGAGCTGGGCCAGGTCGTTGGTGCGGCAGTCGTTCTGGTTCACGAGGATCGAGTCACCGTCGAGCACCACGATCGCCGAATCACCGCCGGGACCGTCGGTGATCGACGACTCGATGTGGATCGCCACCCGTACCCCGGGCGCGATCTCCAGTTCCTCGGTGTCGACCGTGCGGACGAACTCGGTGAACCCGAGTTCGGCGAGAGTGCGTCGCTGTTCGCGGGTCGGATAATCGGGCAGCAGGATCGGGATGTCCCGCCGCAGGTGGGCGGTCAGCCATGGTGTGTCGTGGTGGTCGCCGTGCAGGTGCGACACGTACAGGAAGTCAGCCTGCTCGATCCGTTCGAGCAGGTCGTCGGAGAGTTGGTCGTTGCGGGGGAACGGGAACCACGACCCGAAGAACGCCGGGACGAACCACGGGTCGCACACGATCGACACGCCCCGCGTCTCGATCAGGATGCCGGCGTGGCCGATCGAGGTCGCACGCATCAGGAGCTCAGGGCGTGATCAGGCAACCGGCGGGTCGGTGAACTGCTGGCCCGCACGCGAGACGTGCTCGGTCCACGCAGTGCCGTCCCAGTAGCGCAGCTCGTAGCGACCCGACGGGTCGGCGTACCAGCCGGCGGGCACGGTCGACTCGGCAGGGGCAGCTTCAGCGACGGGCTCGACGACGGCGGGCTCCTGGACGACCGGCTCGGCGACGGCGGGTTCTGGCTCCGCCACCTGGGCGGCGAGATCCTCGACCGAGCTCTCCGCGGCGGGGGATTCCTCGGGTGCTGCTCCCCAGCCGGCGGGCTCATCGACGGCGGGTGTGCCGGCCACGATCTCCTCGGACTGCGGGATGCCATCGGCGGCTCCGATCACGGCTGCGGTGGCGATCGGGGTCGGATCTGACGGGGCGCCGATCGCCTCTTCGGCGGCTTCGATCTCGGCGAGTTCTTCGACGTCAGCGGCAACTTCTGCGTCGATCGCGGCTTCGGCGATCTCGTCGTTCACGATCTCGTCGGCGACCGCGACCTCGGCGGCCTCGAGTTCCGTGCCGGCGTCGGCGAACACCGGGGTGTCGATCTCACCCGTGTCCTCGCCGCCCGCCGAAGCCTCGCGGCTGAGATAGGCGACGATGTTGGTGCCGGCGGAAACGATCGAGATGACGTCCCAGCCCTCGGCGGACTTCTCCGAGAGCAGCGGCGCGAGGGAATCGGCGTCGTACGACGAGGCGGTGACGGAAGAGAACTCCTGCATGGCGGTGATGCTAGACGACCGCTGGTCCCGTCAGCGGCCTTCCGCCAGGTTCTGGCCGACCTTTCCGCCCGAAGCTCCGCGGGCGCGCCGATTCCGGTCGTTCAGGCGTCCGAGGGGTGCACGCCCTCCGACAACATGACCACGTCTGCACTGTCCGGTGAGCCGTCGTAGGTGACCTGTCCGGAACTCAGCGCGATCAACCGGTCGCTCAACGTGACCGTCGACAGTTCGTGCGTGGCCACGACGAGCGTCGCACCGTCGTCGTGCGCAAGGCGGAAGAGTTCGAGGAGTGCCTCGCGTCCGACCTGGTCGAGCCCGACGAACGGTTCGTCCACGAGCATCACCTCGAACGGACGCACGAAGGCCATCGCGATCGCCGCCTTCTGCTTGAGGCCGCGGCTGAACGTCATGGGGAGGTCGTCGACACGTGCGGTCAGCCCGACCATGTCGACGACGTCGACGGCCTGCTGCTCCCAGTCGTCGGTGCCGTGAAGGCGGGCGATGTACTCGAGGTGCTCCCAGACGCTCAGGTCGTCGTAGAAGACGGGCTGGTCCGACAGGTACGAGACGGCGGCGCGCGACTCGATCGAGGCGATCGGGTGTCCGGCGACGGTGGCCGTCCCTTCGGTCGCTTCGAGCATGCCGGTGAGCATCCGCAGCAGGGTGGTCTTGCCGCTGCCGTTGTGGCCGATCAGCGTGACACGTTGACCGTCGTCGACACGAAGGTCGAGGGGCGCGAGCGCATCGGCGTCGCCGTAACGCTTGCACAGCCCACGCGTGATGATCGCCGCCGGGCCCGGGTCGACGGCCGGGCTCGGCCCTTTCGTAGCATTGGTCGCAGCACTCGTGGAGGGCGCGGTGGTGGAGGGCGCGGTGGACTCGGTGGCCGGTGAGACCGGTCGGTTGGACGATCCTGGCCGATTCGCTCGGCGGGGTCGACTGCTCTCGGGGCGGCTCACTTGGCTGCCCTCCCTTCGGCGAAGAACTCTCGAATTTTCTTGCTCCATGCGTCGCGTCGGCGTACCCAGGTGGTCGCCAGCGCGATGGCGAGGCCGACGCCGAGTGCGGCGCGGGCGCCCGTCGCGGCGGACGGGTCGAGTCGCAGCAGCACGACGGGGACGACGCCCACGCAGCTGATCACGACGGGCAGCAGGGTGCTGGCCACCGTGGTGAAGCCGGCGAACTCCGGCGGCATCATCGACATATCGGAATCGCGAGGCGCGCCGGTGAGCGTCATCGACGCGGCGGTCGCCGACGGCGGCGCATCGTTCACCGTGGCGACCACCGGCCCGAGCGCACCGCCCCAGAGCACCGGAACAGCGATCGCGTAGGCGGCAAGGGCGTGGGACGGATCGAGGATCGATGCGGTGGTTGCACCGATCAGGCCGATCACGACGAGCAGTATCGCCGGGGCGACGAGATGATTCGCGAAGATCCATCCCCGGTCGATCGGTAGGCCGTCGGTGCGGTCGGCCCGGTCGACCTCTTGCGAGAGCGCCTCGATCGACTCGAGTCCGATGACGAAGATCGTCGCGAGCAGCAGCAACGCGAAGAGCGGGGAGGACGTGAACGTCAGCGATCCGAACGTGCCGGCGGCGACCGCCAGGATCACGATCCGGATCACACGCGATGCCGGGAGTCGCCCGAACGACCGCAGCCCTCGGCGCCACACGACCGAAGGTCGCCGATTGTTGTCAGCGTTCGCAGGGTCATGGGCCGCAGTGTTTCGGGTCGCGTCGGCAGGCCCGATCCCCCGCGGAGCGGCGGGCGCGGGCCGCTCCGGCGCATGGCGGGCGGAGCCGACGAGCGACCCGAGCCACGGCCGGTTCCGAGGTGATTCGGCACGGAGCTGGCGACGCAGCAGGACCACCGTGCGCAGGTCCTGTGTGGTGGCGGCGAAACGGAGCTGCGACACGAGTTCGCCTCGACGCGCGAGTGGTTCGAGTCGTAGTCGCCCGCCGGCCGCGAGCGCGAGGGCCACGACGATGAGCGTGGCGACGATCGCGACCCAGTCGATCGGCCGCTGGTCGATGCCCCACAGGGCGACGTTGCCGGCGAGGTTGGCGGGAGCGATGCGGGCCAATCCTTCGGTGGAGTCGTTCCAGATGCCCCAGGCCACGGCACCCTGCCAGGCGATCAGCGCCGTGCCCAACGCCGAGGCAGCCCATCGGGGTAGCCGGACCGCGTGGGCGAGCACCCCGGCGCCGACGAACAGCGCCCCGACGATCGCTCCGTAGAGCGCACAACTCGCGGCCCACGCCGCCCGGGACCCCGCCAGTTCGGTTGCCACGAGCTGTCCGACGACGGCGCCGACGAGGCCGAAGCCGAACATCGTCGAGCGCAGACGCTGCCAGATCGGTGTGAACAGCACGGCCCGCCGCGAGATCGGAGCGAGGAGCACATGGCGGATGTCGGCCGTCTCGACCGAGATCGGACCACCGTCGGCGCCGCTGCGCAGGCCCAACGCCAGTGCGAGCATCACGGCGATCCCGAGGATCGATGGTCCCTTGGTCAGCAACTCGTTCACGTCGACGTCGTCGTCGATCAATCCGTCGATCGCATCGGACACCACGACGACGAGTACCAACCCGGCGAACGCGAACAGATACACCCGGTATGCGATGTCGTACCAGTCGGTCGAGCCGAGCCGGCGCTTCGTGCGGGTGCGACGCAGTTCGCGCAACGTTGCACGGCCATCGCTCATCGACCGTGAACGTATCGGCCCGCACTGCATACTTGTCGCTGTGTCGACCGACAGCGCGCAGCTCTTCTTCTCGCTGCTGATGTTCGTCGCCGTGGCGGGTTCGGTGCTGCTGATCGGCTTGCGTATCGCCGCGGCACTCGGGAGCGACGGGGCGTCGAGGGTCGGCGCCGACATCACCCATGCTGCGACGTGGCTCGCGTTCCTGGTCGCCGCAACCGCGACGCTCGGCAGCCTCTACTTCTCCGAGGTGGCCCACTTCGTGCCGTGCCGCCTCTGCTGGTTCCAGCGGATCGCCATGTACCCGTTGTCGGTGATCCTGTTCGTCGGCGCCGTTCGGCGCGATCCTGCCGTCCGTTGGTATGCGGCACCGCTCGCCGTCATCGGCGCTGGCATCGCCGGATACCACACCCTCATCGAATGGCGTCCGGAGCTCGACACGGGAGCGTGCGAGGCGTTCGGGCCCTCGTGCACCGATGTGTGGTTCCGCGAGTTCGGCTTCGTGACGCTCGCGACCATGTCGCTCGTCGGATTTCTCACCATCCTCTTACTGCTGTTCGTGCGCTTCCCGGACAGACTCGATGCTGACACCGATCAACTCGACGCCGATCCAACGCTGGAGACCATCTCGTGAACCCTCGGAACCGCACCTTCGTCATCGTCGGAGCCGTGGTCGCTCTCATCCTGATCGCAGCGGGCATCGCCGTGTTCGC
>JANNNB010000071.1:0-1854 GCA_031398325.1 Actinomycetes bacterium
GGGCTACGACGTGATCGGTGACGTGCACGGGCACGCCGACCGCCTGACCGGGTTGCTCGACGCGATGGGCTACCGCGAGCGGGAGGGCGCGTGGCGCCACCGCGATCGTCAGGCGATCTTCGTGGGCGACGTGATCGATCGGGGCCCGCAGCAGCTCGAGGCGGTCGCGGTCGTTCGCAACATGGTCGAAGCGGGCGCCGCACAGATCACGCTCGGCAACCACGAGTTCAACGCCGTCGCCTATGCCACCGTGAAGCCAGCGACCGACAAACGGTCGGCCGGTTACTACCGCTCGCACGGCCCCAAGAACCGCAAGCAGCATCGTGCGTTCATCGAAGCGGTGGGCTTCGGCTCGCCGACGCATCGCCAGCTTCTCGACTGGTTCATGACGATCCCGCTCTGGCTGGATCTCGGCGGGATCCGGGTCGTCCACGCCTACTGGTCGGAGCCGGACTTGGACGTGGTCCGTCGATACGGCGGGCCCGGCGACACGCTCACCGACCAGCTCGTGATCGACGGCAGCACGAGGGGCACCGACGCGTACGCGGCGATCGAGCGACTGGTGAAAGGTCCGGAGATCCGCCTACCCGACGGCCGATCGTTCTTCGACATGACGCGTCGCCGAACTCTGACGGGCGCTCGCCACACGACGGACCCCGTCGTCGAGTTGCACGAGCAGGGCGTGCCCCTCGGCGTCGTACGGCCGGTAGCTCCGCTTGGTGCCACTCACGGGCGTCACGTCGTAGGCCGACCGCGTGATGACCGTGGACACGACGTCATCGACGGGGACGGTCTCGCAACGGTGGCCGTGCTGATCGAAGGTGACCAGGTCACCGCCGGCGAGGGCGACGATCCGTGGATCGCTGAACCAGTACGGCGTTCCCTTGGGGTTGACGCACGACACCGGTGTGGTGCACGCCACGATCACAATCGGGGGCTGGCCCTCGGCGGCCAGCTGGTCACGAGCCCGATCGAGCGCAGCGGCCCGTCCGGCCTCCACTGCGATGGCCCGGCGCTTCGTGATGCGTTGCACCAGCACGACGACGCCGACCACGACGATCAGGATCAGCAGCGAAGCGACCGGATGCGATTCGGACGCGCCGGCGAGGATCACGCCACACCTCCGGCAACAGACGTCATTCGCGGCCTCCTCGATCGATCAACCTTCGTCGGCCGATTCCGGTCGTGACTTGTGCAGCAATCGCTGCCCGGCGTCACCGCTGATCGGAGAGGTCCCAGGCGTTGCGGATCAGCCGCTCGAGCACGGAGCGGTCGATCCGGTCGAGGCGCTTCACGTACACGCAGCCCGTGCCGGTCGTGTGCGGGCCCAGCTCCTCGAGGACGGGGTCGGGCGTAGCTGCGTAGCCGTCGTGGATGCCGTAGATCGTCATTGCGGCCTTGCGGGGCGAGAAGCCGACGACGAACCAGTCGTTCGTGCCGGTCGTGTTCGTGTACGACTGCGACCCGAAGCCGACCATCGACGGCCCCCACATGACGGCCGGCGCCCCGGTGACCCGTTCGAACAGCGCTCGCAGTTCGTGGCCCTCCGTGCGCCGACGGTCGTCAGGCACCGAGTCGAGGAACTCGGTCACGCTCTCGTCGGTCGGCCGCGTCTTGATCGTTGCCATGCGTCAACTCTTGCACCGATCCTCAAAGGTGTGAAGTGTCGATGAACGTGTAGTGCCACTGCTCGATCGGCCCGTCGTCGACGAGCACGTAGACCCCACCGGCGACGTCGACCTCGACGGGCGGCGGAAAGGTGGTGGCCCTGCCCTGCGACGGCCCACCTTCACACCACAACAACATCCGGTCGCCGACCTCCACGGCAACAGCCTCGCGAATCACCGCCCACCG
>JANNNB010000096.1:0-9539 GCA_031398325.1 Actinomycetes bacterium
GGCCGTTTCAAGTTCTCGACGAGTTGGGGGGCGGGGGGGGTAACCCCCCCCCCACCCCGGGGAAAACCCCAACGTTGGGGGCCGCCCCCGCCCCCCGGGGCCCCCCCAAACGGGCCACCGAGTTAACCCGCCACCACCCCAACAACATCGGCAAGCACACCCCCGCCGGCACCGGCATGATGCCCGGGCCGTTTCGCGGCAGCAGTTCGCTGGTGATCAGGTGATCACGTGGGTCAGGACAAGTAGCCCATGACGTCGATGATCACGTCAGTGGCGTCGAACGCGTACACCTTGATCGTGCCGGTGGCACTGACGCCGATGGTCAGGCCGTTGGCGATCACCTGTGTGCCGACGCCCCAGTTGATGCTCGATGCATTCGGCCGTGCCGCATCGGCGGTCGCACCGTTGAAGACCGTGAGGAAGCCGCTGAGGGTCGGCTCGTTGACGGTGAGGTTGATCAGCACCCCTCGCGCACCGGCCGGCAGGTCGGTGAACTGTGTGAGGTCGATGAGCCTGGTCTCACCCTTCGCGAAACGGCCCTTGTTCGGGTTCGCCGGAGCGTTTCCCGGACGCGAATCGAATGCTCGCTGCGGGTCGGTGAACAGGGTGGTCTGGTTGGTCAGCCGAGCGAAGTTCTCGCCGTCGGCACGGTTGAGGTAGAGGTCGCCGGCGCCGTCGACATAGAGCTCGCCGAGCAGGTGGCCGGCCCCCGTTGGCGGTCCGGCCGGAGCGGTGCTCGACTGGATGAGACGGAGATGGGCCTTGCCGCCGATGAACTCGCCGCCGTAGCCGGCAGCCGAAACACCACCGATGCCGGCACCGATGCCGCCGTGGCGACCCCAGGTGGCGGCCTGGACATTGGGTCCACCCGCGCCGTCCTGGGCGTTGGCGGGCGTGTCGCCTGCGATGGAGTGACCGGCACCGGCCGTGACGCCCTTGATGGCGTGGCTGCCGTTCGTCGGCTTGGTGATCAGACCGAGCACACCGTTGCCGGTGCCGGCGAGCGGGACATTGTCCGCGGCATTCTCGCCCTCCGCGCCGGGGCCGGCGCCGAGGTGGCGCCCCCATGTGGCGGCGCGGGTGTTGTCGAGCTTGGAGTTCACGCCGGCGATCGCGTGGCCGTCACCGGCGGTGGTTCCGAGAATGGAATGGCTGCCGTTGGTCGCGCTGGGGATCACACCCTTGATCGCGTTGGCAGGCCCGGCGATGGGAGCGTTGGCGGTGTCGTTCGTCAACGTCGTCACCGTTGCTCCGGTGAAGGTGCCGCCGACGAGCACCGCGTCGCCGTCGGCGGCGGATGCCCGGTTGCCGCTCGCGACCACGGCCGCGCCGGCGATGCCGGCCCCGGCCAGCGTCAGCGCGAGCCGACGGTTGATCGGCGCACGGGCCTCACCGGGTGGGGTCTCCTCGGGGTTGCTGTCCGTTGTCGGATGGTTCGTCTCGGTCATGGTGGGCCTCTCGGATCGTTTGACGGAATTGGCGGTCCCAGAAAGGGAGGAGAGCGCCTCGAGCGAAGGGCCCGCCCCCGCCTCGCCGAGACCACCACCCGTTGTTCGCACGCAGGTGCCGATCGGATCAACTCGGTATCAGGGGGAACTCTGAGTACTCACGATCGACAGTGCTGCTCGCGCAGCTCTCGCCACCTTCGACAAGGAGATCGCCATGCACCATCGCTTCATCCGCCGGATCGGGTCAGCCGCCGCCGTGCTCGTATCGTTCGGCGCGGTCTGGGTCAGTAGTGCGCCTGTCCAGGCAGCGACGTGGAACGTTCGTGACCTGAACCAGCCCGGGGTCACCGCGTTGGCGCTCGCCCAGGAGATCGCCGGCCCCGGCGTCACCGTGGTCAGCGCATCGTTCACCGGCGACAACCGGCAGGGCGGCCTGTTTGCCGGCGCCGGCGTGGTCGACGCGGTCGGTGTGTCCGACGGGGTGGTCCTGTCGAGTGGCAAGGTCGCCGACGTCGTCGGTCCGAACTCGTCCGGGGGCAAGAGCACCGGCTTCGGCACGCCGGGCGACACCTTCCTGAACTCGCTCGTCGCCCCGCTCACCACCCGTGATGCTGCGGTGCTCGACATGACGTTCGTCCCCGTCTCGACGGACCTCCAGATCAACTACGTGTTCGCGTCGGAGGAGTACCGCGAGTACGTCGACTCCAGCTTCAACGACGTGTTCGCCTTCCAGGTCAACGGTACGAACTGCGCAACCGTGGCCACCACTACCGGGACACCAGAACCGGTGTCGATCAACACGATCAACGACCACAAGAACGAACAGATCTACATCGACAACCCCGAATCGTCGGCGCCGTTCGACACCCAGTTCGACGGGTTCACCCAGGTGCTCACCTGCTTCGCCACCGTCACGCCAGGCGTCAACAACACGTTGCGCCTGGCCGTGGCCGACACGAGTGACACGATCCTCGACGCTGCGGTCTTTCTCGAGTCGTCCGGAGTGACCTCGACGCCGAAGACGAAGTACACGCCGCTCGCCCAGCCCGTGCGGGCCTTCGACTCCCGCACGGTGCCCGGAGCTGTCAAGGTGCAGGGAGGCACGTCGGTCACGATCCCCATGGCCGGTCTGCACGGGGTACCCGCCGATGCGGTCTCGGTCGCGCTGAACGTCACCGCTGACGCCGCAGATGCCGCTGGCTTCCTGACCGTCTACCCCGGTACGGATCCGCTGCCCACCGCGTCGAACGTCAACTACCGGGCGGGCGGCGCCGATCCGAACCTGGTCGTGGCGAAACTCGGGACCGATGGCACGATCAAGGTGTTCAGCGACCAGACGACCAACGTGATCGTCGACGTGTTCGGGTACTTCTCGACGACCGCCGCCAATGGTTTCATTCCGGTCACGCCGGCGCGGCTCATCGACACCCGGAGCGGGGCGAAGCCGGGAGCAGGCCAGGTCGTCACCTTCCAGGTCGCCGGCCTCGCCGGCGTGCCGAGCGACGCACCATCGGTGGTGTTGAACCTGACGCTCGACCAGCCGGCAGCTGCGGGTTGGGCAGCGGTGTACGCCAGCGGAGCGCCCGTGCCGGCGACGTCGAACGTGAACGTCGGAGTCGGTGAGACACGCCCGAACGTCGTGTTCGCTCCTGTGGGAGCAGATGGCAAGGTCAGCGTGTACCTCGACACGAGCGCTCACGTGATCGCTGACGTGTCCGGTTACTACTCGACGGCGAGCACCGCAGAACTGTTCAAGCCGGTGAAGCCCAAGCGGATCATCGACACGCGACCTGCGGGGGTGCGTATCGCGGCGGGCGGCACGCTCGACGTGAAGGTGACCGACATCGCCGGCGTACCGTCGACGGCGACGGCCGTCGTCCTCAACGTGACCGCCACCGACGCCCAGGCGTCGGGCTACCTGACCGTCTACCCGTTCAACGTCGGGCTGCCCCCGTCGTCGAACGTCAACTTCGTCGCCGGCCAGTCGATCCCGAACGTGGTCGTGAGCGGCGTTTCACCCGACGGGCGGGTGAAGATCTTCGCCAGCGCCTCGACGCACGTGATCGTCGACGTCGCCGGCTGGTTCGGCTGATGTAGACGAACACCGGCCTGACCCGGTCACCTCGCTCCCCATCGCCGGCCACGGCGTGAACAATGTGCACGGGCAACGCACATTGTTCACGCCATCGGTGGTGGGGGCGTTGCGCGTTGGGCGGGGTGCTCATAGCCTTTCGGGGCTGCAGCAATGCATTGTCCTCTCACCGGGCATCCCGGTGTATGGCGGGCGGGCTCGACCCGCCCAACTCACCACATTCCGTCGGCCGTGGTGCCGCCGGAGCGACCAGACGAACGAGGTTTCATTCGTGCCAACAATTCAACAGCTCGTCCGTCAGGGTCGAAGCTCCAAGGTCACCAAGTCGAAGACGCCGGCGCTCAAGGGCTCGCCGCAGCGTCGTGGCGTGTGCACCCGCGTGTACACGACCACTCCGAAGAAGCCGAACTCCGCGCTCCGCAAGGTTGCTCGTGTTCGTCTGAACTCCGGAATCGAAGTCACCGCCTACATCCCGGGCGAGGGGCACAACCTGCAGGAGCACTCCATCGTGCTCGTGCGCGGTGGCCGCGTTCGCGACCTCCCCGGTGTGCGCTACAAGATCATTCGCGGCGCGCTCGATGCCGTTGGTGTGAAGAACCGTAAGCAGTCTCGTAGCCGCTACGGCGCCAAGAAAGAAAAGTGAGCTGAGTCATGCCTCGTAAAGGTCCTGCACCGCGGCGTGAACTCGTCGCAGACCCGATGTACAAGTCGGTCCTCGTCACTCAACTCGTCAACAAGGTCATGCTGCACGGCAAGCGCACCGTGGCCGAAAAGATCGTCTACGACGCGATGGAGATCATCCAGAGCAAGCTCGAAGGTGAAGACATGGCGATCGACACCGTCAAGCGGGCGATCGACAACGTCAAGCCGCCGCTCGAGGTCCGTAGCCGTCGCGTCGGTGGCGCCACGTACCAGGTGCCGGTCGAAGTCCGGCCGCGCCGTGCGACCACGCTGTCGATCCGTTGGATCGTCGACTACTCGCGTGCTCGTCGCGAAAAGACGATGGCCCAGTGCCTCGCCAACGAACTGCTCGATGCCGCCAATGGACTGGGCGCCGCGATGAAGAAGCGCGACGACATCCAGAAGATGGCCGAGTCGAACAAGGCGTTCGCCCACTACCGCTGGTGACGCTCTGAAGGTTGCCCCCCGCACGGTGCGCAATGCGCACCGTGCGGGGGCACTTTCGCGTTCGGGGACATGCGCTCCGGAATCGCCGTGGGTCGCCGATTCACTTGTGCACTGTCGATTCACTTGTGCACTAGGGTGCCGCCGGGGGACACGTCCACGAGAGGGGTACTCGATGAACGTTCAGGCCATCCTGAGCCGCAAGGGCACTGCAGTTGCGACGGTGCAACCCGACGCGACATTGGCGCAGGCCACCGCATCGCTGCGCGATCACGGAATCGGCGCGTTGGTGGTGAGCGCGAACGGGCGCACCATCGATGGGATCCTGTCCGAGCGCGATGTCGTGCGTGCACTCGCGGCGCACGGTGGTTCGACGCTCGGGCGTGAGGTGGCGTCCGCAATGTCGGCCAACGTGGTGGTTTGTCAGTGTGAGGACACCGTCGACCAGCTCATGGCGATGATGACCGATCGTCGGATCCGCCACCTGCCCGTGCTCGACACACACGCCGAGTTGGCGGGGATCATCTCCATCGGCGATGTCGTGAAGGCGCGGCTCGGCGAACTCGAGCTCGAGAACAATCAGCTCCACGACTACATCCAGGGTCGAGCGTGAGGTGAGCTGGTCGCGACGACACCGGCCGGCCGGGCCACGTCGGCTCGAACCGCTGACGGGTCGGAACGAGTCACGACCGGCTCCCACGGTCGGTGTGCTCGTGTATCGCGGGGTGTCCACGGCCGAGATCGACCTCCCCGTGACGGTGCTGGCGGATCGGCTCGGGGCGAACGTGTTGTTCGTCGGCGTGGAGGCCGGTCGCGTGCCGGGAGTCGAGCCGTCACGAGAGGTGGTGGTCGACGTCGCCGCGGCTGATGCTCGACTGCCCGAGTGGCTCGTCGTGCCCGGCGGGCTCGGATGGCGCCGCGTGGTCGACGACCCGGCGGCGATGGCGTGGCTCGCTGCGGCGGCTGCGCAGGCTCGGGGAATCCTGGCGATCTCGACGGGCAGTCTGGTCCTGGCGTCCGTCGGACAGCTGAACGGTGTCGACGCGACCGGACACTGGCTCGGCATGCACGAGCTCGAACGCATGGGGGCGAACGCCCGGCGCGAGCGGGTCACCGAGGCGGGCCGGATCGTCACGGCATCCGGCGCCTTGCCCGCAGCGCAGGTCGCCGAGGCGTTCGCCGATCGGGTGAACTGGAGCTGCCCGGCCTGACCCGAGATCGGCCTGTCACACCCACTCGGTAGGGTCAGTCGTATCGCTTCCCACCCGGTGCTCGAGGGGTTTTCGCCGGCAGTACGTGAGTGGTTCGCGTCGTCGTTCCCCGAGCCGACCCCGCCGCAGGTGCAGGGGTGGCCCCGCATCGTGGGCGGTGAGCACACGCTGATCTGCGCGCCCACCGGTTCGGGCAAGACGCTCACCGCGTTCCTCTCCTCGATCGATCGGCTCACGACCACACCTCGCCCAGAAGGGCGCTCTCATCGCACGCGGGTGCTCTACATCTCGCCGCTACGGGCCCTGGCGTTCGACATCGAGAAGAACCTGCGCGCCCCGCTGAAGGGCATCGAGCTCGCAGCCGAACGGCTCGGCGAGCCCTTCGTCGCTCCGGAAGTCGGTATGCGCACCGGCGACACATCGGCGAGCGATCGCCAAAAGCTCATCCGGAGGCCGCCCGACCTGCTGATCACCACGCCCGAGTCGCTGTACCTGATGCTCACCTCGTCGGCGCGCGAGACGCTCGTCGGCGTCGAGACGATCATCATCGACGAGATCCATGCGATGGCGGCCACCAAGCGCGGCGCGCACCTGGCGCTGACCCTCGAACGGCTCGAGCTGGTGGCCGAGCGGGCGCCGCAGCGCATCGGGTTGTCCGCCACCCAGCGACCCCTGGAGGAGGTGGCGGAGTTCCTCGGCGGCCATGGAACCGGTGGGGTGAAGCGACCGGTTGCGATCGTCGACGCCGGTATCCGCAAGGCACTCGAAGTCGAAGTGGTCATCCCGGTCGAAGACATGAGCCAGCTCGGACAGGTCAAGGTCGAGCTGACTCCAGGTCCGGCATCGGCCGCGTTGACCGAACGGCGTTCTTCGATCTGGCCCAGCATCTACCCGGAGATCCTCACCCGCATCCTGGCCAACCGGTCGACGATCATCTTCTGCAACGGCCGTCGTGCCACCGAGCGTCTCGCCGCAAAGCTGAACGAGCTGTACGACGAGCAGACCGTGAACCTCGACGACGTCGCGCCCGGAGCCGCGGCCGCCGCGCCGAGCGGCGACGACGGGTCGCACCTCCCACTCGTCATGGCCCACCACGGTTCGCTCGCACGAGAACAGCGAGTGGTCATCGAGGATCAGCTGAAGCGTGGTGTGTTGCGCGGCATCGTGGCCACCTCGTCGCTCGAACTCGGCATCGACATGGGCGCGGTCGACCTCGTCATCCAGGTCGAGTCGCCCGGTGCGGTCAGCCGTGGCCTGCAACGCATCGGGCGGGCCGGTCACTCGGTCGGGGCGCCGTCACGTGGTTCGATCTTCCCGAAGCATCGCGGCGACCTGCTCGAGGCGGCGATCGTCACCCGCCGCATGGTCGACGGCCTGATCGAGTCGACGCATTTCCTGCGCAATCCGCTCGACGTGCTGGCTCAGCAGATCGTCGCCCATGTCGCCGCGGTCGAGGAGTGCTCGGTGGCCGAGGTCGGCACCCTCGTACGTGGGTGCGCGAACTTCGCACAGATCTCCGACGAGTTGCTGAACAACGTGCTCGATCTGCTGTCGGGGCGCTATCCGAGCGAGGAGTTCTCCGAGCTGCGACCTCGCCTGGTGTGGGACCGGGTCAACGATCGATTGCGCGCTCGAGATGGTTCGAAACGCCTGGCGGTCACCTCGGGCGGAACGATCCCGGATCGAGGTCTGTTCGGCGTGTTCCTGCCCGATGGGACCCGGGTGGGGGAGCTCGACGAGGAGATGGTCTACGAATCGCGCCCTGGCGAGACGTTCATCCTCGGCGCGTCGACGTGGCGGATCGAAGACATCACGTTCGAACGCGTCACGGTGACTCCCGCCCCCGGCCAGCCGGGCAAGATGCCGTTCTGGCACGGCGATCGGCCCGGGCGGCCGCTGGAACTCGGTCGGGCGCTGGGCGCGTTCGTCCGGGAGATCCGCGACCTCGACGAGCCGGCTGCGGTCGAACGGTTGATGACGCACTATTCACTCGACGCGTTCGCGGCCAACAACCTCGTCCAGTACGTGGGCGAGCAGGTCGAGGCGACCGGCGCCGTCCCCGACGACCGAACCGTCGTCGTCGAGCGTTTCCGCGACGAGATCGGCGACTGGCGGGTCTGCATCCTCAGCCCCTTCGGCACGCCGGTCCATGCGCCGTGGGCGATGGCGATCGAGCGGCGCCTTGCCGACCAGTTCGACATCCCGGTGGAGTCGATGTGGGGTGACGACGGCATCGTCATCCGGCTGCCGGAGTCCGCCGACGAACTCCCGCTCGACGCATTCCTGATCGATCCGGAGGACATCGACGAACTCGTCGTGAGCACCCTGCCGCAAACGGCCATGTTCGCCGCCAGGTTCCGTGAATGTGCGGGTCGCGCACTGCTGCTCCCGCGTCGCCGTCCCGATCGTCGGACACCGTTGTGGCAGCAGCGCCAGCGGGCAGCCGACCTGCTCGCGGTGGCATCGAAGTACCCCAGTTTCCCGATCTTGCTCGAGACGTCTCGTGAATGCCTGCAGGACGTGTTCGACGTACCGGCGTTGCGCGAGGTGCTCGGCCAGTTGCGGGCGCGCACGATCCGAGTGGTCAACGTCGACACGAACTCGGCCAGCCCGATGGCGTCGAGCCTGCTGTTCAACTGGATCGCGGCCTACATGTACGAGGGCGACGCGCCGCTGGCCGAGCGCCGCGCGGCTGCGTTGGCGCTCGACCGCGACCTGTTGCGTGACCTGTTGGGTGCCGAGGAACTGCGGGAGTTGCTCGACGGCGACGTGCTCGCCGACGTCGAACTCGAGCTGCAGTGTCTGGCCGATGGCCGGCGGGCGCGTTCGGTCGACGAGTTGCACGACGTGCTGCGACGTGTGGGCGATCTGTCGATCGCCGAGATCGATCTTCGATGTGAGGGCACCGGACACCCCGGCGACGAGCTCGACGGTGGAGCGGATCGTGACATCGCCGGTGCGCGTGTGACGGCACGGCAGTGGCTCGACATGCTGCTGTCGGAGAAGCGGGCGATCGAGATCGGCGTGGGCGGCGAGGTGCGCTACGCCGCCGGGGAGGACGCGGCCCGCTATCGCGACGCCCTCGGCTGTTCATTGCCGCTGGGCCTGCCGATGGCGTTCACCGAGCCGGTCGCTCGTCCGCTCGAGGAGTTGATCGGCCGGTACGCCCGCACGCACGGTCCGTTCATGGTCTCCGACGTCGCTCGCCGGTTTGGTTCGACGAACGAGCGCGTCGCCGGCGCGATCTCAGCGCTCGAATCGGCCGGGCGGGTCGTGCTCGGCGAGTTCCGACCCGACGGCGTGTCACGGGAGTACTGCGACGTCGACGTGCTGCGGCAACTGCGACGGCGTTCGCTGGCCTCACTTCGGCGCGAGGTCGAGCCGGTCGAGCAACGGGCGTTCGCCAGGTTCCTGCCCGCGTGGCACAACATCCCGGCGCAACGTCGCGGGATGGAAGCGTTCGTCGAAGCCCTCGGGCTGCTGTCCGGCGCAGCGTTGATCGCATCGACGATCGAGACCGACGTCCTGCCGGCCCGCGTGCGCGGGTACAGCAGCTCGATGCTCGACGAGCTCTGTACGGCGGGCGAGCTCGTCTGGGTGGGTGCCGGTGGGGTGGGCGCTCGCGATGGTCGTGTCCGACTCTGCTTCGCGGACCAGCTCGCA
>JANNNB010000127.1:0-2671 GCA_031398325.1 Actinomycetes bacterium
GGTGAACATGCCGGGTGCGCCTCCCGGCGAGGAGTCGAAGCCCGGCTTTGTGGCGGTCGTGCTGCCCGACGGGACCAGCCGCCATGTCGCGGACGACGTCTGGTTCCCGAACGGCATGGTCATCCTCGACGGTGAGGGCGAGGGGGACATCCTGGTGCTCGCCGAGTCGCACGCCGACCGGTTGACGGCCTGGACGATCACCGAGTCGGGCGACCTGATCGACCGCCGAGTCTGGGCCGAACTCGGGCCGGGGTCAGCGCCCGACGGACTCTGCGTCGACGCCGACGGAGCGATCTGGTACGCCAGCGTGCCCCAGCAGCGCTGCGTCCGGGTGGCGTCCGGCGGCGAAGTCCTCGCAAGGGTCGAAGCCGACCGCGGCTGCTTCGCCTGCATGCTCGGCGGCGACGACGGCCGCACGTTGTACATCGTGGCGAACCAGTACGGCGGCGGGAGCGAGGCGTCCGGAGGCATCGTGCTCACGCAACGTGTCGACGTCGCCCACGCTGGCCGACCGTGACTGGGCCACTCGGGAACGACGCCCGTTCACGTTGCTCCGAATCGGAAGGAGCCCCGTCAGTCGCTGAATCGACAACCCGGCTGCCCGACACTGACCCCCGGTCTGTTCAGCCCGGTCGGTGTGGACGATGAGTGAGTCGCCCGTCAGCTCGACGTAGCTACCGCGCTCGAATGCCCGCACTATTCACTGAGATGACGTTCCACAAGTTCGAGCAGTTCGGTGTTGGTGACGTTGCCGGTCGTGACGTGGAGCAGCCGCCGAGGCTGGCCATTCAGCAGGAACATGGCGCGGGAGTTGGGCGGTCGCCGAGGCGGCCGATCGAAACTACGCTCGCCCCGTGACCGGGCGACAGGACTCCGCGACGCCGGCCCCCCGGCTCGCCGTCATCGGTGGTGGCATGGGAGGAGTGTCCACCGCCTACCTCTGCGATCCCGACTGGTCGATCGATCTGTTCGAGGCACGCCCGACGCTCGGTGGCAACGCGTCGACGCTGCGGGTGCACGACGGCAACGACGAAGTCGTGGTCGACATCGGGGCGGAGTCGTTCAACCCCGGGACGCACCCCACCTACTGGGCGCTCCTCCAGGAGCTCGGCGCCATCGAACCCGCCGACGCGGCCGACGACGTGCGCCTCACGATGCCCGGCAACCTGGCGATCTTCGACGCCGCGACGAGAAAGACGCTGTTCGTCTCCTCGCACGCCCTGCGCACGCCGCGGTACGCGATCAGCTTCGCGCTGTTCGTGCGGGCGGCCCGTCGGTTCGTGGCGAAGGAACCGTCGTTCGAGGTGACCGTCGGTGCGTGGGTCGACGGGCTGCGCATCGACAGCACGTTCAAGAACGACGCTCTGCTCCCATGGCTCTCGTCGCTCACCTGTTACAGCGTCGAGATGGTGAGGACGCAGTCGGCGCTGTCGTTCTTGCAGCTGTTCGTCCACATCTTCCCGCGCAACATCCTCGAGCGCCCGAAGACGTACTGCTCCACCATCGGGTTGGGCGGGATCATGGACATGATGGTCGGCCGGTGCCGGAACCTCACCGTGCACACCGACGCCGCGGTGTCGAAGGTCGAGGAAGTGGACGGATCGTGGTTCGTCGAGACCCCGAGCGGCCGGCACGGTCCGTACGCGAAGGTCGTGGTGAACGCTCCCCCGTTTGCGGCGAGCGAGTTCCTGCAGTCGGTGCCAGCCGAGCTGCTCGACGTCCTCGGGCGCCAGACGTACTACACGACCCGGATGGTCATCCACCGCGACCCGATCTACATGCCGGCGGACCGTCGTGACTGGTGCTCGCACAACGCCGGCGTCGACGGCGACTTCTGTGAAGCGACGATCTGGCTCGGCGCGTTCCGCACCAACCCGACGTCGGGCCGACCGGTGCAGCTCTTCAAGAGCTGGGCGTCGCAGCGACGGGAGGAGCCTGCTGACGTGGTCGCTGAACAGGTCTTCCGGCACGCCGCACTGACGCCAGCGACGCTGCGCGCCACCCACGAGCTCGAGGATTGGCAGGGCTATCACGGCCTCCACTTCGCCGGTCACTTCACGACGGTGACCGACCTGCAGGAGACGGCGCTGTGCTCGGCGCTGTCGGTGGCGAGGAGGTTGAGCCCGACGAGCATCGGCCTCCGGGCCCTGGAGCGGCGACTGGCGTCCACCGGTCGCGCTGACGTCGACTACTCCGTCGGGGTTCGGGCGGTCGACGGTCAGGCCATCACGACGTCGGCGTCGGCGTGAGTAGATCGATCGTGTAGGTCTCGTCGAAGTTGGTGGTGCCGACGACGGTGTCCTGCTTCGTGGCGATCTCGAGGTGCTCCCGCACGGGCAGGCCATCGGTGATGCGGTACCAGCCGTCGACCGACTGGTGACCGGTCGACTCGCCAACGACGTCGACCTCGTAGCGCGTATGCAGCACGGGGATCTCGGTGCCGGCGACCGTCAGCGTCGTGCGCTCGACCACCGTGCCGGTGAAGGTGGTCGTCGTGCGATCACCCATCCGGCACGTCATCGCCCACGTAGTGCCGGCGGGCGCGTCGAGCGGGCGCGGATCGCCGTCACACACGTAGTCGTTCTGGCCGGACGTGCCGAAGAACTCGTGGTAGCCGATCCATCCGTTCTGGCGGACGGCGTCACCGTCGAGGCACCAGTCCCAGCTGTCC
>JANNNB010000128.1:0-5285 GCA_031398325.1 Actinomycetes bacterium
GGTCGCCGAGTTCGCTGGTCCGGGAGGTGGGTTCGGTCACGGTCGTTCCGTTCTGCTGTGGGTTGTCAGAAGATGCGGTCGCGTTCGCCGGCATGCCGTGCGCACACCTCGGTGACGATGGCGCCCTCGCCGTCGATCGAGATGGTGGTCAGCGCCAGGCCGGGAACGTCGATCTGTTGGATGGCCGGTGATGCGTCGACCTTCACGGTGGTCACGAGCGATTCGCCGGCACGCCCTTCGATGCCCGCCTCGTTCACGGCGAGCAGGCGCACCGTGGCACCGGTCATCGCCGCGGGGAACACGATACGGATCCCGCCTGGTGGCACCCGCACGCCGATGGTTCCTCCGGCGTCGACCACCTCGGTCGGCGAACCGACCTCAACGACGGCGCCGTCGTGGTCGAACTTCTCGGAGAGCTTCGACCCTCGCTTCAGGGTGCCGAAGTCGACGCAGTCCGGGCGCCGAGGCGGCAGTTCGTGCTTGTCGCCGCACGGTCCGATGCGGGTCTCGCCGACGACGCGGATGCGCACGACGGGGTTGTCGAAGATCGAGAGGCCGATCGAGTAGTCGCTGCGGGCACAGATCGGTTCGCAGAGGGTGAAGCACACGGGCACGGGTCGGTCGGCGCGCATGGTCATGGTCATGTCGACCTCGGGCGTCCGTTCGGGGTCGGTGCG
This sequence comes from Actinomycetes bacterium, assembly GCA_031398325.1. Classification (GTDB taxonomy): domain Bacteria; phylum Actinomycetota; class Acidimicrobiia; order Acidimicrobiales; family Ilumatobacteraceae; genus Sva-07. The sequence goes on from JANNNB010000128.1 coordinate 678, forward strand.
ATGCGTGATCGCCAACGGGTCGGGCCAGGCGTTGATGGTGACGTCCTGTTGCGGCATGGTCAGCTCCTTGCTGCGCTCGTGAGTGCGCTCGTGAGTTTGGGCGGCTTCGAATCTGTTGGCGTGGTGCGGTCGGGTTCCCAGCACACTTCGATCAGGAACGCCTCGGCGCCCGATCGGGTGACCACGGCGAGGTGTTCGGCCCCGCCGGCGTCGATGGTGATCGAGCGGCTCTGACCCTCGGCATCGGTGCTCGTGACGCTGGTGACGACCTGCCGTTCCCCGTCGAGTGCGAGGACCCGGATGTCGGCCGAACCGAACACCCGAATGGAGAGGGTCACCTCTCCGGCCGGCTCGGGGAACTCGATCAGCAATCCGCGTGCTGGCAGCATCAGACCCACGGCGTCGCCGCTCTGTGTCAGCTGGAGTTCACCTGCTGCGGCGCGAAACGTCAGGCCACCGCGTTCGGTTTCCTCGCCGAGGCGTTGCGGGGCCTTCTCGCCCTCCCAGTCGACGCAGCGTCGCGTGTCCTTCGGCGGCACCTTCGGGCGGCGGATCTTCGGGAGCGGGCACGGCACGGCGACGAGCGTCACTTCGTCGACGTAGCCGACGGCGACGGCGGACTTCTTGCCGACCGGCGCATCGACCATGACGAACACGGTGATCCGTTCACCGGTCGCCGTGGCGCGCACGGTCGTGGGCCGCCACATCGACGACGCCGGCGCCCGCATCCAGACGATGTCGGCGGCGGACGGGTCGCCCCCACCGCCCGGGTCGATGCCGACGGCCATCTCGGTGTCGGTTCCCGGCGCATGGACGTGGGCGGTGACCTGGTAGTCCCAGCCCCGGTTCGCGCCGATCGACTGGCGGATGCCTACCGCCCGCCCGCGGCCGCGCATCGCCTGCGCCGCTCGGCCGTCGCGGAGCACCGAATGGTCGGCCTGGAACTCGCCGGTGATGTCGCCGTCACCATCCGGACCGACGGGCTCCCATTCGTTGGCCACCTCGCCCACCGGGAGCACGCAGAAACCGCGTTCGAAGGTCCGGTTCCGCACGTCGACCACCTCGACGATGGTGGTGTCGGTACCGACCCCGCCGTCGTCGTCGACCACGACCACTCTGGCCTCGAAGCGCCCACAGTCGTGGTACGTGTGCGTCGCCGCGGCAAAGCCCACACCTTCCGGCGGCTCGTGGAGCTCGCGGATCGTGGCGTCGATCAACGGGCTGCAGTCCCCGAAGTCCCACGATCCGGTGTGTGTGTCGCACCAGCCGGCGTCGGTGAACGGGGCGATCAGGGTGAGCGGGCTGCAGTGATAGGCGAAGATGCGCTCGGGCGCAGTGACGACCGGCGCCACGTTCGTGACTTCGATGTCGTGGGTCGCCAGGCCGATGCCCCCGTCGCTGTCGATCACCTGGACGCGGATCGTGTAGTTCCCACCGTCGCAGTACGCGTGCGACGCCACGGCGCGGCCGACCGCGGCCGGCTCGGTGTTGGTCTCGGTCACCGCGGGGACGGCGGGCTGGGTGTCGTCGCCGAAGTCGACGACCACCTCGTGCACGTCGAGCCACTCGGAGTCGGTGAAGTCGACCGTGACGTCGAACTGCTGGCCCTCCTTCACCGTCGCCGGCGCGGTCAGCGACACCTCGGCCGGCACGTTGCGCACCTTGACGAGCGTCATGTTGCCGAGCGTCACGCCACCCGGCTGGGCGACGGCGCTGCCGAGTCTGCCGACGTACGTACCGCTGTGGGTGTACTCGTGCACCGCGCTGATCGCGTTCACCGTGCTGCCGTCGCCGAAGCGCCAGTGGTAGCTGGCGGCGGCCACGGGGACGCCGCCGCTCAGGTTGATCGGTTGGCGGGCGGTCGCGAAGTACGGGCCCTGCGCGTCGGGCGGCGCGCTCGCAGTGAGCGCGAACATGCTCGTGACGACGATGCTGCCGGAGAACACGATCGCCCCCGGCTCGATGATCACCGGGTTCTCGAATCGGCTGGTGATCTCCCCGATCCCGTCGAGCGTCGTCGGCCATGCGCTGAGCGCCTTGACCTGGCCGGTCTCGTCCTCGATCACCTCACCACCGACCGACTCGGCGATCCCTTCCACCACCAGGTACACGACGAGCAGGACGACCCCGATGATCAGGCCACCGAAGATGAACCCGAGGATGATCATCACGATCCAGGCACCCGCCGACAGGCTGACGTCGTCGTCGATCACGAACGGTTCGACGCGTTGACCGTCGGCCTCGTCGACCCATCGCAGACCGATGTCGGCCCAGAAGCCGGCGTCGATGTCGATGCTTCCTGCGACGGCGTCGATCACGGTGAGGTCGCCGTCGCCACGGATCGCCCCCGATCGCAGCGTGAAGTCGAGCCGGTGGATCTCGACCTGCTTGCCCTCGACCGTCCGGGTCTGGGGGATCCCGCCGAGCCCTTCGGGTTGTGGTTCGGCGACGCGAGCCTCGATGAGCTCGATGACCTTGGCACCGAGCATGGCGACCGCGAAGCCATCGCCGGCGGGGATGAAGTTGTCGATCTGGCCGATGTCGGAGCCGGGCCGGGCGTTGATGGCGATGGCGATCGCGTCGGCGAGCACCTTCGGGGTGGCGTCGTCGACGGTCACCTCGGCCCCGGAGAAGTCGGGCGTCCACAGCCCGATGTTCGGTTGGGCGGCGACCTTGGCGTGGAGCTGCTCGGCGATGAACGCCTCGATCTGGGCGACCGTCGGCACCAGCACCGAGATCAACCCGACCGCGTTGGCGACCGCCGTCGCCCGCAGCCCGAGTTGCGTCGTGATCAATGGACCGACGAACGCTTGGACCAGCGCGTAGTTCGTCCCACCGATGCCTTCGCCCGGCGCGAGGTCCTCGACGGTCACGTTCGCGCTGCCGAGATCGGCTTCGACCTGGCCGGGTTGGACGTCGAGCTGCGTGGTGAACACGAGCCGGGCCACGACGGCCAGCGGGCTCGGTGGTTGCTGCCCGGGGCCGGTGATGTTGGACAGTTGCAGCGCGCACGGGATGCCGATCGTGACGTCGTTGCCCATCACGTCGACAGAGATCCGCTTGGCGGCGACGTTCTCGTCGTCGAAGGTCTGGAAGTGGACGTCGAAGGTCCGTCCACCGAACGACACGCCGGTCTGCTGCACGACGTGCGGGATGGTCTCGGCTTCCCATCGGGCGTGGACGTACTCGGCGATCAGCGTCTCGGTGATCGGGGGGATCGGGTCGCCGCTGGTGAGCGTGGCGCCGACCTGGCCGAGGCCGATGTTCTGGGTGAGCACGCCGATCTTCGGCGACTCGCCCGGGATCGTTCCGAGTGGAGCGTCGATGGTGAGGTCGGCGGTCATGTTGAAGAGCGATGCCGACGGCACGGGCGGGTTCTGGATCTCGACGTCCATCTGGACGCCGATGTTGATCCGCACCGAGTTGGTTGCCGGGAGGAGGTCGACCGACAGCCCGGCCTCGGGAACGACGACTTCGACGCGCTCGGTGAGATATGGCCCGAAGGCGATGGGGGCCGGTTCCTCGAACCCCTGCGGGATGATGTTGCTCTTGCGGGCGGCGAGCAGGATCTGGTCGACCGTGCTCTCCGAGATCTCGGCGACGACTTCGAAACCACCCGTGTTCGCCATCAGCCGTCGTCCCTGCCGTTCGGGCCGTTCAGGCGCACGCGAAGCGTGATGTTGACCCCCTCGGACAGTTGTCCGTTCTTGGTGCGGGCCAGCCGCTCGTAGACCTCGTCGGTGGCGAATCGGGGCTGCGTCGCGGACTTCTTGCGGTATTCGAGCAGCGGACCAATCGCCGGATGTCTGCCCGCGTACGCCTCGAACGGGTCGGGGCCGGCGCGCTTCACCTCTCGCCAGCGCTGGACCTGGCCGAGGGTCTCGGCGGCGGCGAGCACCGAGCGTCGGGTGGGGTGCACGTCGCGGGGCGTGCGTTGCGTGCGCTGTCCTTTCTGCGGTGCTGGCTGCTGCGAAGCCGCCGGCTCGGAGGGGTGGGAGGGTTTGTTCGGCGCAGGCCGTTCGGAAACGTCGATGTCGACACCGACCTTGCGCAGGGCTGCGCTGATCGCCTCGTCGTCGTCGGGATCGAGGTCGCCTGACGCACCGAGGTGTTCATCGATCTGCTGGGCGAGTCGTTCCAGCCGTTCGGCCTCGGCCGGGTCGAACCGGCATCGGAGTGCGACATACCGCTGGGCACTCGGGCTGAGCTCGACCCCGGCATCGAGCATCGCCCGTACCGGGTTCGCACACGCGGCGAGGAACAGGTCGGGTCGGCCATCGAACACCGAGATGATCTGGGCGGCCGCCCGCACGACCTCGCCACCGTCCTGCAGATGAACAGCAGCCGGCGGATCGGAGGCGGTCATGCCGGCACCGCTGTCCGAGCCCGGTCGAGACATCGATCGAGGTCGTCCGTCGTGAGCGACGGGCATCGCCGGTAGAAGTCGATGCATGCGTCGACGAGGGCACTCGCCGTCTGGCCATCGAGGTGGATCGTGACCTGTTGGTCGCCGATGTCGCACACGACGAGCGCCTCGATGTGCGTGCCGAAGTCGGCGGCCACCATCCGTACCTGGCGGTCGAACTTGAAGTCGTCGACGCAGAAGTC
>JANNNB010000165.1:0-2680 GCA_031398325.1 Actinomycetes bacterium
GCCGCACCTCCAACGTCTGACGTGTCACATCTGGGGTCTGACCCCTGATGTAACAACCATGTACTACGATGTAGAACATGGCTGAGGTCGGGATCCGGGCGTTGAAGCAGAATGCGTCGCAGGTCATTGCCCGCGCCGCTGCCGGTGACGTGATCACCGTGACCGATCGAGGGCGGCCGGTCGCAAGGATCGTGCCGATCCGGACATCGAGGATCCAAGAGCTGCTGGATGCCGGAATCGGGACGGCACGCACGTCATCGCTGGCCGACCTTTCGGCGCCCAGGGCACCTCGGCGAGGCGAGCCGACACCGTCGGACGTCCTGCAGGAGCTCCGTGACGGCGAGCGCTACTGAGCAAGGACGGGCCGACCCTGATGGCGATCTACGTCCACACGTCCGCGGCAGTGAAGTTGCTGGTGCGAGAGGCCGAGACCTCCGCACTTCGACGGTGGCTTCGCGATCGCGAGCGCGATCTCGTGTCGTCGGACCTCCTACGGACCGAACTGTCGCGGGTGGCCCTGCGGCTGGGCGACGCCACGAACCGGGCAGATGCGATCCTGGCTGGCATCATCGTGTTGCCGGTCACGACGACAACCTTCGAAGCCGCAGGAACGCTCGAGCCGGCAAGCCTGAGAAGCCTCGAAGCGCTGCATCTCGCGGCAGCGCTCGACCTCGGCGATGAGCTCGAGGCGATCTTGACCTACGACGAACGACTCGCCGCCGCCGCGATGAGCAACGGCGTCGAGGTGGTCACTCCGACATGATCGAGCTGCCCACCGTGGTGCGGAATCGAGCGATGGCCGCCGGGGCTGCGCGCTGGATCGACGAACTCCCCGACCTCGTTGCCGGGCTGGCGGCCGACTGGGAGATCGAGATCGGTGCGCTGTTCGACGAAGGCACCGAGGCCCTCGTGACCGAAGCGGTGATGGCCGATGGAACACCGGCGATCTTGAAGGTCTTGGTCCCCCGCGGCGCGGGAGTCGCCGACCACGAGGCAACCGTGTTGCGAATCGCCGCCGGCATCGGTTGCCCACTGCTCTATCGCGATGACCCCGCTCGTGGTGCACTGCTGATGGAGCGGCTCGGGCCGTCGCTGTTCCGACTCGGCCTGCCCTACGAGCAGCGCTTGCCGATCCTGTGCGACGCAGCGTCGAGGATCTGGCGACCGGCGGCGAGCGACAGTGGCCTGCCAACCGGCGCCGAGAAGGCCGCGTGGCTGATGGAGTTCATCACAGTGACGTGGGCTGAGCTCGATGAGCCGTGCCATGAGCGGACAATCGAGCATGCCCTCGCCTGCGCGCAGCGTCGCCTCGACGCCCACGACGACGACCGGGCGGTGCTCGTCCACGGCGACGTCCAGCAGTGGAATGCACTCCAGGCCGGCGACGGCTTCAAGCTGGTCGACCCCGATGGCCTGCTCGCCGAACCCGAGTACGACCTCGGCGTGATCCTGCGCGAAGACCCCGACGAGCCCCTCGCTGCCGACCCCGCAGCGACTGCATTGTGGATGGCCGAGCGATGTGGACTCGACGCCACGGCGATCTTCGAGTGGGGAGTCGTCGAGCGCGTGTCGACCGGTCTGTCGGCTTCGAAGATCGAACTCCAGCCGGTCGGTAGTCAGATGCTCGCCCTTGCCGATCGACTGGCGACTCCGCTGACGGGCTGACCGATGGCGTGCCCACCGCGATGAGACGGAGCCGTGTCAGCCGCGATCGTGCGAGAGTGCGTCGACGGCCACCGTGATCGCGAGGAGCATCACCGTGGCGCTGGGGTCGTAGATCTCGATGCCGTACGTGTCGCGCACCCGGAACCATTTCTTGGAGACCTCGGCGATCTTGTCGCCGTCACGCTCGATCTCGTACTCGTGATCGACGATGTTGCCGTGTGCCTTGAGATCCTCGCCGTGCTTCACCTCGATGTGGAAACGATCGCGGATCCCCACCAACGCCTTCTTGACCGTGGCTTCCTCATCACCGATCTCGATCGTGATCTTGTCGCGAGCGGTGACCACCTTCTCGCGGATCTCCGCAACCCGGTGGCCCTCGCGATCCTCCAGAATCCATGTGTCACGCAACCGGGCCACCTTGCCGTTGACCTTGTACACCCGATCACCGGAGTTGTTCTCGATCCAGTAGTCGTCACCGATCGAGATCAGGTCCTCGCGCATCTTGAACTGGACGTGGTTGTCGTCGTGATGGCGCAGCAATCCCATGTCGCAGAGTGTGGCAGATCGCTCCGCTGCGATCCAGGGCGGGCGCGCAGGCGACCAGCTCGCCGAGTTCGACAAGGTGGCGTGACCGTCACGTCTCGAGGAAGCGGCTGAGGATGCAGAGACTGCCGGGGTGACCATCGCCGTCGACGACGTGGTCACGCAGAACAGCTTCCTGTTCGAAGCCGAGCGCGGTGAACATGTCGATCACTCGGCGCTGGCTCTCGAGTACCTCGACGTAGAGCTTGCGCAGCTCCATCTCGGTCGCCACGACAACGGCTCGGTCGGCGAGTGCGGTGGCCAGACCCTTCCCGCGTACCTCCGGGAGGACCACAAGGCGGAGTTCACCCACCTGCTTCATCCAACCCTGCTGGGGGTTGACGGTCATGATCGCCACCATGTCGTCGCCGATGAAGGCACCGGTCCGGCGAGCACCCGTCCGGTGTCTCCCGCATGCAGGGCCCGGATGCGG
>JANNNB010000176.1:0-6501 GCA_031398325.1 Actinomycetes bacterium
CGTGAAACGCAACGAGGACGCCATCGGCGGTGAGGTGGACGTCGGTCTCGTGGGAGCGATAGCCGACCGAGACCGCGTGCTCGAATGCCGGCATCGTGTTCTCGGGTGCACTGCTCGTGCCGCCTCGATGGGCGAACGGAATCGGCCCGGGCCAGTCGAGATACGGATGCGGTGAGGCCACGGTGCCGACTGTACGCGTCGGGGCCCGCGGGCCGTCGTTCAGATTGCGCCGTTGACGCTGGTCACCGCGCTCGGAGTGCCGGCGCGGAAGATTCGACGAATCCGGAAGTGCTCGCGATCTGGGTGGAGGAGTACGAGATCTCCTCGCAATCCGGCCGCAAGGCGTCCTCGATCGCTGAGCCCAACGAGTTCGGCGGGCCCGGATGTGACCAGCCGAACTGCGCGTCGGAGATCGCAGACGCCGTGTAGCACGAGCAAGGAAACGGCGTCGACGAGCGATGATGTGTCGTCGACTGATGCCAGGGCGTCGCACAGGCCAAGCTCGATCAGCGCGAGGGGGCTGACGGCAGTCGGTTTCGTCGGTCTTGCCACGATGTCGGCTGCGGAGGCAAGCACCGACATACCGCGCTCGTGTGCACGGCGCGCCGCTTCGATCGTGGTGGGGAACTCGATCGCAGTCGCGCCCCAGTCGACCGCACGGTCGATGTCGTCGGCGGTCGCGGGGCCACGCGCGAGCAGTCGGACCCGGCGCGCGAGCGCCTGAATCGTGAACCAGGCAAGCTCAGCTTCGGTGTCGCCGGTGAATTCGCGGGCGGCGCCGCTTTCGAGGAGCGACACGACCAGATCCCCGCGTTCGGAGGTGCAGAGGCGAGCGCAGCGCTCGCCGTCCGCGAGTGCGGAGGAATTTGCGAGATCGATGCACACGATCGGTCGATGATCGACGCCGGTCGACAGGTCGTCAGGAGTGGGGCAGGTACACAGCAGGCGTTCGAGGGTCCGACGCTCGGCGGAGTCGGGATGCGATCCGAATGGCAGGGCATGGAACTGGGTCGTGATGCCGGTCGGGTCCGTGGAATTGTCGACACCCCCGATGTTGTGCGCATCGACGATCCCGGGAATGCAGACCGATCCACGTCCTGACATCGCACGTGTGGTTGTCGGGCCGTCCTCGACCACGCTGACGATGTGGCCGTCCTCGATGACGATCGTGGCGCGCTCGACGATGCGTTCGGGAAGCACCGCCCACACATCGGTCACGCAGTAGTCCATCGAGACGATGACATCGGACGGATTCACACATCCACGATGACCGCTGTCGGCGGTCGATTGGGTGCACTTGGGTGGCCATCGGGCGAGCAGGAGATGAATTCTCGGTGAACGTCGTCCGCATCGGCTCGTCACATGGCCGCGGGCACCGTCGGAGAGCGGGTTGACAGGGGGCGTACTCTCCGAGTTGGCGATCCAGCGACTACCAGAGGGGGCAGGCATGCCAGATTTTCCCGGAGTACATCACGTGGCTCTGACGGTCAGTGACATCGACCGAAGTGTGGCGTGGTATCAGGCGCTGATCGGGAGCGACCCGGTGATCGACGAAGACACGGGACCCTTTCGACACGTCGTTTGGCTGATGGGTGGAACCCTGCTTGGACTGCACCATTTCCACGGCGAGAGTGCGGGGTCGGACTTCGATGAGCATCGTCTCGGTCTCGATCACGTCGGGTTCGCGTGTGCGGACCGCTCCGAACTCGAAACCTGGCGGGCGCACCTCGATCGTCTGGGTATCGCCCATGGAGGCATCGTCGACGCCGCGTACGGTTCCGGGTTGTCGTTTCGGGATCCCGACAACCTGCCGCTCGAGTTCTTCGCCCCGCCGGGCTGAGCCCTCAGATCGAACGGCCCGCCGCTTCCCAATACTCGTCCTTCAGGAGCCGCTTGTAGAGCTTGCCCGTGGGGTGGCGGGGCAGTTCGACGCGGAAGTCGACCGAACGAGGGCACTTGACGTCGGCCAACTGTGTGCGGCAGAACTGGATCAGCTCGGACGCCAACGCCGCAGCTGCAGCGTCGTCGGTCGGCATCTCGACGGGCTGGACGACGGCCTTGACCTCCTCGCCGAAGTCGTCGTTCGGAACGCCGAACACGGCGACGTCGATGACCTTGGGGTGGGTGACGAGGACGTTCTCGGCCTCCTGCGGGTAGATGTTGACCCCGCCAGAGATGATCATGTAGGCCTTGCGATCGGTGAGGTACAAGAACCCGTCCCCATCGAGGTAGCCGACGTCGCCCAGCGTGCTCCACCCCTTCGGGTGGCGTGAACTCTTCGTCTTCTCCGGGTCGTTGTGGTACTCGAACTCGGCGCCGCCCTCGAAGTAGACGGTGCCCGACTGGCCGGTGGCCACGTCGTCGCCGCCGTCATCGTCGCAGATGTGCACGGTGCAGCCGATCGCGGAGCCGACCGTTCCGGGGTGGGCGAGCCAGCTCGGGCTGTCGCAGTAGACGAAACCGTTGCCCTCGCTGCCGGCGTAGTACTCGCGGATGACGGGGCCGAACCACTCGATCATCTGTTGTTTCACGGGCACGGGACACGGAGCCGCCGCGTGGATCACGCACTCGAGTGAGGACACGTCGTAGGCAGCCCGGGTCGCCTCGGGCAGCTTGAGCATGCGGATGAACATCGTCGGCACTACCTGGCTGTGGGTGACGTGATGCTGCTCGACGAGGCGGAGGTACTCCTCGGGATCGAAGTGCTCCATTGCGACGATCGTCGACCCGATGGAATGCGTCGCCAGGCAGAAGCGAAGCGGAGCGGCATGGTAAAAGGGCGCCGGCGAGAGGTAGGTCTTGGTGTCGTCCACTCCGAACAGCAACTGAAGGAGGGGCATCACGCCGCCGGGCGTCTCATCGAGCGGGGTGTTCGGAAATGCTTTCGTGATGCCCTTCGGCATGCCCGTGGTGCCCGATGAGTAGAGCATGTCGAGCCCGGCGATTCGAACTTCGTCGAGGGGGGACGGCGATTGCCCGGCGACAGCCGTCTCGTAGCTCTCGTAGCCGTCGATCGTGCCGTCGAGCATCAGACGGAGTTCGACGTTCGGTGTGGTCGAGATGATCTCGGCTGCCTGGTCGGCCTTGTACTTGGAGGTGATGTAGGCGCGGGCGCCACAGTCGTTGATGATGTACTCGAGTTCGGGGCTCGTGAGCCGCGACGACGTGCACGTGTAGACGAGGCCGGCGTAGTGGCATCCCCACACGATCTCGAGATATCGGTCGTGGTTCTCCATGCACATCGCTACGTGGTCGCCGGGCTGGAGGCCGGCGGCGCGCAGCAGGTGGCTGAGCCGGTTGGCCGCTGCGTCGAGCTCGGCGAAGGTCTGCGTGAAGCCAGATCCGGCCATGATGATCGCGGGCTTGTCGCCGTGTTTTTCGAGATGTGAACCGGGGAACATGCGGGGCAACGTAGCCGACAGATACGTTGCCCTCATGGGTCGAGACCGCTTCGCCGAGTTGATGGCTCTCGACGCCGGCACTGTGCCCCTCGATGAGGCGGCACTGTTGATCTCGACCGAGTTGCAGCCGGGGCTCGACCTCATCGAGTGGATGGCGGCACTCGACATGTTGGCGGGGGAGTGTCCGACGCCGACTGCTCCCGGGGTGGCCCGATACCTGTTCGACGACGAGCACTTCGTGGGGAACCGGCGGGCCTACTACGACTGGCGCAACTCGTGTCTCGACCGGGTGATCGCCACCCGGACAGGGATTCCGATCAGCCTGTCGGTGTTGATGATCGAGGTGGCCAGACGGGTCGGGGTGAAGCTGGTCGGTGTCGGTCTGCCCACCCACTTCCTGGTGGGTGTTGCCGACGACCCGGAGGTCTTCTTCGACCCGTTCACCGGTGGTCGTCAACTCGACCGCGCCCGAGCGCGTGCGATGTTCGAAGACCTCACGGGCAGGCAGGTGCCGTGGAACGACGCGTACCTCGACCCCACCGCGAACCGTGACATCGTGATCAGGATGCTCAACAACCTCAAGGCTGCGTTCGCCGGTCGTGCCGACGCGGTCCGACTCGGGATGATCATGCAGCTGCGGGCCACGATTCCCGAACTCGCCGACGCTGAAGACGCCGAGATCGCCATCGCCTCGGCCATCTTCAACTGACAAACCCACCCCACCAACCCGAAATGTGCGCTGATATGTGCACTGGATGCAAGAATCCCCGCATTTTTCGGGTATTTCGGGTATTTCGGGTGTCTCGGGTGTGAGGGGAGGGGTCAGCGGAGGGCGGCGGTGATCAGTTGCTCACCGAGGAATCGATTGGCGACCAACGCCGCAACCTCCGGTGTCAGATGGACCCCGTCGGGTCGAGCGTCGCGGTCGGCGTCGAGGTCGTTGTCGGAAACCCACGATGCCAGGTCGATGACCCGCACCGTGTCCGGGTGGGAGGCGGCGATCTCGTGGTACACCTCGGCGAGGACCTGGTGGCGTCGCGGATCGCTCTCGCCTTCGGTGGTGTTGTTCCACCACACATTGGGGACCGGTTCGACAACGAACGCCACGCGAGCGGCTCCGGCCGCAATCAGATCGTCGACCAACTGTGTGTACGCGGCGACGAGTCGGGCGCGGTACTCGGAATCACTCGGTGTGAGCAGATCGTCGCCGTCCCAACGCTGATCGATGATGTCCCAGGTCGACGTCATCACCGTGACGACGTCGGGCTGAGTTCGCTCCACCTCGGGGTACAGCTGGGCCTGAGTCCAGCCGTCGCAACTGGCGGTCGACACGATCTCATCACCCCAACTCCGTTCGCCGCCCATCACGAACCCGCAGCCCAGTGCGGCGTGCACCTCGGCTTGGGCAAGCATGGGATTCGCCCCGGCCCAGAGCACCACACCAGTCCCGAGTGCTTCGCCGGTGGAGTCGCCGGTGACGACGATCCGCACCGGACGCGCCAGCTCGGCCAGCAGCGTTGGTGTGGTGGTGGTGGGTTCCGCCGTTGTAGCGGTGGCCCCGGACGGCAAGGTTGTCGCAGCGCCGGGCCCGAGCGTGGTCGTTGGCGTTGGCGTTGTCGTCGAGTCGCTGGGAGCGACGGTCAGGGCGCTCGGGCGATTGTCGACGTCGATCGAGGCTGCCTCGAGCGCATCCGTCTCGACCTGCCAGTAGTTCGTGGGCCCGCCGGGGACAACGACGATGGCAACGGCGATCACCGCAAGCGACGCCGCCGCAGCTACGCCCGCCGTCACACGAAATGTCGATCCACGGTGCATCCTGATGGGGCGCTCGAGCAGGAAGTAGCTGGCGATCGCGATCACGGCGGTGATCAGGAGCCGAAGGATCGTCAACGGGGGGCCGTCGAGCCCGGTGCGGTCGGCGTCGACGATCACGAAGACCGGCCAGTGGATCAGGTAGATGCCGTAGGAGATCATGCCGACTGCAACGAGCGGCCGAAGCGAGAGAACGCGTCTGAGCGGGCTGTCCACCTGTAGCCCCACGATCAGACCCCCGGACACCACAGCGAGGAGTGGCAGGAAGCCTTCGTACGCGGGACCGCTCGACGAAGGGAAGAACACGACAGCAGCTGCGAGGGCGATGAGACAGATCGGAGCGAGCAACGAGACGTGCCTCGGCAGCGCTGTGCCGGTGAGCACGAACGCGAGGAAGGCACCGACGAGGATCTCGCCGAGGCGCGCGGGGGTCGCCCAGTACGCGGCATCGGGCCCCCAGATGTGGGCGATCACGGGTGCGGCGGCCATGGCGGCAACGGTGACGGCGCCGACGGCCCAGACTCTGCTGCGCCGGGCGTGTACCCGCACCAACAGCAGCGCCACCAGCGGTGGCCACAGCCAGTAGAACTGCTCTTCGATCGCCAGCGACCAGAAGTGCTCCAACGGAGACACCGCGCCGCTGCCTTGGGCGAGCAGATCCTGGTACGACGTGTCACCTGCGAGCAGCACCCAGTTCGACACTTGGAGCAACGCACCGACGACTTGTGCGCGTAGACCGACCACGCCGATGAAGACATCCGAGACCGCCGCGATGACCACAACGATGGCCACCGTTGCCACGCTTGCCGGCAGGAGACGCCGCATGCGCCGGCCGTAGAACGCCCGGAAGTCGACCGACCCCGCTGCATCGTGCTCGCGCAGGAGCAGGCTGGTGATCAGATAGCCCGACAGCGTGAAGAAGAGCGAGACACCGAGATAACCGCCACCGAAGCCTGGCGTTCCGGCGTGGAACAGCACCACAGCGAGCACCGCCAGCGCCCGGACACCGTCGAGTGCAGGCTGGTACTCGAGACGGTGGGTCTCTCTCATCGCGCCGACAATCTAGAACCCGCGGCCCGTCGCAGGTGATCAAGGTGGGGTGGCCAGCATCGTCTCTGAGCACGCTGCTGACCGGACGCCGTCGTCGCAGTACGTTGCACGTCATGACGATGATCGATTCCCGCACCGAACTCACCGCCGACGAACAGCGCGTCAGCGAACTCGTCGACGAACTCCTTGCGTCGTTCCCGCCGGCGTCGACCGACCCGAAGGTGTTCCTCGGCGAGCA
>JANNNB010000198.1:0-11984 GCA_031398325.1 Actinomycetes bacterium
AGTTCTTGCCGCAGAAGAACCCGTCACCTCGGAACGGGTTCGTCGCATCGACCCGCTCCGCGACGGCCACAACGGCGGCCTCCGCTGACCGGCGGACCCGCTCCACCCCGAGCGCCAACCGTTCCAGACCAGCGGCGTCGACTTGTGCGTGTTCATCGATCACCAACGTCTCGATCGCCCGCAACGCCGCCGTGACGGCGTCGTCGATCAGATCACCCGGAACCCCATCGGATGGCGCATCATCGACCGTCGGTTGCAGCCAGTCCTCCAACCCGACCGGCATCGCGACGAGCTGTTGGCGTAACACGCGAAGCACCCCGACACGATCATCGAGATCGCCGGGCACCCCCTCGGTGCTGCACGCCGTTTCCATGAACACATCATGCGCATGGGGGTATGACAGTCTCCGCCGGCCCGCGGCGGCGGGATCGCCGCTGCACCGGACCGCCGACGGCTACAACTCGTCGAATGCCGCTGCGTAGGTGAACGATCCGGTGATCGTCGGGTCGTGGGCCGTCAGCGTGCGGACCTGGAAGTGCACGCCCCAGGCCGGGTCCGGGGGCGCGATCCCGACATCGGACGATGCGACGAACCCGAAGCGTGAGTAGTACGCGGGTGATCCCAGCAACCCGACGAGTGGTGCCCCGAGTGCGTCGGCGGCAGCGATCACGGCGTGCATGAGCGCGCTCCCTGCGCCACCTCCCTGGTGCTCGGGAAGGACTCCGATCGGACCGAGCCCGGGCACCATCCGCCCGCCGACGTCACCGCGGCTGCACACGACGTGGCCGATGATCCCACCGTCGTGTTCCGCCACGAGCGAGAGCTCGACGATGGCCGACCCGTCGGTCAACAGCGCGAATGCGAGGTCCTTCTCGACGTCCTGCCCGAATGCCGCTGCGTGGATTTGCCCGATCATGTCCAGATCTCTCGGGAGTGCACGTCGGATGATCATCGGCCGATCTTCGCGGGTGCCCTCGATGGCCGGCGATTCGGTTTCGAATCAGGACCCCGCGTCGCACCCGTCGGACGAGCCGTCGGGCAGGATCGGCTCCAGCGAGAACTCGGGTCGGAGGTGCACGATCCCGGGCTGGGTGACGACGACTTCGAGCAGCCCGTCGGCCGTCGATTCCACGCATGCACCGTCGCCCTCGGCCGACCAGTAGGGCATGTACCAGGCCCGCACGAGCACCGTGCCGGGCCGATCGACAGAGATCACGATCTCCTCGGCCGACTCGCTGACGAGTCGACCCGGTGCCTCGACGATCGGCGTTGCATCGACGACTTCCCAGATACGCCAGTGCTCGGTCGTGCGAACGGGCCGCAACCAGTCGGCGCCCTTTTCGAGCAGTGCCGCCTCCGCTCGCCCACCCTCGTCGAGTTCGAGGTCGGGCAACGCGATCCAGCGCACGGCATTGTCGTCGACCCAGGCCCGGTACGCGGCGAGTGTCAGGTCTGGCTCGTAGAGGATCTCATTGCGGTCGATGTCGACCTGGCGCTCCCAACCGCGTGCGATCGGAACCTCAGCCGCGATGAACGCCACTTCCCAGTGATCGGCGGTGAATGGGATCTCGACGCGCCCGGGCGCACCGTCGGACTCAGCGATGAGGTCGATCACCGGGTCGTAGAACGTCGCTTCGGCTGCGGGATCACCGATGCGGTCGGCGCTGGCGACCCCGGGCAACACCATCCACAGTGCGAGCGGGATGCCGGCAGCGATGACGAGCGAGCGTCGACGACTCCACATCGCGGCGCCGAGGATCGGAAGCACGAAGAACGCGACCAGACGGGTCATGTTGCCGCCGAGGGGATTGGCGATCACGAAGAGTGGCACCGAGGCGACGGCCGAGATCGCGGCCGACAGGCGCAGAACCCGCGCCGAACGCGGCAGCACGACCACCAGTCCGATACACGAGGCCATCACGCCGACGAACGCGGCTCCACGGAACGGGAACACTCCGGGGTCGGGGAACAACATCGAGGTGATGGCGATCGGTGCGAGCGCGAGGATTGCCATCGCCACAGGTGTTGCGACCCGGGCGGGTTCGCCGGCCCGCCGGCGGAGCACGAGATCGACGACGATGCCGCCGAGCGCGATGCCGAGGAACACGCCCGCGACCGGGCTCGCCAGCGACGTGAGCGGGGCCGCAGCGATGCCGAGTGCGCGCCATCGGCGCTCGTAAGCGAGCAACGCGACCAGACCGAACGCCAGGCCGAGCGCGAACGGGAGTCGACCGACCGCGAGGTTCACTGCGGTCCCGACCGCGAACCAGCACGCAGCGACCGCCCCGGCGGTGCCGAAGTATCGGTGGAGCAGCGCCGCGAGCGCGGCCGAGGCGACGACGCTGCTCGCGATGCCGATGGCCAGTGGGCCGAACCAGGAGGCGAGCGGCGGGTACACCACCGAGTATCCGAGCGTGTAGTGGCCGCCGTACCACTGCCCGTTCCAGAGGGTGAGGCCGACGTCGCGGAACAGTTCGATCCGGAAGAGATGCGCCGGCCAGTCGGACCCCCGGGCGCCGGACGCCGCTACCAGGAGGCCGAGCAAAAGCGCCACCAGGGGAGCCGCAGCCACGGCGAACCGGCGATCGGCCCCCGGTGAGCTGGGAAGCAGCTCGGGCATTGCGGCGAGTGGGGTGGTGTGCACAGCAGATCCGTTCCTCGCACCACCATGCCCACCCGAGTGGCGCTTGTAACCACCACTCTCCTCCATGTGGCGCCCTGTGTCGAGTCACCCTGCGGAGATGCTCAGGCGAATTCCACCCGCACGCCGTCGCGAGCGATCCGGAACGGCAGGACCGCACAGCCGTGACCGATGGCGGTCACGTCGTCGATCAGCCGCCGGGTCACGTCGTCGTCACCGTTGGTGAGCACGGTGATGGCGCCGCCGTCACCGCCGGCGCCGTTGACCTTGTGACCGAGTGCACCGTGGCGTGCGGCGGCGGCGATCACCCGTTCGGCCAGTTCGCCGACCAGTTCGGGATGGAGCATTCGTTGGGCGGCGGTGTTGGCGATCATCGCCCGCCCCAGCCCGTCGAAATCTCCGGCGCGCAGTGCAGTCGCGCTCGGAGCCGCCGTTCGACGGAGCGCTTCCAGCGGCGCGGCGTGCGGCCCGACGTCGATGAGTTCGCCGATCACCATCTCGTGAATCGCCGTCGACCGGTGTGGTGCTCCGAGATACACCACGAGCAGTCGGCGCTCGAGCTCGGCGAAGACGTCCGGGTCGACGGGCACCGGCTCCACGGTCGCATCGGGGAACGCATGGACATGGATGAGGTTGATCCCTCCGTGCGCGGCGGCGAACTGATCCTGCACCCCGCTCTGCTGCCCGAGTTGCCCGGTTTCGACCCGCCATGCCGTCCGGGCGATCTCGTCGGGCGTACGCCGCCCTCCGCTCAGTGCATCGAGCGCGCCGACGAGGGCGACACACGTCGCCGCGGACGTGCCGATCGACGCGCCATAGGGGGCGTCGGAGTCGATGACGATCTCGATCGCGAGGTCCGCAGGCACGCCGACCTCGGCGATCGTCGCTTCCAGCAGCGGATGCAGTCCCCAACGCCGATCGGCGATGCCGTCCGGCGCATACCGGTGACCGAACACACGCGCATCGATCACGACCGGCGGCCGCACTCCGTCAGCGGCGAACGCAGTCACGTCCACGTGCACACGTGGCTCGATGGCAATGCTGAACACGGTGCCGTGTTCGGCGAACCAGGTGTCGGTCCAACCACCCATGTCGCAGATCCGTGTCGGCGCGCTCGCCCGAATAGTGGTCACGTGGCCCATGGTCGGCCCGTAGTCTGGCGTCGCCCGAGGTCGGTCAGACGTTGGTGGCGCGGTCGGCCCAGTAGGGGGCCCGCAGCTCGCGCTTCAGGATCTTTCCCGATCCGGTCTTTGGGAGCTCGTCGAGCCACGACATCGATCGGGGCACCTTGTAGCTGGCGAGGTGCTCCCGGGCGAACGATCCGACCGTCGCCTCGTCGAGGTCCGACCCGGGACGCTTGACGACCACGGCGTGCACGATCTCACCCCAGTCGTCGCTCGGGATCCCGAACACGGCGGCCTCGTAGATGTCGGGGTGGCCCTCGAGGGCGGACTCGATCTCGGCGGGGTAGATGTTCATCCCGCCGGAGATGATCATGTCCTTCTTGCGGTCGCAGATGTAGAGGAAGCCCTCGTCGTCGCGGTAGGCGATGTCGCCGACGGTCTGGAAGCCGTCGCGGTGGTCTTCTTCGAACTTGTCGTGTTGTTTGTAGTAGTCGGCGAACACCGCCGGCGATCGCACGTAGAGCTCGCCCGTGGCCTCCGGGCCGGTGGCGGTGACGACGTTTCCCTCATCGTCGTACAGACGGATCTCGACCATCGGCGACTCCTTGCCGCACGATCCGGGCTTGCGCATCTGATCCTCGGGACGCAGGATCGTGTTGACCCCGAGCTCGGTCGAGCCGTAGATCTCGAACAGCGATTCGGGTGGGAAGTCGCGTACGTATGCCTGCTTGAGGGCAAAGCTCCACGGTGCCGCGTTCGCGATCATCACGCGCATCGACGAGCGGTCGTACCTCGCCTTCACCTCCTCGGGCAGATTGCAGATCATCCGGATGGGGGTCGGAGCGGCGAACGTCGAGGTCGGCTTGTAGGCGTCGACGAGCCGCAACCAGTCCTGGGGATCGAACTTGTGCTGCAGCACGATGGTCTGACCCATCGCCAGCGCTGAGCCCATGAAGCCGCCCGGCCCAGAGTGGTAGAGGGGACCGGTCGTGAGGTAGATGTCGTCGGGTCGGTAACCGATGAACTTCATCATCGCCGCGGACTGCTGCGGGTCGGCGGCGTTGCGGCGGAATGCACCCTTCGGCTTGCCGGTCGTGCCCGACGTGTAGATCATCGTCGCGGCGGTCGCCGTCGCGTCGGCAGCTTCCGGAGCGACCGAGACATCGGTCGGCGCGGCATCGCTCAGGTCGTCGGCCGATTCCATTCCGGCGAGCGGCGCGCCGTCGAACACCAGGATCGATTCGACCTTCGGGACACTCTCCCGAACCCGCTCGAACGTGGCGGCGAACTCGGCATCGACATAGACGACCGTCGCGTCACAGTGGTCGACGACGTAGGCGGTCTCGTCGTCGGACAGTCGATAGTTGACCGGCACTGCCGTTGCGCCGAGCTTGCGGCAGGCGTTGATCACCTCGACGATGCCCGTCGAATTCTGCCCGCACCAGGCGACCTTCCTGCCGGGGCCGACATCGAGCCCGCCCAACACGTGCGCGACCTGGTTCGAACGCGCTTCGAGCTCGGCGTACGTGCACGCACGGACATCGCCGTGCCCGCGGTCGTCGATCACGGCGATCTTGTCCGGTTGGCTGGCGGCGTGAGCGGTGAGCAGGTCGGTCATGGGCCATTCGTAGCACCGTGGTGACCGCCGCTCGAGACCGGACGTCACTGCGATCGGAGGATGGCCGCGCGGCTACATTTGGCCCGCAGCTCCCGCCGTGGGGGCCCGCACCTCACGCTAGGACGGCAACATGGGCGACAAGCCGAACATTCTGGTGATCTGGGGCGACGACATCGGCCAGAGCAACCTCAGCTGCTACAGCCACGGTGTCATGGGCTACCGGACGCCGAACATCGATCGCATCGCTGCCGAGGGTGCCATGTTCACCGACTACTACGGCGAGCAGAGTTGCACCGCCGGTCGCGCCGCGTTCATCACCGGCCAGAACCCCTATCGGACCGGTCTGACCAAGGTCGGGATGCCGGGGGCGCCGATCGGTCTGGCGGCGGAGGATCCGACGATCGCCACCGGGCTCAAGTCGCTCGGGTACGCAACGGGCCAGTTCGGCAAGAACCACCTTGGCGATCGCGACGAATATCTCCCGACGATGCACGGGTTCGACGAGTTCTTCGGCAACCTCTACCACCTGAACGCCGAGGAGGAACCCGAACTCGACGACTATCCCTCGGAGGAGGAGTTCCCGAACTTCCGCAAGAACTTCGGGCCTCGGGGCGTCATCCATTCATGGGCGAACGGCGATGGAAGCCAGCGCATCGAAGACACGGGACCGCTCACCAAGGAGCGGATGAAGACGATCGACGACGAGGTCGTTCCCGAGGCCCTGCGCTTCATGACCGATGCCGCCGCCACCGACACGCCGTTCTTCGTGTGGCTGAACACCACGCACATGCACTTCCGCACGCACATCAAGGACGGCAGCCGCGGCAAGGCGGGTCGTTGGCAGTCCGAGTACCACGACGCGATGGTCGATCACGACGAGCTCGTCGGCGGCGTGCTCGACTTCCTGGACGAGCACGGGCTCGCCGACGACACGATCGTGATCTACTCGACCGACAACGGGCCGCACATGAACACGTGGCCGGATGCAGGGATGACGCCGTTCCGCAACGAGAAGAACTCCAACTGGGAAGGCGCGTACCGTGTGCCGGCGATGATCCGCTGGCCCGGCCACATCCCATCCGGGCAGGTGCTCAACGGCATCGTCAGCCACGCCGATTGGTTCGTGACCCTGATGTCGGCGGCGGGCGACCCTGACGTCGCCGACCGCTTGCGGGGCGGTACCGAACTCTCCGGCACGAACTACAGGGTGCACCTCGACGGTCACGACCAACTCGACTACCTCACCGGTGCGACGGACAGCAGCCCTCGCCAGCACTTCTTCTACGCGTCCGACGACGGCGATCTGACCGCGCTGCGTTTCGACAACTGGAAGGTCGTGTTCATGGAGCAACGCGCCGAGGGAACGCTGAACGTGTGGGCCGAGCCGTACACCGAGCTTCGTGTGCCGAGGATCTTCAACCTGAAGACGGACCCCTACGAGCGGGCGAGCATCACCTCGAACACGTACTTCGACTGGCTGCTCGATCGTGCCTGGGTGTTGGTGCCCGCCCAGACCTACGTCGCGCTGATGCTGCAGACACTGGTCGAGTTCCCGCCGCGGCAGGAACCGGCGAGCTTCAACATCGCCAAGGTGATGGAAAAGCTCACCGCCGGTGTCGGCAGCGCCTGAGTCATCGGTGGCGGGTTCGGCGATGCGGGTCGACCTGCCGGGCGGGACGTTCACCATGGGCTCCGACGCCCACTATTCGGAAGAGGCGCCCACGCACCAGGTGTGCGTCGACGGTTTCTCCATCGATGCGCACCTGGTCACCAACGCGCTCTACGCCGA
The DNA here is from genome assembly GCA_031398325.1 of Actinomycetes bacterium. Lineage (GTDB taxonomy): Bacteria > Actinomycetota > Acidimicrobiia > Acidimicrobiales > Ilumatobacteraceae > Sva-07. The sequence continues at coordinate 7,173 of JANNNB010000198.1, forward strand.
GTTCGTTCGAGCGACCGGTTACGTGACGGTGGCCGAGCGTCCGCTCGATCCGGCTGCGTACCCCGGCGCGCCGATCGAGAACCTCGTGCCGGGCTCGCTCGTCTTCGCACCGACTCCGGGGCCGGTCGACCTGCGCTACATCAATCAGTGGTGGGAGTGGACACCGGGCGCGTTCTGGGCGCGTCCCGAAGGGCCCGGCAGTTCGATCAAGAGGCGTACGGACCATCCCGTCGTGCACATCGCCCACGAGGACGCGGTGGCGTACGCGAACTGGGTGGGAGCCGCTCTGCCGACCGAGGCCGAGTGGGAGTACGCCGCGCGTGGCGGCATCGAAGGCATGCAGTTCACGTGGGGTGACGAGCCTCGACCAGGCGGGAAGGCCATGGCCAACACGTGGGACGGGCCCGACTTCCCGTGGCGCAGCGACGGCTCGACGCCATGGACGGGCACATCGCCGGTGGGTTCGTTCCCGCCGAACGGGTTCGGCCTGTTCGACATGGCCGGCAACGTCTGGGAGTTGACCGACGACTGGTGGACCAACAAACACCCCGACGACGTCGACAAGCCGTGCTGCATCCCGTCCAATCCGCGAGGCGGCACCGAGGCGCGCAGCTACGACCCGGGGCAACCCCAGTTCGCGATCCCGCGCAAGGTGATCAAGGGCGGGTCGCACCTCTGTGCGGACACCTACTGCATGCGGTACCGACCAGCGGCCCGGCGCCCGCAGATGATCGACACCGGTTCCGCCCACATCGGGTTCCGCTGCGTGTGGCGCAACAGCGATTCCGACGGCGGCACCTCCGAGGAGGCACGTGATGAGTGACCAGATCCTGCCGTCGTGGAAGCCCGGTGCGGCCCGCGACGCAATCGTCGCGTTCCTCGACGCCGCGCCGTCGGTGCCGGTTCGTCGGCGCGTCGCGTGCTTCGACAACGACGGCACGCTGTGGTGCGAGCGGCCGAACTACGTCCAACTCGAGTTCTTCATCGACGTGCTGAAGGCTCGCGTCGCGTCCGCACCGGCCATCGCGGACACTGCGGAATTCGCTGCGCTGCTGAGCGGTGACCGGGCGGCAATGGGTGAGCTGGGCCTCGAGCGCATCGGACTCGCGCTCGTCGGGTTGTTCGGCGGCGAGTCGCCCGAAGGGTTCGACGCAGTGGCTCGCGAGTACATGTCGCGGGCGGCGCACCCCACTCTGGGTCGCTTGTCGCGGACGGCGGTGTATCAGCCCATGTTGGAGCTGATCGACGAGTTGCGTCGACTCGACTTCCTCATCGCCGTCGTCACCGGCGGCGGCACCGAGTTCGTTCGTGCGGTCAGCGACGACCTCTACGGGGTTCCCGCCGAGGCCGTCGTCGGGACGCTCATCGAGTACGAGTTCGGGCGTGACACCGCCGGATGGCCCGTGCTCACGAGGTCTGCCGGAATCGGTGGCGAGCCGAACGAAGGCCCGGTCAAGGTCAACAACATCCAGGCGCAGCTCGGTCGCCGTCCGATCTTGGCCGCCGGCAACTCAGGTGGCGATCGCGAGATGCTGGAGTGGGCGGCGGCGGGCGACGGCCCGACGCTGGCCGTGCTGGTCAACCACGACGACGCCGAGCGCGAGTTCGCCTATGTCAGCTCGGCCGAGACGTTCGCCGAACCAGAACCGATCACCGACGTCGGTGCTCGTCTGGGCTGGACCGTCGTGAGCATGGCCAACGACTGGGCCACCATCTTCCGGGACTGATCTGGCTCCCCGGATTCGGGCCTCGCGATCGGTACACCGGATCAGGCGGGGAGGAGGGCGGCGTCGCGCTTGTCGGAAAAGCGCTTGGCGACCTTTGCGCTGGTGGCCAGCCGCTTCATCAGACGTTCTTGCGCAGCGGCACCATCGGCATTCAGGCCCGTGATGTTCGCGGCGTCCCACTGGCGCAGAACGACCGGTACGAGGATCTGGTCGTGGTGGATCTGGAGGTCGTAGATGCCGGCCTTCGCGATGAGGGCGGCATGGCGTTCGAAATCGGGGATGCCGACACCGGGCATTGCGAACTTGCGGACCTGGGCCTCCAGCGCGATCATCATCTCGTTCGGTGCTGCCTCGAAGGCGGCCGCTGCGAGGTCACGGTAGAAGAGCTGGTGGAGGTTCTCGTCGGCGCACACCCGCTTCATCACCTCGAAGCCGACAGGGTCGCCGATCTGGGCTCCGGTGTTGCGATGTGAGATGCGTGTGGCCAGTTCCTGGAGCGACAGGTACACGAACCCTTCGAACAGGCTGTCGGGGTCCGGCGTGATGCCGCCCGACACCTGCGCCATCCGGCCACGCTCGAGTTCGACCGGATCGATGGCCCTGGTCGTCATCAGGTAGCCGTAGATCACCATCGAGTGGCGACCTTCCTCGGCGGTCCAGCGCCGTACCCACGTGCCCCAGGCCCCGTCCTTGCCGAACATCTGCTCAACGGATCGGAAGTAGTACGGCAGGTTGTCCTCGGTGAGGAGGTTGACGTGCAGTGCGCTGCGAACCTCGGGGCTGAGCGACGCTCCGGCGAGGTCGGCTTCCTCCTCGGTCCACTGGTGCCCGATGTCGTGATCGCGACCGCGGCCCCACGGCACGTAGTCGTGCGGGAACCACTCCTTGGTGGTCGCGAGGTGACGATCGAGGAGCCGCTCAGCGGTCGGCGTGAGATCGTGGAGGATGTCCAGCTCGTTCACGAATCCCACCCTACCGACCGGCAGGTAGGAATGCCAGTCACCCAGATGGGTCAACTCGTCAGACTGGTCTCGGCCACCACGTCGAACCCACTCCGGCGGGCGGATTCGACCAGCTCAGCGGCTTGATCCGGAGTTCGGATGGCGAACGTGGCGTGGATCCCGGTCTCGCGCACGTGCAGGTCGAGTCCCTCGCGCAGATGCTCGACGTCGATGAGGTCCGCCCCGCCGTCGGCGAACACGGACAGCAGGCGCGTCAGGCCCCCTGGACGATCGTCGATGCGGGCGAAGATCGACAGCCGGCGCCCGGCCTGGTTCTCACGACGACGGATCAGCCCCGGCACGAGGCCGAGATCGACGTTGCCCCCCGAGAGCACGACGCACGTGATCCCATGATCAGCGGGAGCGACGGCGCCCGACATCAGGGCGGCGACGCCGACCGCGCCAGCACCCTCGGTCACGAGCTTGGTGCGATCCATGAGCAGCACCATGGCGTCGGCGATGGCGTCTTCGTCCACGGTCACGATCTCGTCGACCCAGCTCGCGATGAGCGGGCCGGTGACCTCCCCCGGATGCTTCACCGCGATGCCGTCAGCAAGGGTCAACACCGGTCCGTCCGCGACGGCGTCACCGCAGTACGGCGCGCACACTGCTGCCTGCACCCCGATCACCCGGACGTGCGGCAGCGCCGACTTCACGGCCAGGGCGATGCCGGCTGCGAGACCGCCTCCGCCGAGCGGCACGATCACCTGCGTCAACTGATCGATGTCGTCGATCAGTTCGAGGCCGAGCGTGCCCTGGCCGGCGATGACCGCCGGGTCGTCGAACGGCGCACAGAAGGTGGTGCCGTATTCGGCCGCCCGGTGGAGAGACAGAGCGACAGCCTCCGACAACGCCGCACCGTGCTCGATCACCTGAGCGCCGTAACTGCGACACGCTTCGATCTTGTTGATCGGCGCCCCGATCGGCACGACGATCTCGCACGGCACACCGAAGTGACGCGCGGCGAACGCAAGGGCCTGCGCATGATTGCCCGCGCTGCCGCTCGTCACACCGCGCTGCGCCGCAGGGCCGAGCGACGCAACCTTGTTGATCGCCCCCCGGATCTTGAACGAACCCGTCCGTTGGAGGTTCTCGGCCTTCAGGACGACCTCCCCGCCGAGGTTGCTCGACAGAGCGACCGACGTGATCACCGGTGTGTGTTTCGCGACCGAGGCGATCGTCGCCCGGGCCGCCCTGATTTCGTCGACATGCACCGAGGCCGTCATCGACCGAACCGTACCGCCACCCGCTCACCCCCGCCGACGAGCTCCACCATCTCTGGACGTCGCCCGGGTCAGACGTTGTCGTGAAGGTTGTCGTGGAGAGGGAACTCGGGGAGTTTGCGCACCTTCGCGCGGCGTCGCCGCCGGGCGGGGATCATGTCGCGCATCGACTCGAGGTTGCCGAAGCAGAGCAGCCGATCGTTCGCGTGCAGGACCCGGTTCTCCCGTGGGTTCGGGATCACCTCGGTGTCGCGGTGCATCGTCAGGACGGTGATGTCTCGATCACGCAGACCGGCCTGGGCGATCGAACGGCCGACGAAGTCGCCGCCCTCGCGCACCAGGATCTCCGCGACGCCGTAGCCGGTCGAGATCGAGAGTCGCTGCCGGACGTCGAGTTCAGGGAAGGCCACCTGGTTGGCGACGTGGTCGATGATGGCCCCCGCGACGTCGAGATCGGTGGCCCGCTCGATGCCCTCGAGACCTGGCGACGAGTTGACCTCCATCACCAGTGGTCCGTCCGCCCCTTCGAGCATGTCGACACCGGCGACCCGCAGCCCCATGATCTGGGCCGACCTGACCGCGGCCCGCTCGTACTTCGCTTCGAGGGTGACCCCCTCGACGGTCCCGCCACGATGGACGTTGCTGCGGAACTCCTCACCTGTGGCGGTGCGCCGCATCGCAGCGACGACCCGATCGCCCACGACGAGTGCACGGATGTCTCGTCCGCGGCTCTCCTCGACGAATTGTTGGATGAGGACGTTCTGGCGTGTGCTCTGCAGTGTTTCGATGATGGCCTCGGCGACCCGGTTGTCCGGGGCGAGGATCACGCCGATGCCCTGTGTGCCTTCCAACAGCTTGATG
>JANNNB010000205.1:0-2402 GCA_031398325.1 Actinomycetes bacterium
CGACATACCGTCGTCCGATCGGAAGTCCATGTCCTCGTTCGAGAAGTTCACTCGGCGAAATGTAGGGGCCGGCGAAGCGCCGGTCGCAATGTTCGCCAGTTGTTCACCTTTGCGTGCGTCCAGCTGGGCGGCGTCAGAGCCAACCACTGCGCTTGAACGATCGGTACAGCAGTGCCACCGTCACGGCCATCACGGTCAGGACGACCGCTGAACCGAACTGCCAGCGGAGTTCGGGCATGGCATCGAAGTTCATGCCGTAGATGCCCGCGACCGCCGTTGGGACAGCTGCCATGGCGACCCAGGCGCTGATCTTGCGCATGTCGTCGTTCTGTCGCACGGAGATCTGCGTGAGGCTCGCGGTCAGCACGGCGTCGAGCAGGTTCGACAGTGATTGTCCACGGCTCACCGTTCGGCGGAGCTGATCCAGGTGCTCGCTCAGGTCCGCGAGCACCTCGGGTGACGCATTCGGACCGAGAACGCGGATCATGCGCTTCAGTGGGTCCTCCAGCGATTCGATCGCCACCAGCATCCTTCGCAGTTCGCGTTTCAGTTTGTACAGACGACGCACCGGCTGATCGCTGGTCGCCGTGAACACCTCGCTCTCGACCTGAACGGCGTCGGTCTCGAAGCCATCGAGCGCCGGGCCGTAATCCTCCAGTACCCGGCCGATGACCGCGGCGATCACCGTGGTGACGCCCTGTCGCAATCGCTCGGGATCGCGTTCGAGTTCGCCGCGTAGTTCCCCCAGCGGGCTCGTTCGGCCATGACGAATCGTGACGATGGCACGTGGCGTCGCGACGATCGTGACCTCACCGATCATGGCGATCTCCTCGGCCTCGTCATACCGAACGGTCCGCAGCACGAGTTGCGCCGTGTCTCCGCTGACGGTGAGCACCGGTCGCGCATGAACCGCCAGGACCTCCTTCGGCACGACGTCGGTGACGTGCAAGCGCTCGCACCATGCACCCAGTTCGTCCGCATCCGGCATCCGTAGCCCGACCCAGACGAAGGGCAACGGGCTGTTCCACGAGATGTCGGAATCAGGGCCCACATCGGCCGGGACTTCACCATGGAGGTCGACCCCGATCGGTACCGCGCAGGTCTCCCGATCGATGTCGACCCGGACGCCGTCGATGTACGCCGCAGCGTTGATGATCACCTTGCCAGTCTTCCGTCTCGCGAGTTCAGGGCCGGTTGCTGAACTTGGCGACGATCCAGCGCCAGCCGCTCACGAGGAAGCCGATTGCGTGCATGACGATGTTGCCCGCATCGTCGGGCCCGACCGGGTAGTTCGTCAGCGGGTCGGTGTTCCAGTCGGAACGTCGCTCGCCGACTTGTTCGGGTGACCCATCTTCTTCATCCATGTGCGCTTCCCGTCGACCAGATGACAAGTGTGTTTGACATTTCGACAATTTTCCTTTACAGTCCGTCACCATGAGCGATCGCCAGTGGCGATGCTCGCCGCGATGGCCGGCGGATTGCTCAGTGGCGCCGATGTCGGCTCCGACGCACAGTTCCTACAGATCACCTTCATTGGTGGGATCCTGGCATGGTTGGCTGCGCTCGCCGTCCGGCTGGGCCGGTGACTCGTGCAGAACCGACTTCGCGAGCTGCGTGCCGTTCGCCGATGGAGCCAGGCCGATCTCGCCGACGTGCTCGGCGTCTCCCGGCAGACCGTCAACGCGATCGAGACCGGGCGGTTCGATCCGAGCCTGCCGCTGGCGTTCAAGATCGCCCACACCTTCGAGCTGCCGATCGAGACGATCTTCACGGCCGACGATCCGTCCCACCCGACCTGAAGGAGACGAAGCCTGACCGACCACGGTGAGGCTGACGGATGCGTCATTCGGCGACGAGCGTCGCGAATCGTTGCGCTTCGGGCGGGGTGGCGACCCGGACGGACGCGGCGAAGCCGATGAGCCCGGCCGGATCGCCCAGCGCCGGACGCGACAGTGCGAGCCACGTCTCACCCTCGCGCCACACTACGGACTCGAAGAACTCCGAATCCGCCGGCGCGCTGAACCCGAGGGCGGTCGTTCCATCCGCTCGGAGCACGTCGACCTCGAGTTCACCATCGAGGCTGTACCGCGCCTCGTTGTCCGGATCGTCGGACGTCACGGGCCACGCTGACAGCGTCACCCCAAACTCGTCAGCGATGTTGCCCCACGTGGGCTCGTCAATCGCCGACGGCTGGCCATAGAGCGAACGCGTGCCGCCGATCGGTGCCGACGAGCCGGTGGCTCCGGCGAGGAAGCTCATCACGGCGGTCGATGCCCCGGTGTCGATCCAGCCGTCGGGGGTCGGTTGACCGGCGAACATGACGCGACCGTCCACGAGTTCCGCTTCGACCAGCAGAACGACCGCGTCAGCATCCGCGGCACCAGCCCGAGCCTGACCCAGAC
>JANNNB010000136.1:0-6323 GCA_031398325.1 Actinomycetes bacterium
CCTCGATCGGCCACAGCGGGCTCCCGAAGACCACCTTCGTCCGACCGGGCTTCGGGCGCTTCATGCCCTTGCCGAAGATCGCGCCGGTGCCGTCGATGAACACGGGCACGACGGGGGCGCCGGTCCGTGCCGACAGGTACGCGGCGCCGCCCTTGAAATCCTGGCCCCAGCCGTCGGGGGAGCGGCCGCCCTCGGGATAGATGACGAGGCTGTACCCGTCGTCGATCAGCTCGCGGATCATGTCGGACGACTTGCGGCCGGTGAGCTCTCGGTCGATCGGGATCGCGTTGAGCGCGAGTGCCGAGAACGCTGCTTTCCAGCGCTTGTCGAAGAAGTAGTCGGCGGCTGCGGCGACGACCAGCTTGTGCCGCCACGCCGCCGGGACCGACCTGATCATCAGGCCGGTGTCGAGGTGGCTGTGATGGTTCGGGGCGAAGATGACCGCTGGTGGATCGTCGAGCGCCGTCATGTCGGCGAGGCGGTCGGTGCCGAGGATCTCGGGGTCCGTGAGCAAGCGTGCGGCGAGGCGGCCCGGCCCCTCGGTGATGACCGTCCGCACGGTGCTCGCCAGGGGTCGACGGGCCCACTCGGTGTCGTAGTGGGCGCCGAGGCCGTTGATCTCGGGGGGCACCTCGACGCCGCGCGGCACGGTCGGCTGGCGATACGGGAATCCGAAGTTGCGCAGGGGGCGAGCAGCAGCGGTGACGGCGGATTCGACGCGTGCACTCACCTTCTGCGCACGGCGGAGCGCGATGCGCCGTGATGCCCCGTCGGAGGTCGAGCCCATCGTGGTTCCTACTTCACGTCCGCGATCATCAGCGGAGGGGTCTTGATGTGCGTGATCGTCGGACTGCGGCCGACCGTGTCGGAGGCGATCTCGAGCGCGTCGTTCATCGTCGACGCAGGGGTGAAGCCGAGCTTGCGGACGGTGGGCGCGTCGCCGCCGACGATGATCACCTTGCCGGTGTGCTTCATCCCGTGGCTGCCCCAGTACCACATGTAGAACGGGTGCACGCCGTGGTATGCGTTCGACGTCCGGTACAGGTGGCGGTACCAGTCGTCCTCGGCGTACTGCTTCTCCCACTTCTGCGACATGACGTGCGGGTCGGTGGTGTCTGCGAGCACCTCCTCGAAGAAGTCGATGTAGCTCGGGTGGTGCACCGGGTGGAACTCGTTGGGTGTCGGGTGGGTGAGGATGACGACGCCGCCTTCCCGTACCAGCGGCATGCCGCGGTACAGGTTGAAGAAGTACCCGAGGCCGGTGCACATCACCAGGATCGGGTTCATGATCGAGTTCACGTTGTAGGGGCAGATGTACGGGATGCCCATCGTGAGGATGTCGGTCTGACCCGTCACCTCGACCAACTGCTGCCGGTAGACGTTCTCGGTGGTGATCTTGTGGACGGCCTCGACCTCCCCGGCCTGCACGCTGGTCATCTGATGCGGTGCCTCGATGCCGTGGAAGATCTTGCGGGCGATGCGCGGCGGCGTCCTGGCCAGCGACTTCGACGCCGCGAGATAGGTCGCCCGGTCCTTGGCGTTCCACTCCCACTCGCGCTTGGACAGGTAGCCGAACTGCTTCGGGAACGGGTCGGTGTTGAGCGTCGTCTCGATCTGGAAGATCTTCGGGCCGTGGTCGCGCATGACCTTGCCCATCCGCCAGCCGCTCTTGTGCAGCTCGGACTTGTGCTGGTCCATGAAGGAGTGCGATGCCTCCATGGTGGTCGGGTTGTGATGGTGACGCAGCGAGCGGTACGACGCGAGCCCGATGGCGGTCGACTTCCAGCCCCCGTCCATCGCGACGAGGTTGATGTTGACGTACACGAGCAGGTCGGACTCGGCGGCCCGCTTGTTGATCTCGACTTCCTCACCCTCCGGCGTGGTGCCGAGGAATGCAAGATTGTCGAGGTCCTCCGCGTCGTGCTGGTACAGCATTCCTCGCGGCTCGAACGCGTCGTAGACGCGGTCGCCGAGCGCGTGGCGCAGCTCGAACTCGTGCATCCGGCGATGGAGTGCGAGGGCGGCGATGATGTGGACGTCGTCGACGCCGGCGTCGGCGGCCATCGTGAGCACCTGTTCGATGATCCGCTGGCGCAGGTCGGGGCGCGTCATCTTCGGCAGCGGGAGGCTGACGTCGTCGAACGCGATCGTCAGCTTCATGCCGGGGAACAGCAGCGTGGGCAGAGGGTCCATGTCGATCGGGTTGAGCAGCGCATTGCGGATGGCGCCGTCGATGTCGTCGATCGCCTTCTCCGGTTCGGGCGCGTAGATCACGCGGCTGCGGTCGGCGGGCAGCTTCTCGAGGCGGAAGCCTTCGCCGTGCCAGAACAGCGTCGGCGGTGTCGAGCGGTCGACGTCGAGTACGAATCCAGGACGAGGCATCAGAGGAGTTCCTGACTTGAGTGCGGCGACGAGGGAAGCGCCAGCGACGAGTCGCACGGACGAGTAGCCGAAGCGGAGCGGCGGTGATCGAGGACCATCATGAACGGAAGCGCCAGCGACGAGTCGCACGGACGAGTAGCCGAAGCGGAGCGGCGGTGATCGAGGACCGTCATCGGAGATCGAAGGCGATCTTCACGGCGCCGCGGCGGCCGGCGGTGGCGGCGTGGGCGATGGCGTCGACGTGGTCGTCGAGGGGGTAGGTGGCCGAGAGCAGGCGCTCTGCCTCGAGGTCGTTGGCGGTCTCGATGGCGAGGTCGAACGTCCGGCGGGTCGTGCCGTCGGACAGCGTCTCGGTGCCGTAGGTGTAGGCGCCCTTGAGCTCGGTCTCGCGGTGCCAGAGGCCGGTGAGATCGAGCGTGACGTCGGCCGGCATGCCGAGCAGGACGACGCGGCCGCGCGGTCGAGTGATGCGTAGACAGTCGGTGACGCTGGCGCTGTTGCCGACGGCGTCGATCGTGACGTGCGCACCCGAGCTCAGGTGATCGCCCACCACGTGGCAGCCGGCCGCCCGGCGGACGGCGCGGGGAAGCTCCGAGGGCGCAACCACGGTGTCGGCGCCGAGTTGCTCGGCGAGGATTCGCTGGTGCGGGTAGCGGGCGCCCACGATGATCCGTACGTCCGGCAGGTAGCGGCGGAGACCGGCGATCGCCGCGAGCCCCATCGTCCCGGCGCCGAGCACGGCGACGATCGGTTGGACCGAGGTGTCCTGGCGGGCGGCGATGGTCGGCGCGCACAACAGTGCGGCGTGGATGCCGCCGGCGATCGGCTCGACGAGCACCGCCCGCTCGTCGGGCATGTCATCTGGAATGGGGTGGAGTTGGGTGGTGTGGGCGACGAACGTCGGTGCCCAGCCACCACCGGTGGAGCAGCAGAACCCGGTCTGGATGCCCGGCTCGAGGTGGCCGGTCGCGAGGTGGGCGTAGTCGTCACCGGCGGCGGGCGCGGCGCCGTCGAACGGGGGAGCGAAGCCTCGCGCTTCGTGCCCGAGCACCGGTTCGAGGATGACCCGGGTGCCGTCGTCGAGTTCGCCGACCACTTCGTGGCCGGGGATGAACGGGAACGACACCCAGTCGTCGAAGTACAGCGAGGCGTGGCCTTCGACGAGCGACAGGTCGGAGCCGCAGATGCCGGCGAGCCGGGTGTGCACGCGTTGCCAGCCGGGGCCGGGCAGTTCGGGCTCGTCGACGACGACGTAGTCGAGCGGTCCGAGCTTGGCGGCGGTGATCGGCGAGAGCGCCGATGCGATGCGCGCCATTCCGATCTTCGGGACCGAGCGGGAGACCTGCAGCGCCTTCACGACCGGGTCCCTCTGTCGACGGCGTTCGTGCTCGACGTCGTGAAGCGTTCACGACGTTGGCGTTCCGACAGCAGCGGCCCGAACGGCAGCCGGGGTCGGGGGCCGCCTGGCGACTTGCTCCAGTTCTCGACGAGCCATCCCCGCTTGCGGGCGATCGTGGCGAGGCGGGTCTCGGGGTTGACGGCGACGGGGAACCCGACCGCTTCGAACAGCGGGAGGTCCGACGACGAGTCGGCGTACGCCACGCACTCGTCGAGGTGGAACCCCTCGGCGTCGCAGTAGTCCGAGAGGATCTGGGCCCGCGCCTCGCCGGTCGGCGGCACCGTGACCATCTCGCCCGAGTAGGTGCCATCGGGGCGGATCGACATCTCGGCGGCGACGATCTCGTCGAACAGCGGTCGGAGCCCCTCGACGGCGAAGCTGAGCGCCCCGGTGATGAGGATCGTGCGGTGCCCGAGTGCACGGTGTTCGCGCACCCGGCGCATCCCGGCCGGGAACGACTTGGTGATGATCAGCTGGGTGAACAGCTCGCGGGCGTCCTGTTCGATCTGTTCGACCGGGGCGTCCTCGTACCGGCGGTAGAAGTGGCGCAGGAAGTCGGTGCGGTCGGTGCGGTCGAGCTTGAGCAGGCCCGGCGCCTCGACCATGGTGCGGAGGGCGTAACGGATCCGCTCGGGCGTGTCGAGCCGCCGAGTGGCGAGCCACGAGTAACTCTCGACGACGTTCGACGAGATGAGCGTGTTCTCGAGATCGAACGCGACGACCTGCCGCCGGGGATCGAGCACCTGCTTGCGCATGCGGGCCATGCGATCGATGCTGCCCGACGGCCCGGGCGTGGTCTTCACGCGGGCGTGCTGGATGATCGACGGAAGGTGGATCTGGGTGATGTAGGTGGGCCAGTCGACGCTGCGCGGGTCGATGTTGAAGTCGGCCCGGTCGGTGGCGTCGAGGCCGTCCCAGATCTTCATGAGGTTGTCGACCTGATAGATCGCCTCGCACTCCGTGTAGAGCCCGTAGAGCTCGACGTAGGTGAGCGCCCGCTCGACCTCGAGGCGCTTCATCTCGATCTGCGCGGCCCATTCGGCCTGCCGTCCGCGAAGCGGCACGTGGTGCAGGATCTTCTCGCCGCGGGAGAGCAACACCTTGGCGCGGTTGAGTTGGCCCTGCACGCGGCCACGTCCGATGAACTGCCATTCCGGCGGCACGATCGGCTGACCCTTCGCGTCGTACACCGGGTGTTCGCGGAACCAGCCGCTGGCGTTGTCCACGAGCGTCCGGTACTTCAGCGGGTTGATGCCGCCGGACGCGACCTGGGTGATCGCCGGGGCCTCGTCGGGCCCGAGGGCGGCGACGGCGATGATCGCGGCGACGACGAGGTCGACCGGGATCACGTCGACCGTGCCCTCCGGCGCGCCGGGGAATGCGCTGAGCAGCCCGCGGGCGTAGGAGATGATGACGGGCTCGGCCATCCGGAAGCCGCGGATCCAGCCCGGCTTCGGCTCGGCGAGTGCCGACTCGATGATCGACGGCCGAACGATGGAGACCGGCACGTCACCCTTCACGTCGGTGAGCGCCTGTTCGCCGAGTGCTTTCGTGAACGCGTAGGCGTCGGGCCAGCCGACGCTGGCGGCGCGGGCGCGGCCGGCCTCGACGAGTTGATCCTTGACCCAGCGCTCGCGGAGCTGTTCGGTCTTCGACGCGAGGGCGGGAGCGCCGGCAGCACCGAGTTCGGCGCGAGCCTCGGAACGGAACTGTACGAGCCGGGCCGGTTCGCGGCTGGCGGCGTCGCTGTCGGAGCGCAGACGGCGGCTCGCATCGACCTCGCTGCGCCAATCGATGCCGATGTCGAACGGACCGTCGCTGACGAGAATTTCCGGGGCGTTGCCGCGGCGGTTGCCGGCGACGTAGCACGTGGACACGGCGACCAGGTGGGGGGTGACGCCGAGCTCGTTGCACAGGTTGGCGATGCGCGACGGGCCGAGCAGGTTGATCTCGACGGCCGAGTCGAGCGGCGAGTCGAACGACACGGCTGCGGCCGAGTGGATGATGATGTCGCACGATGCCCAGATGTCGCGGTCGGCGTCGTTCAGACCGAGTCCGTCACGGGTGACGTCGCCGGCGACCGCGGTGATGCGAGCGGCGACCGCCGTGTCGAAGTCGGCACCGTGTGTCGCGCGCAGTCGGTCGAAGGCGTCGTTCTTGAGGATCTCCTTGCGAGCGCGATCGGCGGCACTGGTGCGCTTGCCGTCGCGAATGAGCAGGACGAGCTGGCAGTCGGGGACGCTGCGGAGCAGTCGTTCGACGAGCGCGGTGCCGACGAAACCGGTCGATCCGGTGATGGCGATCCGTTTCCCCGACAGCGATGCAGCGATCACGGTTGACAGTTCTACCACCTTCGTCTACCAATTGGTAGAGAGATGACCGAACAACCCGCCGATCGAGCCGCCCCCACCCGTGCGCGGGGTAAAACAGCGGGCGGGTTGCCCCGGTTTGGTTCCGGCACCCCGCGGGGGGGGGGGGGGGGGCCCCCCCCGCCCCGGGGCGGGTCGGCGACCCCCCCCAACCCCCGGTGGGGGCGCAGGGG
>JANNNB010000237.1:0-1624 GCA_031398325.1 Actinomycetes bacterium
GCCGACCAGTCCAATCGCCCGGCCCCGGCGAAGGTCACCAAGTTGGGCCCCGACGACGACTGGACGTTGGCGCCCGAACTCGGAATGACAGCAAAGATCTTCCAGCAGGACTCGATCAATCTGCCCCAGGTGCAAAAGGGCCTCAAGACGCAGGAGCGCCAGGAGGTGGTCTTCGCCAACTACAACGAGACCAAGATCCGCCATTTCTGGGAGCACATGTACCACTGGCTCGAGATCGGCCCCACCCAGGTCACCCTCACCCCGCGCTGACGCACCACTTGCGACTCAATCCCCCAGAGCCCTGAGCGAGCGGCCGGTATCCGGGCTCTTCGCTCATCGCCCACCCACCAGCTCCAGAGCGATGAGCGAGCAGCCGGTATCCGGGCTCTTCGCTCATCGCTCGAACTTCGATCGCCGGCGCTTCGATCGGCGATCGAGGGGCACGATGTGCTGTGCTGCACGGATGCAGTTCGGCATCTTCTACGAACATCAGCTCCCGAAGCCGTGGAGCGCTGACGACGAGTTCGAGCTCTTGCGCGATGCGCTCGACCAGGTGGAGCTCGCCGACCGGCTCGGGTTCGACTACGCCTGGGAGGTCGAGCACCACTTTCTCGACGAGTACTCACATTCCTCGGCGCCCGAAGTGTTCCTCGCTGCTGCTGCGGCGCGCACGAGCCGGATCCGGCTCGGGCACGGCATCCGACAGGTGATCCCGAACTACAACCATCCGGCCCGCACGGCAGAGGGGCTCGCCACGCTCGACCTGATCTCCAACGGTCGGGTCGACTTCGGCATCGGTGAGGGAGCGACCCGCTTGGAGTTGCACGGGTTCGCCATCCCGGCCAAAGAGAAGCGGGCAATGTCGCTGGAAGCCGCCGAGCAGATCGCCAACATGATGGTGCTCGATCCGTATCCCGGATACACCTCGGAGCACTTCTCGATGCCGTGCCGCAACGTGCTGCCCAAGCCGCGGCAGAAGCCGCATCCACCGATGTGGATGGCATGCACGAATCGCGACACGATCAAGGTGGCGGCCCGCCATGGGCTCGGCGCGCTGGCGTTCAGCTTCATCGATCCCGACGAGGCAAAGGCCTGGGTCGAGATCTATTACGACATCATCAGGAGCGACGAGTGTGTGCCGCTCGGCCACACGGTGAACGCCAACGTCGCTCTCGTCACCGGGTTCTCACTCGACAACGATCGGGCCGAGGCGATCCGGCGTGGCCAGGAGGGCTTCGAGTTCTTCGGGTATGCGCTCAATGCGCTCGTTGCTCACGATCAGACTCCTGGACGAACCGATCTGTGGGGCGAGTTCCAGGCTCGCCGTTCGCCCGACTCAACAGACAAACGGATCGCCGCTGCCGCTGCGCAGAACGGCACCTACGCAAGCTGTATCGGCACCCCCGACGATGCCCGTCGCCACCTTCGTGAGATGCGCGACGTCGGCGTCGATCAGGTGATCTTCATCCAGCAGGCCGGCCGCAACCGTCACGCCGACATCTGTTCGTCACTCGAGCTGTTCGCCGCCGAGGTGTTGCCCGAGTTCGCCGCCGAGGAGGCCGACCGTCAGCAGCGCAAGCAGGCCGAGTTGGCGCCGTTCATCGAGGCTGCGCTCGCTCGCAAG
>JANNNB010000248.1:0-4039 GCA_031398325.1 Actinomycetes bacterium
CGACCGCCGCAAATTCTCCCTCGACCGCGTTGACCGTTCCGGCGGCGCCCAGGTATTCGATCGCCGTCGACCCGGCGAACTGCGGGAACTGGTCGGGCGGCAAGAGATCGCTCGTGAGCGTGAACGCTCCCGCTTCGTCGATCGGGTTGTCGGCAACGGCCGGTCCGCCGAACAGGGCCTCGTCACCATCCATCGGTCCCAGACGTCCTGCGACGCCGTCGGCGCCCGCGATCGCACTGCGATCCCACGCCCCGAGGTAGTACTGCGCGAAGTCGTTGGCCAGGAGCAGACAGTCGCTGAACGGGTCGTCCTCGACCACACACTGCTGGTCGGGGAAATCGTCGAGGCCGTAGTAGATCCCTCCGATCACCCCGCCGAGCAACTCGTCGAGCAGGCCGTCCCACGCGGTGGTCTCCCCCGCGTGGATCAACTTGCCGCCGGCGTTCAAATGCTCGCGGACGGCGAGTGTCATGTACTGGGCCCGCTCGGCCACCGAGCTGTCCTCGAGTTCGAACCCTGCCCCGAAGACGGGCAGTTCGGTGAAGAAGTCCTCGATGTCCTGCGTCAACCGATTGTCACCCAGGTACCACACCACGGTGGTGTAGTGGCTGAGGACACCGAGATCGTGTGGAACGCCCTGGGCATCGACGTCCCAGACGTCCGGCGTGATCCCGTTGGCCTGAAACGCCGCGACGTGTTCGTCGACGTACTTCGGCCCACCTCCGAGCGGGTCGGGGAAGGTCGGGTTGACGCCGGTGTAGTCCTCGTTCGCGAGGATCAGCACCGAACTGTCCGAATCCGACGCGACCGTGTAGGTGAAGTGTTCGCTCTCGACCTTGCGGTCACCACCATGTTTGGGTCCGCGGTGCCCGCCGCGATCGTCCCGGTCCTTCGAGACCGCGGTGAACCACACCTCCACTTCGTCGCCCGGATCGGCACCACGCACCGTGCCGCGATACTCGGCGTAGTAATCGTCGTTCTCGAAGCCGAAGCGCTCACCTCCGCGCCACTCCCGGACCGACGTCCGGTGCACCCGCCCGCCGTTGATGCGGTAGTTCATCTGTCGTCCGGCCAGCGCCCGCTTGGCAGTGACGGCGACGGTCTGGGGGTCGCCGTAGGACACGTCGAACGAATCGACGACGAAGTTCGGCGTGTCGAGCCCGACGACCGACACCGGATCATCGGGATCGGCGGCCGACTGGGCCACCGCGAGCGCGAACGGGATGTTGTTCTCGAATTCCTCCTGGACCAGACGTTCGTCGTCGGGGAAGTTGAACCCGCTCTCGCAGTCCTCCGGCTCGAACGCGTCGTCGTCGTACCTCGCCGAAGCCGTTTCACAGGTCGACATCTCCGGGGTGAATCCGAGTGCCCCGTACGCCTCCTGCAGGTGCGAGTCGGTGTCACCGTTCGTCGTGTACAACTCGGCGGAGATGTCGGGGTCGTAGCCGGGGATGGCCGACCCGTCGACGTCGTTGCCGGCCATCGACTCGTAGATCACATCGTCGGGAGACGGCGTCGCGACCTGCCAGCCGAGGCCGTAGAGCAGCAGCTCGGCGGCCGAGTGGTAGTTGATGAAGAACTCGGGTGTGATCTTCCGGAACAGCGCGTCGAGCGCCTGGTTCTCCGGCTCCGAGAGCGGAGCGGGCCCCCGGTAGGTCTCGCTGCCGAAGTTCGGCGAGGAACCCTCGTTGTCGTAGCCCCACCGGGTCGGGAAGTTCCGGTTGAGATCGACGCCGTCGCCCGGTGTGATCTCCCCGTCGGAGTTGTTGTCCCGGAGGTTCTTGCGCCACAGACGCTCGACATCGTGGGTGTAGTCGTAGCCGTCGGGGTTGGCGACCGGGATGAACCAGAGTTCGTTGTCGTTGACGAGTCGGGTGATCGCCGGGTCGGTTCCGTAACCCGTGAGGACGTGATCGAGGAGTCGGGTGACCATCTCGGGGGTGATCCACTCGCGAGCGTGCTGTGCCGCGAGGTAGACGGTGGTCGGGCGCTTGCCGGGACGCTCCCGGCCGGGATTCTTCGTCACGCGGATCGCCGTGATGTCCTGCCCGTTGACGGTCTGGCCGATCGTACGGGCCTCGGCGATGCGGGGATACGCCGCCGCTTGCTCGATGATCTCCTCCTGGATGCCACCGGCGCCGCTGTACCGCTGGAACACTCCGGCCGCGGCGGCCGCGGTGCGGCGTGACGAGGCGTCCTTCGGGGCGAGCTCCGCGCCCTCGGCGACGAGCGACGCCGCCTGCTCACCGCTGAGGATCACCTCCACGTTGAAGCGGTCGGTCGAACCGTCGACCGGTGAGACCTCGAGCTCGTGTCGATCGATGCCGAACGCGAGGATCGACGACAACGCCGAATCGTCGACGACGCCCGTGTACACACTCAGGCCGCTTGGGTCCGAGGGTTCCGGGTTCTCCGCGGCGTTGGCCGCCGACCACGAGAAGCTCGCGACGGCCAGTACCCCTGCGATCGCCAGTGTGAATGAACGACGTGCCATGACGACCCCCACTTGCTTCGGAACCCGCCCGAGATCACATCTTGGCCATGCCGCTCTCAGCCGTCAAGGGATGACTCGGTCGAGCTCGCGTGCAGTGCTCCACCAGACCAGGATTCAGACGGCGATCAGGCGAGGAACAGTCGGTACACGGGGTTGGCGGTCTCCTCGACGTACGCATAACCGAGGTTCTCGAGAAAGGTCTCGAGGGCGGACGCATCGCCGAGGGGCACCTGCAACCCGACGAGCACGCGGCCGTCGTCCGCTCCCTGGTTGCGGTAGTGGAACAGGCTGATGTTCCAGTCGCTGCGCATGTTGTCGAGGAAGCGCGCCAGCGCACCAGGCCGCTCCGGGAACACGAACCGGAACAGCCGCTCGTCGCTCGCGAGCTGGCTGCGTCCACCGACCATGTGCCGGACGTGTTCCTTCGCGAGGTCGTCGTGGGTGACATCGATCGTCGGGAAGCCATTCGCCGCGAACTGCTCGGCGATCGAACCCGACTGGCTGCGGTTGGCGATCGAGAGGCCGACGAACACGTGGGCCCGCCGGTTGTCGGAGATGCGGTAGTTGAACTCGGTCACCGAGCGGGCACCGACCAGCTCGGCGAACCGCCGGAAGCTTCCGATCTCCTCGGGAATGGTCACCGCGAAGATCGCCTCGCGCTCCTCGGCGCGCTCGGCGACGAAGCGCAGTCGATCGAAGTTCATGTTGGCGCCGCACGCGATGGCGACCAGCGTCGCACCATTCAGCTGATGCTCGGCGGCGTACTGCTTGAGGCCGGCCAGCCCGAGCGCGCCCGCCGGCTCGAGGATGCTGCGGGTGTCCTGGAACACGTCCTTGATCGCGGCGCAGACGGCGTCGGTGTCGACCACCACGAAGTCGTCGACGTACTCGCGCGCCATGCGGAACGTCTCCTCACCCACCAGCTTCACCGCCGTGCCGTCGGAGAACAGGCCGACGTCGTCGAGCTGCACACGGTGACCGGCGGCGATCGACTGCACCATCGCGTCGGAGTCGTCCATCTGCACGCCGATGACCCTGATCTCGGGTCGCATCGCCTTGATGTACGCGGCGACGCCCGAGATCAGCCCGCCACCGCCGACGGCGACGAACACGGCATCGATCGGAGCGGAATGCTGGCGCAGGATCTCCATGGCGATGGTGCCCTGACCGGCGATCACGTCCGGGTCGTCGAACGGGTGCACGAACGTCAGACCTCGTTCGAGTTGCAGCTCCACGGCGTGTTCGAACGCGTCGGAATAGCTGTCGCCGTGCAGCACGACCAGAGCGCCCTGCGACCGGACCGCGTCGACCTTGACCGACGGCGTGGTGATCGGCATGACCACGGTGGCCGCGCACCCCAGGCGCCGGGCACTCATCGCCACGCCCTGCGCGTGGTTGCCGGCGGACGCACAGATCACACCGCGGGCCAACCGGTCGGACGGCAGGTTGGCCATCTTGTTGTAGGCGCCCCGCAGCTTGAAGCTGAACGCCGGCTGGGTGTCCTCACGCTTGAAGAGCACGGTGTTGCCGATCCGCTCGGACAGA
>JANNNB010000265.1:0-3858 GCA_031398325.1 Actinomycetes bacterium
GCTCGTGGAGGTGTGTGCATCTCCCGGTTCGAGGCGCACGAGCGTGCATCCGGCTTCCGGCAGGGGATAACGGCCGATTGCCGCCGAATCGACCATCAGCGGCTCGACGAGCGGCGTCGGGTCGATGATTCGGAGCAGTTCGTCGACATCCACCGGCTTGGCCGTAAGCCCGCCGCGAACCACGTTGTCGCTGGCACCCATCAGCTCGACGCCGGCGCCCCGCAGGTAGGCGTGCAGATTGCCGGCAGTCAGGTGGATCGCGTCGCCCGGCTGGAGCACGACGTAGTTCAGGAGCAATGTCGCCACGACGCTCGCGTCGCCCGGGTACATGGCGCTCAAGTGGCGAACCCACACTGCTTCCGGGCGGCGGCTGGTCGAACAGGCAGCCACCGTCGGGGCCGGATCGACGCGACCGCGATAGAGGCTCTCGAGGAGCGGCCCGATGCCGGTTGCCATCAGCTCGCTCGCGAGTCCCTCGGCGCCGATCTCATCGAGGAGGCTCAACGTCGCGTCGAACGGTCTGACGCCACACAGTGCTTCGAACTCGGTCAAGGCGCACAGCAACTCCGGCTTTGCGTTGGCGTCCGGGTAGATGCCTCGGCGGTGCCCGAGGGCTGCCTGCCGGGCAGTCGGATGTGCTTGGAGGGAGAGGGGTTCAGCGGCCGCGAGGATCTTCAGGAGGTACGGAAGGTCGCCGGTGGCCGCCCGCAGCTCGGTTCCGTCCTCGAACCGCGCGGGACCGTTCGGGTGGGTGCCGAGCCAGAGCTCGGCACACGGCTCTCCGGTCGGCTCGATCCCGAGCAACTCGGGTATGAACGTCGGATCGCCCCACGGATAGTGCTGGACCGGCCCGACGATGCGGCACGGCACGGGCGAGTTCGTCACGCCGAGAGCCTACGAGCCAGCTCCGAAGGCGTGAACAAGATGCGCACCGGGACCGCACGTTGTTCACGCCTTCGCGGCTTGGCGGTGGTCAGAGGCCCAGTTCGGCGGCGCGGGTGAGGACACCGTCGCGTTCGGCCCCGATCGTGGTCGTGTCGCCGTGGCCGGTGTGCACGACCGTCTCGTCCGGGAGCTTCAGCAGGGTGTCGCGGATCGAGCGCAGGATGGTCGGCTCGTTGCTGTAGCTGCGTCCTGTTGCTCCAGGTCCCCCGCAAAAGAGCGTGTCACCGCTGAGCACCGCTCCGGCGTCGGCATCGTGGAAGCTGCAGCAGCCGGGGGAGTGACCCGGAGTGTGCAGGACGCGCAGCCGGTGTCCGGCGACGTCGATCGACTCGCCGGGTGTCAGTGCCCGATCCGGTGCCTCGCCCGGCCAGACGACGTCCCAAAGCATCCGGTCCGCCTCGTGCAGCACGATCGGGGCGTCAACCACCTCGCGCAGCGGCACTGCCGCGTTGATGTGGTCGTTGTGGCCGTGGGTGAGCACGATCGCCTTGACCCGCCGACCATTGATCGCCGCGACGATCCGCTCGTGATCATGGGCGGCGTCGAAGACGACGACCTGACGATCGTCGCCGACCAGCCAGATGTTGTTCGTCACCGCCCACTCGCCGCCGTCGAGCGCGAAGATGCCGTCGGTCGTGACCAGTTCGATTCCCATGGTGGGTCAGAGCACCACGACGCTGCGGAGGACCTCGCCCCGCTCCATCTTGTGGAACGCCTCCTCGACCGCATCGAGCTCGATCGTCTCCGACACGAACCCGTCGAGGTCGAGCCGGCCCTGCAGGTACAGGTCGATCAGCATCGGGAAGTCGCGCGATGGGAGGCAGTCGCCGTACCACGACGACTTCAGCGAGCCGCCACGACCGAACACCTCGATGAATGGCAGCTCGATCGTCATGTCGGGTCGCGGCACACCCACGAGCACGACGGTGCCGGCGAGGTCGCGAGCTTCGAACGCCTGGCGGTACACGGCCGGGTGACCGACGGCCTCGATGCAGACGTCGGCCCCGAACCCGCCCGTGGCGTTCTGGATCGCCTGCACGGGATCGGTGGTCGACGAGTTGACCGTGTGCGTGGCGCCGAAGCCCTTGGCCCACTCGAGCTTGCGATCGTCGATGTCGACGGCGATGATCGTCGAGGCGCCCGCCAGCTTGGCGCCGGCGATTGCGGCGTTGCCCACGCCGCCACAACCGAAAACGGCGACCGACTGACCGCGGGTGACGCCGCCGGTGTTGATCGCGGCGCCGATGCCGGCCATCACGCCACAGCCGAGCAGGCCTGCGGCCGTCGCCGGGGCGGCGGGGTCAACCTTGGTGCACTGCCCGGCCGCGACGAGGGTCTTGTCGCAGAACGCGCCGATCCCGAGCGCCGGCGACAGCGCGGTGCCGTCGAGGAGCGTCATCTTCTGGGAGGCGTTGTGCGTGTTGAAGCAGTACTGCGCCTCGCCGCGTCGGCACGCCCGGCATTCGCCGCACACGGCGCGCCAGTTGAGGATCACGTAGTCGCCCGGCGCCACCTCGGTGACCCCCTCGCCGACGCTCTCGACCGTTCCAGCAGCTTCGTGGCCGAGCAGGAAGGGGAACTCGTCGTTGATGCCGCCCTCGCGGTAATGGAGGTCTGTGTGGCACACGCCACAGGCCTGGATCGCCACGACGACCTCACCCGGACCAGGATCTGGAATCACGATGGTTTCGAGGGACACGGGGGCCCCTTTGCTCATGGCGACGACGCCGCGTACCTGTTGGCTCATGGTCGTCGACGGTAGCGCGACGAAGGCCGAGCGAGAAGCTGAGGGATTCTGCCGCCCCGGACCAGGTTTGGCATGCGGGTCGGGAACCCGGCGTGGTTGTGGCAACGTCAGAGATGTATGAATCGACGGCATTTGCTCCAGCTCGCCTCCGCATCGGCCCTTGTCCTCGCGCTCGCAGCGTGCGGGAGCGACGGGTCGTCGACGAGCGATCAACCAGGCGACACCGCCAATGGCACCGCACCCGAGGGAACGACGACGGGAACGGTCGACACACTGCCTCTTCCGGAGGGATTCGCCCACCCGACCGGTCCGGAGGACGAGATCCTGAACTACAGCGAGCTCAGCGGCTTCACGACGATGGAGTACGCCTTCCAGCAGCCGCCGATGGTGCTGATCTCCGGCGACGGAAGGGTGTTCACGACCGGGCCCGTCGCGGCGATCTACCCCGGCCCGGCATTGCCGAACATCCAGGTCGGAACGATCACGGAGGAAGGCATCCAGACGATTCTCGCTGCTGCCGACGCCGCTGGACTGTTCGCCGAGGTCGACTACGAGGCCGAGACCATGGTCGCTGACGCATCGGTCGCCACCGTCACCCTGAATGTCGATGGTGTGTCCTGGGTCCACGAGGCGTATGCGCTCGGAATCGGGGCGGGTCCGGATGCACCCGCCGGCTCGGAGGCGACTCCCGAACGTGAAGCGCTGCTTGGGTTCACGACCCAACTGATGGACCTGCCCACGATGGTCGGTGCCGACCAGCTCGGCCCCGTCGACACCTTCGAGGGCGACGAGTATCTGATTCGGGTGATCCCGATCGACGATCCGTCGAGCATGGGTGGTGACGGCATCGAGCCGACGATCGTGGAGTGGCCGTCCGACACCGGTGTCGTCCTCGCCGACGCGGGGGAGTGCTCGGTGGTCTCCGCTGCTGACGTCGGCGACCTGTTCACCTCGGCGAATCAGCTCACGCTGTTCACCGAAGGCGATGTGACGTACCAAGTGATCGCCGTGCAGCGCCTCCCGCACCGCTCCTGCGAATGACCAGTTGGTGGGGGGGGGGAGAACCCCCCCCCCAACCCAGGGGCTCACAATGCGGGGGTGGGAGCGGGCGCAGGCCCGCCCTTGGGAGTTGTAGACCGCGGCCCAACGGGAGGCGCCGGGCGGCG
>JANNNB010000289.1:0-3346 GCA_031398325.1 Actinomycetes bacterium
GCAAGCGCGCGAGTTCCAACTCGACATCACCGGGATGACCTGCGCCAGTTGCGCCATGCGCATCGAGAAGCGGCTCAACAAGCTCGACGGCGTCACCGCCACCGTCAACTACGCAACCGAGAAGGCAAAGGTCACCGTCACGGGCGACGTCGACACCAACGACCTCGTGTCGGCGGTCGAGGCCGTCGGCTACTCGGCCGCCGTGCCATCGACATCGGCACGCTCAGGAGTCGCCGACGACGAACCGGTGGAATCCGATTCGACCGCGCCGCTTCGCCAACGTCTGCTGATGTCGACCGTCTTGGCGGTACCGGTGATCCTGCTGGCGATGATCCCGTCGCTGCAGTTCGACGGTTGGCAGTGGCTCTCGCTCACCCTCGCCGCCCCGGTCGTCACCTGGGGAGCATGGCCATTCCACCGCGCCGCCTGGGCCAATCTTCGTCACGGCACCGCCACCATGGACACGCTGATCTCGATCGGCACCATCGCGGCGTTCAGCTGGTCCTTGTACGCCCTGTTCCTCGGCGATGCCGGCGTGATCGGCATGCGCCACGGGTTCTCGTTCGCCCCCGAGCGAGGCATGGGTTCGAGTCAGATCTACCTCGAAGTCGCCGCCGGCGTCACCGTGTTCATCCTCGCCGGCCGCTACTTCGAGGCACGCGCCAAGCGCCGATCCGGTGCCGCGCTGCGCGCATTGCTCGAACTCGGTGCCAAGGACGTCGCCGTGCTCCGAGACGGTGTCGAGACCCGCATCCCCGTCGAGCAACTCGCCGTCGACGACCTGTTCGTCGTTCGACCGGGCGAGAAGGTCGCCACCGACGGCGTCGTCGTCGAGGGGACCTCGGCCATCGACGCATCGCTGCTCACCGGAGAGTCGAGTCCGGTCGAAGTCGGCCCCGGCGACGCCGTCACCGGCGCCACCGTCAACGCCGGAGGCCGCCTCGCCGTGCGCGCCACCCGGGTCGGGGCAGACACTGCGCTCGCCCAGATCGCCCGCCTCGTCGAAGACGCCCAGACCGGCAAGGCACAGGTCCAACGACTCGCCGATCGGGTATCGGGCATCTTCGTGCCCGTCGTCATCGCCCTCGCCGCGGCGACACTCGGATTCTGGCTCGTCGCCGCCACGACCGACAACACCACGGCTGCGTTCACCGCTGCCGTTGCCGTGCTCATCATCGCCTGCCCGTGCGCCCTCGGCCTTGCCACACCCACGGCACTCAGGGTCGGCACCGGTCGAGGCGCACAACTAGGGATACTGATCAAGGGTCCCGAGGTTCTCGAGTCGACCAAGCGAATCGACACGATCGAGCTCGACAAGACCGGCACCGTCACTACCGGCCAGATGACCCTCCTCGACGTCGTTGCTGCCGATGGCACCACCGTCGACGACGTTCTCCGCTTCGCCGGCTCTTTGGAAGACGCGTCCGAACACCCGATCGCAGCTGCAATCGCGGCCGGTGCACGCCAGCGTGGTGCCGTCCTCACGCCCGTCGAGTCGTTCGCGAACACCGAAGGACTCGGCGTGCAAGGCGTCATGGACGGACATGCCGTCGTCGTCGGCCGCGAACGATTCCTCGCCGACTGGGCACAGCACCCCGACGCCGACCTGCTCGCAGCCCGCGACGCCGCCGAAGCGTCCGGCCGTACTGCGGTGTTCGTCGGCTGGGACGGCGCCCCCCGAGGACTCCTCGTCGTCGCCGACGCCATCAAGGACACCTCTGCCGAGGCCGTCGCCGGGATGAAGGCCCTCGGACTGCGCCCCGTGCTGCTGACCGGCGACAACGAACGTGCCGCACGCGCCGTGGCCGCCGAGGTCGGCATCGACGACGTCATCGCCGAGGTCCTCCCGTCGCAGAAAGTCGACGTCGTCCGCCGCCTGCAAGCAGAAGGTCGAGTCGTCGCCATGGTCGGTGACGGCGTCAACGACGCCGCCGCCCTTGCCGCCGCGGACCTCGGCCTCGCGATGGGGACCGGCACCGACGCCGCCATCGAAGCGTCGGATCTGACGCTCGTCCGGGGTGACCTTCGCGCCGCCGTCGACGCGATCCGCCTCGCCCGGCGAACCCTCGGCACGATCAAGGGCAACCTGTTCTGGGCGTTCGCCTACAACATCGCTGCCCTTCCGATCGCCGCCGCCGGTTTGCTCAACCCGATGCTCGCCGGCGCCGCGATGGCGTTCTCGAGCGTCTTCGTGGTCACCAACAGCCTGCGGCTCCGGCGCTTCCAGCCAGCGGCGGGCGCAGGACGGCGACCATGACCGGTCAGACGCCACGTTCGACATCGACAATGACTGTCGGCGCCGTCGCCACGGCGGGCGCCACACACCTTGCCGTCGACCTCGTCGGTGGAGGGTTCGCAGCCCTGTTGCCGACCATCACGGAACGGCTGGCTCTGTCCAGCACCGGTGCAGGAGTGCTCGTGGCATTGTTCTCGGTGAGCGCGCTCGGCAGTCAACCGCTCATGGGTGGCCTGGCGGATCGATTTGATTCGCGACACGTCACCGCCATCGCCGCAGCAGTGGCCGCAACGGTCCTCGGCGCTGCGGCGGTTGCAGCCAGCGTGCCGGCGCTGTTGATCGTGATCGTCGTCGGCGGGCTCGCGTCCGCTGCCTTCCACCCGTCGGCGGCGATACTCGCCCGACGCGGCGGTCCGGGCTCCGCCGACAACTCCGTTGCTGTCTTCGCCGCCGCCGGCACTGTCGGACTGGCGCTGGGACCGATCGCAGCTCTTGCCTTGGCCGACGCCGAACGCACTTGGGTGCTGCTTCTCGCAGTCCCGACGCTATTCGTCGCACCACTCATCTGGTGGGGTTCACGGGCGCTGGCACCCGATGGGATCCTACCCGGCGAACCACAACCCGCCACGAGGATCCTCTTGCGCGGTGAGGTCCCGAAGTTGGTGACCGCAGCCACCCTGGTCGCCATCGCAAGCACTTCCATCGCATCGACCCTGCCCCGCTGGATCGCCGATCAACCAGGTCGCAGTACGACCGACCCGGCGATCGGCTGGGCGCTCGCGACGTTCGCACTGGCTGCAGCCGCAGGTGGAGTGACCGGTGGACGCCTGGCCAGCCATGTCGGCCGGGCACGTCTCCTGCGCGTGTCGCTGCTTGCCGCAGCGGTACCAGCGGGCGCTCTTGCGTTCACATCACCGGCAACCGCAGCTTCGTTCCTTGCACTCTTGCTCACGGGTTTCCTCATCGGGCCAGCAATCCCACTGCTGCTCGTGGCCGCACAGAACGAAGCACCCGAGCGTGCCGCGACAGTCTCGGGCATGATCATGGGGCTCTCACACGGGCTGGCAGGCGTGGCGTTCATCGGTGTCTCGGTCATCATTGGCGCCGCTG
>JANNNB010000051.1:0-3062 GCA_031398325.1 Actinomycetes bacterium
TGAGGAGCATGCCTTCGTAGGCGTCCTCGGGTGCCGAGCGCACGGCCCGGTCGAGGGCGACCGCGTCGTCGCCGACGAGGATGCGCCAGCGCTCGTCACGCACGCCCTGCAGGATGACGGTCGCCGCCTCGGCGGCCGACATCGGGGCGTTGTCGCGGAACATCGTGTTGACGGCGTCGATCAGTTCCTTCATCTCCGGCTCGAGTTCGTCACCGACACCGTGGCGGACCGAGTTCTGCACGATCGAGGTGCCGATGTGGCCCGGCATCACGACGGAGCACTTCACGTGGGGCGCGTTCACCCGCAGATCGGTGATGAGGGCCTCGGTGAAGCCCTTCACGGCGAACTTGGCAGCCGAGTACGCGGTGTGCGGCCGCTCGGGACCCATGCTCGCCCAGAACCCGTTGACGCTCGAGGTGTTGATGATGTGGCCTTCCTCTGCCGCCACGAGGAGCGGAAGGAAGGCGCGGGTGCCGTAGTACACGCCGCCCCAGCAGACGGCGAAGCAGCGGTCCCACGACTCCCGGCTGTCGGTGAACAGGCTCCCACCACCGCTCAGGCCGGCGTTGTTGAACAACAGGTGGATGTGGTCGGTCTCGTGCTGCTCGACGACCTCGTCGCGGAACGCGAGGATCGCCTCCTCCGACGAGATGTCGCACAGATGCGTCGTGACCCGCACGTTCGGGTTGCTCTCCTGCGCCATCGCTCGGGTCTCGTTGAGCTCGTCGGCCGACAGGTCGCACGTGGCGACGTTGCACCCGGCTTCGACGAGTTGCAGCACCAACTGGCGCCCCATCCCGCTCGCTCCGCCCGTGACGACGGCCAGCTTTCCTTCGAAGCTCTGCATGCCGGGATCTTGGCACAGCACCCCCGCTCGCCTCCCGTCGAACACGTTTGTGACAAGTAATCGGAGACCCGGTCCGCAGATTTCTTGTCACAAACGTGGATTCGGGTGCTCGGGCGTGGGGTGGGCGGGGTGCGACAATCGGTCGGTGGCCAGGGACATCCTCGACGAGTTCGTTGCCGAGCAGCGACGCAAGCCGGCGTATCGGGACGTGACCGTGGAGATCGGCATGGTCGTCGAAGATCGGGCGAGCAACTACTGCGGCGACATCGTCCGTTGGAACGTCGAGGCGGTCACGTTGCGCGAGCGCGGCGGCCATCTCCGCCACTTCGGTTGGAAGCCGGGAGGCTTCCTGATCGACGGCGTGCCGGTCACCCTCGTGCGGCCTGCGACTTCGGCGACCGCGACGCAACGGGTGACGGCGTCGGGATCGGTGGCCGGCGACGGCAGAGCCCGAGTGGCCCAGGGGAGCAGGATCTGGGTCGAGGGGATCCACGACGCCGAGCTGATCGAGCACGTCTGGGGTGACGACCTGCGTGAACTCGGCCTGGTCGTCGAACCGCTGCATGGTGCCGATGATCTCGCCGCCGCCGTCGCCGAGTTCGCCCCGACCCGTGACCGCCGGATCGGTGTGCTGCTCGACCATCTCGTGCCGGGCTCGAAGGAGACGCGCATCGCGCAGACCGTGCGCGATCCGAACGTGTTGATCACCGGCCACCCGTTCGTCGACGTGTGGGCCGGCGTCCGGCCGAAGGTGCTGGGGTTGACGGAATGGCCCGACGTGCCGAAGGGCGAACTGTCCTGGAAAGAAGGCCTGTGCGCCGCGCTCGGCGTGCCGTTCGAGGGCTTCTGGCCGCGGCTGCGCAACCAGGTCAACACGTTCGCCGACCTCCGCCCCGAACTCGTTGGCGCGGTCGAACAGCTCATCGACTTCGTCGGCGAATAGCCGGAAGATCTCATCCAGAGTGGGTGGCGACCGAGCAGACGCCGGCGCATACGATCGCCCAATGGGACTACTCCGGGGACGCCACGACGAGCAGCATCTGAAGTTTCAGATGCGCGAGAAGATGATCGCTGTCGGTGACGACTACTGGATCGAGAACGACTCGGGCGATCGCGTCTACAAGGTCAACGGCAAGGCACTTCGGGTCCGCGAGACGTGGAAGCTCGAGGACGCGAGCGGCCACTCGGTCGCCGAGATCCAGGAGAAGAAGCTCAGCGTCCGCGACAAGATCAAGATCGACCTCGACGGCGGGCGGTCCGCAACGGTGAAGAAGGCGATGGTCGGCATCCGCGACCGCTTTCACGTGGAGGTCGAGGACGGCGACGACATGAAGGTGCACGGAAACATCGTCGACCACGAATACGAGATCGAGCGTGACGGCGACAAGATCGCCGAGATCTCCAAGAAGTGGTTCCGCGTTCGCGACACCTACGGCGTCGAAGTGTTCGACACCAACGAGACGGTGCTCATCCTTGCGATCACCGTCGCGGTCGATGCACTCGCCCACGACCTGCTCTGAGCATCACACTGCTCAGACGAAGGCGCCGGCGAACACCAACGAGACGATCGTCATCACCTTGATGAGGATGTTCATCGCCGGGCCCGACGTGTCCTTGAACGGGTCGCCGACGGTGTCACCGACGACGGCGGCCTTGTGCGGATCGCCACCCTTGCCGCCATGGGCGCCGGCCTCGATGTACTTCTTGGCGTTGTCCCAGGCGCCGCCCGAGTTGGCCATGAAGATGGCGAGGGCGAACCCCGTGACGAGGGCACCGGCGAGCAGGCCGCCGAGCGCATCGACGTTGATGAAGCCGACCACGAGCGGCACGACGATGGCGAGCGACCCGGGAAGGATCATCTCTCGCAGTGAGGCCTCGGTGGAGATCTCGACACAGCGCGCCGAGTCCGGAACGACGCCGGGCAGCCCTTCGCGCAGACCGGGGATCTCACGGAACTGGCGACGTACTTCCTCAATCATCTTCTGCGCGGCACGACCGACGGCGTCGATCGTGAGGGCGGCGAAGAGGAACGGCAGTCCGGCACCGATGAACAGCCCGATGAACACCTCGACCTGGCCGACGTTCAGGTTGAGTGCTGCGGTCGGGTCGGCGTCGATGATGGCGAACTCGAAGCTCTTGAACAGCGCCAGGGCGGTGAGTGCGGCCGAACCGACGGCGAAACCCTTGGCGATGGCGGCGGTGGTGTTGCCGAGCG
>JANNNB010000143.1:0-2214 GCA_031398325.1 Actinomycetes bacterium
GACGACGCCAGCATCGACTCGACATACTTCGATGGTCGCGCTCGCTGGGTTTGCGGCGTCGTCAATGCTCTCGATGGAATAGACGCGAACCACTGATGGGACCTCGGGGTTCGGTCGGACTTGGAGACCGTCAGCGCCGAGGCCATCGAGGAAGTCGGTCAGACGTTCCAGTATCTCGCCGGCGAAGTACCGGGCGAGTTCGGCTCGCAGTTCGGGGTTGGACGGATCTGCACCTGCATCGAGAAACGCCTGTTCGCCGGCGTTGAGGTCGGCTTCGATTTCGGCGATGAGGGCTTCGGTGGGGTCGATCGTCGTGGTCGGGACTGCGCTCGTCGAGGTTGTCGACGTCGATGTCGGGGCGGCGGTCGAGGTGGTTTCGTCCGGCACGGTCGCCTCGACGACGGTCGGGGCGGAGGCTGTCGTCGTGGGATCGGCGTCGTCGTCGCCGGAACACGCCGCCGCGCCGAGCAGGGTCAGCGTCAGGGCGATTGCGATCAGCGGCCGCATCGGCTCACGGTAATCGGCGGGCGCGTACCCCGATGACCGGGCGAGTGGACGACCGGGCAGGTGCGCAGAAGTCTTCGTGTCGTGCGTGTCGGAATCCGGAACAGGGGACACGAAGTGTTCTGCGCGGAGGTGCGAGGCGACGGTGGATCAGGCTGCATCGGGTGTCGGAGCATCGGCCCAGCGGGCGATCGCGGTGCGGATCCGGTCGGCAGTTCGGCCTGGCGTCGTCATGATCGACCGATACGTGAACCGAATCACGATCCAGCCGGCCCCGATCAGTTCCGCATCCTTGCGGCGGTCGCGTTCGAAGTTCCCTCGATCGAGCCCGTGGTACGTCCAGCCGTCGCATTCCAGGATCACCGGCGTGCCGCGGACGCGGAAGTCGACCTCCCATCCTTCGATCGTCGGATGGAAGTCGACCGCCGGCAACCGGTAACGAGCGACCAAGCGGGCCATCGCCGACTCCAGCGTCGAGTCCGAAGGTTTCGCATCGATCGTGAACTCGTTGATCGCCGCTCGGAGGGCCCTGATGCCGGGACGGCCCGGTCGTGCATGGATCTCGAGCGTGCGCTCGATCGCTCCGAGTTCCGCCAACCGGGTCGCGATCGCATGACCGACCGCCTCCGTCACGCCCGCAGGGTCGACGGCGCCCAGATCGACGAGCATCCGTAGAACGCTCGTACATCGAATGCCGTCGCGACGTTGCGCATTCAGGTGGTCGAGATCGGTCGTTCGATGGATGAACACCCCGTCGAGCGAGATGCCGCGATTCAGCGACGGCGTGACCAGGTCGACCGGATCGTGTTCACTCCGTACGATGCCCCACAACCGCGCGCTCGCCCGATGGGATGCGAGTGCGTCGCCGCCGGCAGCGAGTACGGCGGCTGCGATCCGCTGCTCGGGCGTCGTGGCGGTACCGGGGAGCCGAGCCACGTGCGGATGGATTTGGTCGAGGCTGCCCGCCTCGATCGCTCGATACCAAGCCGACCGGGACAGTCCCGACGACTGGAAGGTGATGAGACCGTGGTGAGCGCGGGCCCAGGCGTCGAACGCGGAAGCCTTCATGCTCGAACGTGGGCGATACAACGGCCGAACGGGAAGTGCAGAAGTTTTCGTGTCCTCGGTCCCGGAATCCGGGACTCAGGACACGAAGACTCCTGCGCGCCGGATGGTGTCGGTCAGGTGGGCGGGCGGCGGAACTCGGTCAGGACGTCGGCGAGCCACTCGATCGTGTCGCGAGTGATCGGGTCGACGACGATCTGGACGTGCGCGCAGCCTGCGTCGGCGAGGCCTCGGAGGTGGTCGGCGAAGTCGGCGACCGAACCTTCGACGGGGTCGGTGGGCAGGTCGGTGTCGTAGTCGCCCATCTGTCGTCGGACCCCGCCCGGCAGTCGGAAGTACACGGCCGCGGTCGCCTCGACTTCAGCGATCGATCGTCCGGCGGCGACGATCAGACCGTCGACCCGCTCCTTGACCGCGGCGAACCCTTCGACGCTGTTGCCGTACTGGCTCCACCACATGTTCCAGGAGTCGACGTGGGGGAGGGTGATGTCGAGCATCCGGTCGCCGACCGATCCGACCATCAGCAGCGGCCCGCCCTCACGAGGGGATCGAGGGTGGAGAACACACTCTGCGGCCTCGTAGTACGTGCCGTGGAAGTCGATCGACCCGTCGCGCAGCAATGTGCGGATGATCGTGAACGCCTCT
>JANNNB010000220.1:0-2696 GCA_031398325.1 Actinomycetes bacterium
CGACACCTCGCTCGACACCTCTCTCGACACCTCTCTCGACACCTCTCTCGACACCTCTCTCGACACCTCTCTCGCCACCTCTCTCGCCACCCGGCTCGACACGGAGGTTCCCGGATGACCGACGATGCATCAGCGACGAACAGCAACGACGACCGGGGCCGCAACATCGGTCGTTGGGTGCTCGGCGGAACGCTCGTGTTCGCCGGCGTCAGCCATCTGACGA
This sequence comes from Actinomycetes bacterium, assembly GCA_031398325.1. Classification (GTDB taxonomy): domain Bacteria; phylum Actinomycetota; class Acidimicrobiia; order Acidimicrobiales; family Ilumatobacteraceae; genus Sva-07. Next base: position 224 of record JANNNB010000220.1, read on the forward strand.
CCCAGCGCGACGAGTTCCAGGCGCAGGTACCCGACTGGTTCCCGATCAATGCCGACGCCGTGGTCATCGCGTCCGGCCTGGTGGAGATCAGCCTGGGGCTCGCACTCCTGGCGTTACGACGGCAGCGGGTCGCGGTCGGTTGGGTCGTTGCCGGGTTCTTCGTCGTGATCTTCCCGGGCAACATCGCGCAATGGCGCGAGGGCACCGATGCGTTCGGTCTCGACACCGACGCGAAACGGCTCGGACGGCTCTTCTTCCAGCCGCTCCTCGTCGCCTGGGCCCTGTGGTCGACCGGCGCATTCCGCGCCTGGCGCTCTCGTCACCAGCGGTAGCACCGACTCACCGCATCCGGCTCCAGCCGGACTCTGTCGCCCTGGCGGCTGGAAGATCTACTCGAGCCTCGCGACGGGTCGAACGACCCTGTCGGCCGCTCCCGGCGCGGCGGCATGATTGCGGTGCCGGCCGGTATCGAGTCGGTCTGATCCAACGAGAAGGAGCCTCTGCCATGTTCGAGAATCTCGTGGTTCCCGTCGATCTCTCGACCGCATCCCTCGAAGCGATTCCGATCGCCGCGACGATGGCCGCGGCGGTCGATGGGTCTGTCGACGTCGTGCATGTGGTCGACCATGTCGATCGCGAACCATTGGCGAAGGAGATCCTCGGCCGCGCCGTCGAACGCCTCGGTCCGCAGCCGACCGACGTCCACGTGATCGTGTACACCGATCGTTCGGTGAGCGACCGCCTCACGCGCCACGTCGAGGACCATCCGGGTTCGATGTTGCTCCTGCGGTCACACGGCCACGGACGAACGGCAGCGATCCTCGGCACAACGGTCGACGAGTTGTTGCGCGCGATGTTCGGTCCACTCATCGTGATCGGACCGCATGCGACCGCGAGCGCCGGCACGCTCGGTGGCAACTACCTCGTTCCGCTCGACGGGTCGACGCGAGCTGAAGGCGTGATCCCGATCGCGGCGGCTTGGGCTGTCGAGTTCAACGGGTCACCGTGCCTCGTGGAGGTCTTGGATCACAGCGTCGCGGGGGGTCCCGACGTGATGGAGTCGTCCTACGTCCGCAGGCAGGCCGCAGAGTTGGACGAGCGGATCGACAGGCCGGTCGACTTCGAGGTGCTCCACGACCGGGATCCGGCCGGCGCGATCGTCGAGTTCGCGGCGGAGCGGCAGACGTCGCTGATCTTCATCGCCACCCACGGCCGGACCGGGCTCGAGCGGTTGCGGACCGGGTCGGTCGCCGCTGACGTCGTCCGCCACTCGCCCGTCCCCGTGGTCATGTTCCGTCCGCCGGAGCTGAGCCACACCGCACGCCCAGAATCGGAGAACGCGACCGCCATTTGACCCGGGCCGAGCCCGGTGACGTCCGTCGGACCCCTTCAGTCGGAGGGTCGACGGACCGATACCGACCGTTGGAACCCCTCGTGGGGTTCGGCGAGGCGAAAGCGTGGAGATGCTGGCGGAACGACTGGAGCAATCGGCCGATTCGAGGGCCGGGTTGGTCGACGATGCGCCGCGCCCACGCGGACCGATGCGCCCCGAACAGCTGGTCAGCGTTCGTCGCCGGCAGGATCGTCGGCTCGCCGGACACCGGTTCCGCACCGTCGACACACTGTTCCTCCTGGTGACGACCGGCTTCCTGCTCCACCGCCTCCTCGATCGGCCGGTGCTCGACGTCCCGATCGGTGCGCTGCTTCCGGTGATTGCCGGTCTCTGGTCGACCTGGTGGCTGCTCCGCTCGCTCCGCCTCTACCGATTCGGTCGGTCCGAGCGGATCGTCGCGCACTTCAGTGGTGTCGGCGCCGCCGTCGGCTTCGGCGTGGGCGCGGCATCCCTGCTGGTCTGGGTGCTGCCGACCGAGTCGGCGTCGGCGGCCGATGTGCTGGAGCTGATGCTGATCTGCGGTGGCGGACTGCTGATCCTGCACGCGGTGTGGTGGACGCTCGTCACGCGTTGGCGCGCACTCGGGTTGCTGACGCCCAATCTCGTGGTCGTGGGAGCGACGAACGACGCCGAAGACCTGATCTCGAACGCGTTGGAGCGTCGCGACATGAACATCCTGGGGATCTTCGACGACCGCGCCGAGCGGTCGCCGCTCGCCCTGCACGGTGTGCCCGTACTCGGCACGACCGAAGCGATGCTCCGCCACCGCGTCATGCCGTACGTCGACCTGGTCGTCGTCGCCATCGATCCGGCAGCAACGGTTCGTGTCCGCCAGATCATGGACCGTCTGTCGGTGCTGCCGAACACCGTCACGCTCCTGTTCGACGATTCGATCCCGAGCCGACGTGCAGCGGCGATCGATCAGCTGGCCGACGCACCCCTCACACCGCTGCACCCGGCGACCGACGCCGCACGCCGGGCATCCGCGAAGCGCGTGCAGGACATCGTGTTCGGTGTGCCCGCGCTCATCGCGACGTTACCGATCATGGCGATGATCGCGCTGGCGATCACGCTCGACAG
>JANNNB010000294.1:0-3257 GCA_031398325.1 Actinomycetes bacterium
CGACATCGCTCTCGGGGAACACGGTTGCACCCATGAACCCAGTATGACGAAGGGGTCATACAGTCCTCACCGAGTCCCGACGCGGTCGACCGTTCGTCGAATCTTGTGTCGGTGGCGCAGGCAGTAGTGCGCCGTTCATCACTGAACGTGGCTGCTTCGGCTCTCACGGCGGTCGTGACGGCGCGGCCTCGGCAGGTTTCACATATCGGCCACCTCCCCTTCACTCGCGGTTCAGTCCCTCGACAGGGACGGCTCCTACGGTCGCGGGCGCATGGAAGCGCTTTCCCGATTGGTGCTGGCGGAACCGAGCGATGACAGTTTCGGGCCCACCTCGACGATCGACACCTACCTCCTCCACCTCCGTGCCCAGCAATTCGACTACCTCGCATCGGTTGCCGATGCCGGGCCGATGCTCGAGGGTCTCTCTGGTCAGGTCGGGAACCTTGCCGCCCTGCATGCTCGGCTGACGCAGCAGTTCTTCGATGCGCAACGCCTGATCCTGAAGCGCCGAGCAGACGCGCACGCCACGGTCATCCGGATCGCCACCGACGCCGAGGACACTGTCGACGCGCTGATTCGTGAGGCTCGCACCAGCGTCGCCAGCGAGATCGACGGTGGTGACGCGATGGAGTCCGGACCGACAGCGAGTGCCGGGCGAGTCGAACAAGCGGGTCCCGCAGATCCGTACGGGATCTGGGCCGACACCGACGGTGTCGCTCGCGCCATCGATCGGGCATTCGAACGTGATGTCGACGATGCCGCGGCGGCGCAGGCGTTGCGGACACTGCTCGACGAGTGGTGGCGTGCGGAGAACCAGGAGGACCAGGCGGCGATCGACGACGCAAACGCGCGGGCCGCCATGCGGGTGCACATCGCGGAGATCGAGGCGCGCGAGATCGCCGCCCGACCTGCGACGCCCAGCTGCCCGATGGTCGAATCGGCCCCGTTGGTGAGCGCCGCGCCGCTTGCGGACGCGGCGATGGCGGTTGAGCCAGAGGCGGCTGCACCGGCGGCAGGGTCGGTGAAGATCATGCGGGCCCCGGTACACACCGTCGTGAGCGGCGGAGTCAAGCTCGACACCGACCCCATGCTGGCCGCTCTCGAGGCCGCCGACCACGAGGGGCTCGACTCGGTGCTCGCGTCGCTCCTCGACACGCTGGACGACACGTTGGAGGAGCGGTCTGACTCCGCTCCGACCGAGGACCGAACCGTGATTGTCGAACCACTCGACCTGGAAGACACGGTGCTCGATGAGGTCGAGCTGATCCCGGCCACCTCGGACGAGCTGCGGATCCGCTGTGACATCGCGGACGTGGACATGGTCGATGGCGGCCGGCAGGAGGCCTTCGACAGTTTCTGGGATGCCTTCCGCGTGAGTCGCGCGAACGGCAGGCGCGATTGGGTTCTCGTACAAGTGATGCTCCCGGCGGTCGCCGTCGTCGCGGTGCTCGCACTCGTTCTGGCATGGGTGGGATGATGACGATCAGCAGCGAACTTCCGATCACGAACGGAACGAACGGATACGCGTCGCACGCCGCGCCCGACTTGACAGCCGAGCGGGAGCGCCTCGAGATGGAACTCGAAGCTGCTCGTCAGCGGCTGATCGACGGACGTGAGCGCGCCCTGGCACGTGAGGCGGCCTCGATCGAGGCATTGCGGGACGCCGTGGCTGCGTCGCGCATCACGCTCGCCCAACTGGAGCGCGAGCACGAAGAGGCCGTGCTCCGGTTACGGGCGGCGACCGAGAGCGAAGTGGAGCGCATCCTCTCGGAGGCACAGACCATGGCGCAGACATTGGGGTCCGGTGTCGAGGCGGTTCGGCGCCTGGTGAACGATGTTGAGTGAGATGCCGCGCACTGATCCGCAGGTGCTGTCGCCTCGCGCCGAAGTCGCTCGGCTCACCCTGCAGCTGCGGTCGACACTCCAGGAGATAGCGGTCGTCGAGGCGGAGTCGAATTCCGGCGAGGGTGCGTCGTCGCTCGCCGCATTGAACGACCGCATCGGTGCGCTGATCGATCAGCGACGCGCCGCACTCGACGGCGTGCTCGTCGCCGCACGATCAGAGGCCGAGCAGGAGATCGCCGAGGCGCGTGCGCGCGCTGCCGAGATCATTGCCGCGGCCACGCCGCCACCACCTCCACCACCACCTCCACCTCCTCCTCCATCACCACCTCCTCCATCACCACCGCCCCCCGTGGTGGAACCGATGGTGGTGGTGACACCCGAATCTCCGATCGCGCCCGATGCGCCTGGCGACCCTGAGCCGCCGGTGCCGTACCGTCCGGCCGCTGCGGATCGCCTCAACGGCGTGAACGGCGCCATGCGCGGCGTCGTGATCGGCGAGCCGTTCGTCTGGAACTGGGTCCCTTACGACCAGGACACGGTCGAGGCCGTCGCCGACCTGGAAACGTCCACGGTCATCGCCCCCGCTCCGACCGCAACGACCACGGCATCCCCACCTCCTCCTCCGCCGCCTCCACCACCCCCGTCGGCAGCTGCGGCCTTCCCGCCACCGACCCTCACCGAGACACCACCGGTGTCGACCGATGTCGTGCTCTGGCGAGCTCCCGAGCCGGTCTCCGCTGCACCGGTCAACGTCGTGATCGACGCCGAATCGTTCGGCCGGGCGTTCGCTGCGGCCCTGGCTCCGATCCTCGAGTCGATCGAACGGGTGCAGGCCAATCAGTCGGCGGTGCCGCCGACCCAGACGTACCGCGTCGTTCAGACACCGCCGCCCGCCAAGCGGTCGTTCTGGGCCAACGCATGGCACGCCGACGTGTTGCTGTCGGGCATCGCCGTGATCATCATCCTCGCCGTTCTCGTGGCGTGGACGAGCTGAGCCGTGTCTGACCTCATGGGATCAACCGCGATGGGATCGACCGCGATGGGAACGACGGTCATGGACGCGACGATGCTCGAGGCGACGACCACGTTGCCGGCTCGCCCTGACGCCGAGACGCCGGGTTCGGATCGAGAACCAGCGCAGGAGCCGCGAACGCTCGTCGCACGGCGGGGCACCGGCGACCGCGTGTTCTTCGGTGGCATCGGCCTGACCGGAATCGCTGTGCTCGGCATCATGACCGCAGTCGGGTTGTTCCTGGCGATCGAGGCGGCCGACGCGCTGCGCTCGCAGGGTTTCGCGTTCTTCACGACGACCGCATGGGAGCCCGATCGGGGTGAGTTCGGGATCGCTGCGGTCGTCTTCTTCACCGTCCTCATCGCCGCCAGGCCGCCACCGCTCGCGAACTCGTGCACCA
>JANNNB010000310.1:0-2024 GCA_031398325.1 Actinomycetes bacterium
GCAGGTCGGCGAGGAGGGCGTCGTCGTCGCCGAGACACTCGATCGCTCGCAGGCTCAGGCGGGCGGCCGCGGCGAGGTCGTCGCGAGTCAGTGCTCGTTCGGCAGCGATGCCGAGCAGGTCGGCTGCCTTGCGTCCAACCGCCACCGTCACATCGTCGCTGTCGCCGAGTTGGCGCCGGTAGAGAAAGGTCTGCTCGAAGTGGAAGGCGATCGTCACGTCGAACTCGCCGACGAGACCGGCAGCCGTTTGTTCCATCCACTCGCCCACCTGTCGGTGCAGGTCCGCCCGAGCACCCTTGAGCAGGCGGCGGTACGCGGCATCACGGATGAGGACGTGGTGGAACCGGATGATCGGCTCGTTACCCCAATAGGTGCCGGTCGGTTCGATCTGCTCCTTCCGCCGGAGCCGTTCGATCGTCGCGTCGAGTTCGGAGTGATCGACGTCGGGTATCAGGACGGCCAGCGCGCCGCGTGGGAACTCGGGCCCGACGACCGACGCCAATTCGAGCAAGCGCCGCTCCGCGATCGGGAGCCGTTCGACGCGGGTGGCGAGCAAGGACTGGATCGTCGGTGGTACCTCGACCGCATCGAGATCGACCGCCAACTCCCACCGGCCTTCGTCGTCGCAGGTGACAACGCCATCACCGACGAGCATCCGGATCAACTCGCGCACGAAGAGCGGGTTGCCGTCGGTGCTCGCCGGCAGCTTGTCGATCAGTGCTCTCGGCAGTCCGGATCCGCCGAGCAACTCGGTCGCGAGCTGCGCCGTCGCCCCTGCATCCAGCCCCTCCAGCGAGATCGTCAGGGCGACTCGTCGGCCGGCTTCGGTGAGAGCGGGCCGGATCTCGCGCAGCTCAGGTCTGGCGAGCGCAACGATCAGGATCGGAGCGGCTCGCATCCATTCGGCCAGATGATCGAGCAGATCCAGCAGTAGCGGTTCTGCCCACTGGATGTCGTCGATCACGATGACGACGGGTCGTCGACGGGCAACGATTTCGAGCAGGCGGCGGACTCCGAAGAACGAATCCTCCGTCGATCGCGATGCCGCCCCTCCGAGGAAACTTCCGAGCAGGTCAACGACGCGAGCCGCGTCGGGCGCGCCGGCTGTCACAACCTGGAGGGCGGCGATGATCTGCTCAGGCGTTTCACCATCGTCGATGCCGGCGACATGCTGCAGCAGCGAGACGACAGGCGCGAACGTGGCGGTACCCGCACGTTCACAATGAAGTTCGAACACATCGGCGGCGTCGCTCACAGCGGTCCGGAGCTCACGAGCCAAACGAGTCTTGCCCACACCCGGAGACCCGACCACCGTCGCTATTCGCGCCTGCAGCGTTCCGACTGCTTCGTCGAAGACTGCCCGCAAGGCGGCCAGTTCCGCGTCGCGACCGATGAACGGCGCCGACGCCTCAGATCGGTGATCGTTGTCGCCCGACGAATCGAACACGAGCTGGAACGACTTGACGCCGGCGCGTTTGCCCTTCACGGCCAGTTCCCCGAGCGACTCGAACGTGAACTGCGAACGAGTCAGTCGCCACGTGTCTTCGCCCACGAGCACGGCGCCCGGCGCGCACTCCGCCTCGAGCCGGGCAGCGGTGTTCAACACGTCGCCGACGAGGTCCGCGTCTCCATCGTCGAACACGACCTCGCCGGTGTTGACACCGACACGCAACCCCACCTCGACGCCGTAACGGTCGGCGATGTACGAGCTGATACCGACGAACTCGCGCTGCAGTTCTCGGCCTGTCGAGACCGCCCGCTCGGCATCGTCCTCGGCGACATCGGGAACCCCGAACAGCGCCATCACCCCGTCGCCGATGAACTTCGCAACTGTGCCGCCCCGGCCCTCGATCACGATTTTGGCCATCGAGTGGTAGCGGCCCATTGCATCGCGTGCCGACTCTGCATCGACGCGTTCGGCGAATGCCGTGGAGCCGACGAGGTCGCAGAACAGCACCGTCACTGTCTTGCGAACGGCGTCGGCCTCGCCAACCATTGGGCTGTGCACTGCACGTGGAGCAACA
>JANNNB010000315.1:0-8166 GCA_031398325.1 Actinomycetes bacterium
GTGCCGATCAGGTTGATGGCGACGACCTTCTTGAAGGCGTCGAGATTGGCGGCCGACTCGACGGTGCCGTCCTTGCCGATGGTGCGCTGCGCCCAGCCGATGCCTGCGGAGTTGACGAGCACGCGGACCGGGCCCATCGACTTCGCCATCTCGACGGCGTTGATGATGTCGTCGGTGTTGGTGACGTCGACCTTGCAGAAGGCGCCGCCGATCTCGTCAGCGAGTTCGTTGCCCTTGTCCTCCTGCAGGTCGGCGATGACGACCTTTGCTCCGCGGGCGGCGAGCATGCGGGAAGCAGCTGCACCGATCCCTGACGCTCCACCCGTGACGATTGCGCTTGCACCTGTGATGTCCATGGCGCCGAACATAGATCGACGCCCGGCGAATCAGGGAATCGTGCAGTTGTGACTCCCGACGGAGCAAATCAGATCGGCCCGGGGCCGATCGAGTTCCGGGTGTCGACGAGTCGTACCGGAACGTTGCCCGTGAAGCTCGCCGGGCTGCCGCCGGAGAACCAGCCGGCGACGTCGACGACGAGGTGCGCGTCGACGCTCGTGAACACACAGACCTCACCGCCCGGTCCGATCGGTGCGACCACACCGTTGGCGACGGTCCCCCCGCGCCGGAAGTTGACGTTGGACGCTTCCGGTCGCGGCGTGCCGCACGGCCAGACGGTGGCATAGCCGTCAGCGCCCGCCTCGACGACGGTCACGTTCAACGCGACGGCCGATGCGTCGGCGGGAACCGCTCGAGGTGCGCCGTTCACGGTGAGCGCGACACCACGGACGGGAACCGCACGGGGCGTGTCCGGCCCGATTCGCCCGGTCGGCCCGCCGATCGCGTTGCGCGTGTCGACGAGGCGCCACGGCTCGGCTCCGACGAACGGTGGGGTGCCGCTGCCGGCCCCGAACCAGCCGAGCACGTCGACCAGGACGTCGGCGGGCTGGTTGGTGAAGATGCAGATCGAGCCGTCGGGCCCGATCGGTGCGACCACGCCGTTGGCGACGGTTGCGCCCGCGACGAAGTTGACGTTCGACGCGACGGGTTGCGGCGTGCCGCACGGCCACACGGTGAGGTAGCCGGCGCCCGTGGGTTGGATCGCAGTGACGTTGATCGCCACCGCGGTGGCACCAGGCGGAACCACGTCGGCGGTTCCGTTCGTTCGCTGGACGGCTGCGCCGATCATCGGGACCCGCAACGGATCCGACGGAACGACGCGAGCCTTCGGCGCACCGATCGCGTTGCGGGTGTCGACGAATCGCGAGGGGATCGTGCCGACGAACGTCTCGCCACCCACGCCCCCGGCGAACCAGCCCGCGATGTCGACGAGGAGATGGCTCGCCTGGTTCGAGTAGATGCACACCTTGCCGCTCGGCCCGAGCGGTGCGATCACCCCGTTGGCGACGACCGATCCGGCGACGAAGTTGACGTTGGAGGCGACCGGCATCTCGACATCGCACGGCCACACGGTCATGAAGCCCGACGCGTCTGGTTCGACCGCGGTGATGTTGAGGGCGACCGCTGAGGCGTCCGACGGGATCGCCGAGACCGAGCCGTCCGCGGCCGTCACGTTCTGGCCGGCGACCTGGAGTTCGACGCGCTGGTTGGCGGCGAAGCGACCCGACAGGGGGCCGGCGGTGATGTAGCGCAGCCACATCGAGAACTTCGCGTTGCCGGTCGTCGTGAGGTGCACGCCGTCGGACGCGAACCAGCGGGAGCGCTCCGGTGTGGCGCTCGCCTGGTTCCAATCGGCGACCGTCAGGTTGCCCCACCGCGACCGCGCCGCGTTCAGATTGGCGTTCGACTGGGCGTAGTAGGAGCTGCCGCCCGGCCCGGTTCGGATCTCGGCCATGTTGACCCAGACGACGCGCTTGGTGCCCCGGGCGGTCAGCGCCGCCATCATCGCGTCGATGTCGGCGGCCGTGAGCGACGGGTTGTCGTTGTAGCCCAGCTCGACGACGACCACATCGAGACCGGCCGGGATCGAGTTCGCGACACTCACACCGCTCGATTTGCCGCTGCAGACCTTGTTCGTGCACCGCCCTTCGGTCGAGTCGAACGAGGCGGCGGTGAACGTGCCGTCGGTGAGGGTGCGGAACGGCGAGTTGGCCGCACCCGAAATGCCCACCCCGATCGAGTCGCCGATGTACGCCATCGACGAGTTCGTGCTCCCGCGGGTGACGACGCCGACGGTGAAGCCAGGCGACGGCAACCCGAACGCGCCGCGGAAGTCCCAGGCGTTCATCCGTTTCGATCCGCCGGGGCCGCTCAAGACGATGTCCTTGAACCAGATCCCGTCGTACTGGCGATAGCTCGCAGACGCAGCCTCCACCATCGTCGCCGACGTGATCGCGCCGAGGCCGTACTGCGCGGCGAGCGTGTCGGCGTCGATCACTCTGGTCCAGTAGTGGTTCGGGTTCCGGCTCGTGCCGTCGCCGGGTGCGTCGTCGACCACGGGAAACGCACCGCCGGCCGTGCGCGGGCCGTTGGACGCGGAGAACTCGGTCGAGACCACCGACCCGTTGGGCCAGATCCGGATCAGCCCGGCCGTGGCGGCGATCGCCTGGTCGGTGCGGTAGTCCTCGAGCTGCGTGGGTGTGCCGCCGACCGAGGGGCGCGTCGCCGCCCCGCCGTAGGCCTGGCAGGCCGTGGTGTCGCACGTCTTGACCCAGTTCTTGTGTGTCGCGGCGAGCGCGTAGGAACGAGCGGCGACCGCTTGGGCCTGCACGGCCTGGGCCCCACGCCCGGCGCCGGCGTCGGCCCAACTCGCGGACACCTCACGCGGCACCACGCCGCGGAGGTAGTCCTCGGTCCGCAGGCGGTTGACGACCCGGATGCCCTCGGGCACGATCACGTCGATCGCGCCTCGGTAGTGGTCGATCGATCCGTCGGGCTGGCACACCCCGAGCGTGCTGGACGCAGCGAGACCCGGGTTGTCCCCGTCCGGCGTGGCGAACGTGACGCCCGCTCCTGCGTTCCCGATCAAGGTCTCCGCTGTGCAGGTAAGTGCGCCGCTCGCGTACACGTCGAAGCTGCCGCCGTTCCACACGGCCCGCATCGACGCGTGGGTCTGACCATTCCATTGCACGCCGCCGGCATACGACACGACCCCCACCGAACCCTGATTGTCCATCGCCTGCAGGCGCACGCTCATCAAACCGTTCGGATCCGTACCACCGTTCGACGTGCCGCCGTAGTAGTGGTTGAGGATCTGGTCGCGGCTCCAGCCCTGATCGACGGCCCACCCGTACGCGCCCCATTGGCTCATGCCACGGCCGTGGCCGAACCCGGTGCCCTCGATCACGATGGCGATCACGTCGTTCGGCGCTGCCTCGACGCGCGGCGCGGTCCCGGCGAACGTCAGCGCGGACGCGGACACGAGGACGGCCAGCATCAGCCCAACACGACGCATGTAACCAAACCGTAACGTCTCTCTGCGCGCGAACGTGTGCACCGACCGCTTGTTTCCACCGAATGCCACCTCCTGGTTTCGGCCCGCCTTGCCGATTCCTTGAATCTGAGCCCGTCATTCCTCGTTTGTGACAAGAAGTTGGAGGACCGGGTCTCCAACTTCTTGTCGCAATCGTGGATTTCGGGGCGACCGGGTTCAGCGGCGTGGGACGGCGGCGACGGCGAGCCGGTCGACGAGGTCGTTCATCCGGTCGCCACTGTGGCCCTTCACCCACTGGAACGTCACGTAGAGAGGGTCGGCGAGCTCGATCAGGGGCTTCCAGAGATCGACGTTGGCGACCGGCTCACGCTTGGAGTTCTTCCAGCCGTTGCGAGCCCACTTCACGTGCCACTTGTCGCGAAAGCAGTTCACCACGTAGGTCGAATCGGACACGATCGTGATCGGCATGCGGGCGCCGTGATCGTCGGCGAGCGTGGAGTAGGTGCGCAGCGCGTCGAGTACGGCGTAGATCTCCATGCGCTGGTTCGTCGACTGGGGCTCGCCACCCGATCCGGACGGCGTGCCCTCCGGTGCCACGGCCCACGCCCACCCGCCCGGACCCGGGTTTCCCTGGCAGGCACCATCGGTGTAGATCACGAGTCGCTCCGTCATTCGCCGAGCAACCTACTGCCGGCCCACCACTCGACCGCTTTCGGTGCGTACCCGTCGGTAACACTGCGAGACTGTCCGGATGATCTTCGACGGCCACGTCTCCCAGCTGCCCGACATCGATCCGACCGAGACCGCCGAATGGCTCGACAGCCTCGATGCCGTTGCGGACACCCACGGCAAGTCACGGGCGCGGTACCTCCTCACCCGGTTGATGCAGCGGGCCAACGAGACACAGATCTCGTTCCCCGCAACCGTTTCGACGCCGTACGTCAACACGATCCCGCGCGAGGAGGAACCGTGGATCCCGGGCGATGAGCACATCGAGCGACGGATCCGGGCGTTCATCCGCTGGAACGCAGCGATCATGGTCGTCAAGGCGAACAAGCACGCCGACGGCATCGGTGGCCACCTGTCGACGTTCGCCAGCTCGGCCTCGCTGTACGAGATCGGCTTCAACCACTTCTTCCGCGGCAAGGACGACGGCACCCCCGGCGACCACGTGTACTTCCAGGGCCATGCCGCGCCCGGCATCTACGCCCGCGCCTACCTGGAAGGCCGTCTCAGCGACGACGATCTCGACCACTTCCGACGTGAGATCGGCCGCGACGGCAAGGGCCTCTCGTCCTATCCGCACCCGCGCCTGATGCCGGACTTCTGGGAATTCCCGACCGTGTCGATGGGCCTCGGGCCGATCACCGCGCTCTACCACGCCCGGTTCAACCGCTACCTCCAGAACCGCCAGATCGACGACACGAGCGGCAGCCGCGTGTGGGCGTTCCTCGGCGACGGCGAGTGCGACGAACCCGAGACGTTGGGAGCGATCTCGCTCGCCTCCCGCGAGCAGCTCGACAACCTCGTGTTCGTCGTGAACTGCAACCTGCAGCGTCTCGACGGCCCGGTGCGCGGCAACGGCAAGATCATCCAGGAACTCGAAGCGACGTTCCGCGGCGCCGGCTGGAACGTGATCAAGGTCATCTGGGGTTCGAAGTGGGACGAGCTCCTCGCGCAGGACAAGGACGGTGTGCTGCTCAACCAGATGAACACGACGGTCGACGGCACCTTCCAGCGCTACGGCATCGAGAGCGGCGAGTACATCCGCGACAACTTCTTCGGCCCCGACGAGCGGTTGCGGCAGATGGTCTCGCACCTCACCGACGACGAGCTCGTCGCACTCCCCCGCGGCGGCCACGACTACCGCAAGCTCTACGCGGCGTACAAGGCGGCGACGGAGAACCTCGGCTCGGGTCGGCCGACCGTCATCTTGTGCAAGACGATCAAGGGCTGGACGCTCGGGCCTGGCTTCGAAGGTCGCAACTCGACGCACCAGATCAAGAAGATGACCAAGGCGCAGCTCCTCGACCTACGCGACCGGTTGTACCTGCACGACGCGATCCCCGAGGAGTCGATCGACGAGAAGAACCCGCCGTACATCAAGCTGGCGAAGGACTCGATCGAGTACCAGTACATGATGGAGCGGCGCAAAGCGCTCGACGGGTCGATCCCGAAGCGCACGACCGTCGCGCGCCGGAAGATGGAGCTGCCGGGCGACAAGCCGTTCGCCGAGCTGCGTGGCGGATCGAACGGCCAGGCCGTGTCGACCACCATGGGCTTCACCCGACTGCTCCGCGGCCTCTGCCGCGACGAGCACATCGGGCCCCGCGTCGTGCCGATCATCCCCGACGAAGCACGCACGTTCGGCATGGACGCGCTGTTCCGCGAGCTGAACATCTACGCGTCGCAGGGACAGAAGTACGAATCGGTCGACCACGACCTGCTGCTCAGCTACTCGGAGTCCAAGAACGGCCAGATCCTCGAGGAGGGCATCACCGAGGCCGGCTCGATGGCCAGCTTCATCGCCGCCGGGACGTCGTACGCCACCCGCGGCGTGCCGATGATGCCGTTCTACACGTTCTATTCGATGTTCGGGTTCCAACGCATCGGCGACCTCATCTGGCAGGCGGCCGACATGCGCGCCCGCGGGTTCCTGATGGCGGCAACGGCTGGGCGCACGACCCTGCTCGGCGAGGGCCTCCAGCACCAGGACGGCCACAGCCTCGTGCTGGCGTCGACCGTGCCGGCGGTGCAGGCCTACGACCCTGCGTTCGCCTACGAGGTGAGCACGATCGTGCAGGCCGGGATCAACCGGATGTACGGCGGCGGACCCGCCGAGCACACCGACGTCTTCTATTACATCACGCTCTACAACGAGAACTACGAGATGCCGGCGATGCCGGACACACCCGGTCTTGCGGAGCAGATCGTGGAGGGTCTGTACAGGTTCGCCGACGCGCCGCAGGGCCCGTCGAAGCGAGCCAGCATCGTGTTCTCCGGTTCCGCTCACTCGGCTGCTCGTGAGGCGGTCACCGAGTTGGCCGAGCACTACGACGTCGGCGCCGAGCTCTGGTCGGCGACGTCGTACAAGCGCCTCCGTGAGGAGGCGATGTCGGTCGAACGGTTCAACCGTCTGCACCCCTCGCAGGATCGTCGTGTTCCCCTCGTCACGCAGCGACTCGCGGAAGCACAGGGGCCGATCGTGGCCGTGTCGGACTTCATGATGCTCGTACCGGAGCAGATCCTGCGGTTCCTGCCGGGCCGCACGTTCGTGCCGCTCGGCACCGATGGCATGGGCCGGTCGGACACGCGCGAGGCGCTGCGCCGTCACTTCGAGGTCGACACCGGCCACGTCGTCGTCGGCGTGCTCAGCGGTCTGCTCGCCGACGGTGTCGTCGACGCATCGGTCGTGCAGGATGCGATCGATCGCTACGAGATCGACACCGAACTGGTCGACCCCTTCCTCGGCTGAGTTGGTGCGCGGGGTCAAGTTGGTGCGCGGGGTCAGGCACCACGCACCAACTCGGACACCGTGACGAATAGGGTGGCCAGCTCGTGAACGAGTACTACGAGACCAGGCTGACCCACGATCCGGCGCGGGCCGCAGTGTGGAAACACGTCGGCGCATACCTGCAGCGGTGGGTGGCGACCGACGGCGCAGTGCTCGACCTGGCTGCGGGATATTCCGACTTCCTGCGGTCGATCGAGGCGACCCGCAAGGTCGCGATCGACACCAACCCGTCACTTCCCGAATTCACCGGTGACGGGGTCGAAGCAATCGTCGGCGACGCGACGGATCTCTCCGGATTCGCCGACGCCGAGTTCGCCACGGTGTTCGCCAGCAACTTCCTCGAGCATCTCGACCACGACACCATCGACGCGCTGCTGCCCGCGATCGCCAGAGTGCTCCGACCGGGTGGACGGCTGATCCTGGTCCAGCCGAACTTCCGACTCGATCCGCATCGCTACTTCGACGACTACACGCATCGCACCGTATGGACCGACCGGTCGCTGGCCGACCTCGTCAACGCTCGGGGTCTGCGTGTCGTGCACGAGGAGCCGCGTTTCCTCCCGCTGACGATGAAGTCGAAGCTGTCGTTCGGTCACCGTCTCGTCCCGCTCTACCTGAGCCTGCCGTACCGACCATTCGCCGGCCAGATGCTCGTCGTCGCCGAACGCCCGTGAACGGCACGCTCTACATCACCGGGGATCCGACCGCCGACGGGCTGCTCAACACCGACGGGACCGCACTGTTGATCGGGATGCTCCTCGATCAGCAGGTGCCGATGGAGTGGGCGTTCGCCGGTCCGGCCACGCTCCGGTCGCGGCTCGGCCACCTCGACGCTCGCGAGATCGCAGCAATGGACGTGGAGGATTTCGTCTCGGTCTGCGCGACCAAGCCGGCGATCCACCGCTTCCCGGCCTCGATGGGCCGGCGTATCCACGAGGTGTGCATCGTGCTGACCGACGAGTACGACGGCCGGGCCGAGCAGATCTGGGAAGGCGTCGTCGACGGCGCCGCGCTCTACTCGCGCCTGCGTGCGTTGCCCGGGTTCGGCGAGGAGAAGTCGAGGATCTTCGTTGCGATCCTCGGTAAACGGATCGGCGTCCGACCTGCGGGATGGCGCATGGCGGCCGGCAAGTTCGGCGATGATGTCCCTCGTTCGGTGGCCGACATCGACGGAGTCGAAACGCTCGGGAAGGTGCGGGAATGGAAGAAGGCGCAGAAGGCGGCGAAGCTGGACAAGCAGGACCGCCCGATGCCGACCTGA
>JANNNB010000318.1:0-3094 GCA_031398325.1 Actinomycetes bacterium
GGTCTACCGGGCGCTGCTGGTGCTGCTTCGCGATCCCGTCGCGCGCCGGGCCGCACAGCGGGCGTGTCGGATCATGCTGGTCGACGAATTCCAAGACCTCACACCGGCGCACCTGTTGATGATCCGGCTGTTGTCGGCGCCAGGCGGCGCCGTGTTCGGCGTCGGCGACGACGACCAGACCATCTACGGCTACAACGGCGCCGACCCGGCATGGTTGATCGACTTCGCCGAATTGTTCCCCGGGTCAGGCTCACATCCGCTCGAAGTGAACTACCGGTGCCCGGCCGGCATCGTCGACATTGTCGACCGCTTGCTGCGCCACAACGATCGACGGGTAGCCAAGACCATCCGGGCCGCGTCGACCGATACCACCGGCTGGTCGATCGACGGAGGCGTCGACGCCGTGGGTGCGTCCCGTCGGGCGGTCCACGATGCGATCGCCGAGGGAGCACGACCCGACCAGGTGGCCGTGCTGACCAGGGTGAACGCGCTCCTGGCGCCGGTGCAGGTCGCATTGATCGGCGAAGGGATCCCGATCAGTGGTGGCGTCGGCCTCGAGTTCGCCGATCGCACGGCGGTCCGTACGGTGTTGGCGTGGCTGCGACTGGCGGCGGCCGGTCGGGGCGCAACGCTCGCCTCCGACGACATCCGTGAGGCGCTTCGCCGCCCCTCCCGGTCGTTCCATCCTCGGATCACCGACTGGGTGGCCGAGCAGGGGAGCGTGGTCGATCTCAACAAGTTGGCCGGTCGACTCACCAACGAGCGCGACGCCGAGCGTGTGATCGATTTCGCCGCCGACATCCAGATGTTGCAGAAGGCCCTGCAGGCAGGGGCGACCACGTCCGATCTCGTACTGACGCTCATCGACGACATCGGCCTCGCCGGATCGGTTGCCTCACTCGACGCCAATCGGCGCGGCACCAACCGGTCGGCCCAGGGCGATGACCTCACCGCGGTCACCCACCTCGCCGCGCTGCACGACGAACCGGCCACATTCGAGAGGTGGCTGCGTACTCAGTTGGCGGCCAAACGTGCGCCGGGGGGTGTGTTGCTGTCGACGGTGCACCGCGTGAAGGGCCAGGAGTGGCCGCATGTCGTGGTGCATCTGGCCGATGCCGATCAGTATCCGCACCGACTCGCCGACGACGTCGAAGAGGAACGACGGCTGTTCCACGTGGCGATCACCCGCGCCAGCGCCCGTGTCACGATCGTCACCGGAGCGCATCCCAGCCCGTTCGTTGCCGAGCTCGCTACAGAGCCGTCTGCCGGTCGCGTCGTGTCGTCACATCGCCCCGAGCCGGTGTCGAAGCCGTCCGCCCGGACATCGTCGACCGGTGATGATCCGGCGGCCGACCTCGACGCCGACGGCCAGCGGCGCTTCGCCGCACTCCGCGACCTCCGCAACGACCTCCGCGACGGCAAGCCCGCCTACGTGGTGTTCGACAACAAGACGCTGGCGGCCATTGCTCGAACGGCACCGACCACCTTGCGCGACCTCGGGCGGATCTCCGGGGTCGGGCCGGCCAAGCTCGAGCGTTACGGCGACGCGGTCATCGAATTGATCGCCAACATGTCCGCGGGGTGAATTGACGGTGATCGTCGCAGTGGCGCCCCACGCAGTGGGCGGTAGCCGGGTACCGTGATGGTTGTGAGTAGTGCCTCGGTGAGTCTCCCAGCGATCGAGCGCCCGCTCTGGCGCGGGAAGATGCACGCCTGGACCTTCTTCGTGGCGATTCCCGCGGGACTCGTGTTGATCGCCATCGCCGACGGAACCGCCGCCACGGTGGCTGCTGCGATCTATGCCGCAACGCTGTTGCTGCTGTTCGGCACCTCGGCGGCCTACCACCGCCTCGCCCACTCGGTGCGCGCCCGCGAGGTGATGCAGCGACTTGATCACTCGATGATCTACCTGCTCATCGCCGGCACGTACGTTCCGATCTGTCTGGTTGCATTGCCGAGGGCATGGGGAGTCCCGATGCTGGCGATCGTCGGCACACTCGCTGTTGTCGGCATGGTGCTCAAGCTCGGGTTCTTCCACGGTGCGCGCATCGTGTCGTACTCGCTGTATCTCGTGATGGGGTGGGTGTCGATCGTGGCGGCGCCGGTGCTGATCGACAGCCTCACCGGGCTGCAGCTCGGCCTCATGATTGCCGGCGGCCTCGCCTATACGATCGGATTTCCGGTGCTCCTTCGGCATCGGCCCGATCCGTGGCCGAAGACCTTCGGATACCACGAGGTGTGGCACGTCTTCGTCGTCGTGGCGGCCGTGCTGCATTTCGCGGCGGTCACCGACGTCGTTGCCTGAGTCGATGTTCGATCGCTTCGTCGTCGTCGACTGGAGCGCAAACTCCACGCCGAAGCGAGGTCGTGACTCGATCTGGATCGCTGTGCGCGATCGCATGGGAACGACCGTTTCGAACCCATCCACCCGCGCCGAGGCCGAACGATTGCTCGTCGAGGAGTTGGCGACTGACGCACGGATCCTGCTCGGTGTCGACTTCTCGCTCGGCTACCCGAATGGCACGACGGCGGCGCTCGGATGGGCGGGGGCACCATGGGAGGCGATGACAGCTGAGTTGTCGAGGATGGTGACCGACGACGAGCGGAATCGCAACAATCGATTCGAGGTCGCGGCAAGGATGAACGCCCGAATGGGCGCCGGTCCGGGACCGTTCTGGGGATGCCCTCCATCGGCTGCGACCGAGACGCTGTCGACCACCAAACCACCTGCGGGCTCGCTCGCCGAGTGGCGAACGGTCGAATCGGTCTTGCGACGGGAGGGACACCGTCCCTTCTCGTCGTGGCAACTTCTTGGTGCGGGTGCGGTCGGGAGTCAGAGCCTGCTCGGGATCCCGATGATCGTCCGGCTCCGGGAGCTCTTCGAGGGTCGGCTGTCCGTGTGGCCGTTCGACGTCGAGCCGAGAGCGATCGTGGTGGCGGAGGTGTGGCCGTCGCTGTTGCCATTGGATCTGACGACGGAACCGGTGCGTGATGCCGCGCAGGTGCGAGGCGTCGTCGAGTGGCTGAGTGAACTCGACGCCACTGGCGAACTTCACGGATTGTTCGGGCTCGATGTTCTTTCTCCGGCGATCCA
>JANNNB010000322.1:0-10714 GCA_031398325.1 Actinomycetes bacterium
TCCGTGGCTCAGCAGATGAGAGGCGCACTCGACCGGTGGGCAGCCGTCGCCCCACCCGACGTCGCCTGATTCCGCCCGCCTCCAGCGATCTCGGGCGGATTCGGGTCGCCGACCGGACCGAAAGCGACCGAGATCGTTGGATTGTTCGATCTCGGTCGAAAGGGGGGCGGACCAGTGGCGCGTTCAGTCGGCGCGGCAGACCCCCCGTGTCGCTCGCAGCACGGCGGTCGCTCGGGCGAGCGGGTCGGGGAAATCGGACATCAGTTGGCGGGACCGCATCTCGAGCGACACGGGGCAAGCGGCCGGTAGGACGCGCAGGAGTTCGGCGATCGGGGCCACCCCGTCGCCCGGGAGAAGGCGCCCGTGGAGAGCCTCGTCGAGCAGCCCTCGAGCGTCGTCAGGTGCAACCGGCATCACGTCACACAACTGCGCGTAGGGGAGAAGTGCGGGGTCGACGGTATCGACGTCGGCGAGCGTGCCGCCGGAGCGCACGAGATGGAGCATGTCGATCAGCACCCCGGCCGAGGGATCGTCGACCTGTTCGACGATCGCAACGGCCTCGGCCAGCGTGCGCACGGCCATGATCGGCAGGAACTCGAGAACGATTCGCATGTCGGTGCCACGCGCTCGATCGCAGAACAGTGCCAACGAGTCCGTGACCCGCGACGGGTCGGGGTCGCGACTGGCGACGAGCACGTTCCTCGCACCGACAGCCATCCCGGCGTCAATGAGGCGAGCCGCGTCGTCGGTCATCAGGGGGCCGTCCGGGCCGAGGATGATCGGTTCGATGTCGAGCGCGATCGAACCCGTCGAATCGAGTCGCTCACGGACCTGCTCGGCCGCCCGATCGTCCCACGTCGTCGGATCGAACCAGATGCCAACGGCCGGCCACCCCGCGCCAGCGGCCACCGAGACGGCCTCGACGGGCCCGACGTCGAGCATGGTGCCTGCGGCCAAAGAAACGAGTCGGTTCCCCATCGGGGAATCGTGCCATGTCGGTGCGGGCCAGTTCGACGGCTGGCGGCGATCCGTTCAGCCGGTCGGAGCGAGTTCGTGTTCGGTCGTCGGGTTCATCGGGACGATCGGTGCCACTTCGCGGGCGGTCACGATCTCGTCGACCACGCCGTATGCGACGGCCGCATCGCCGCGCAGGATGAAGTCCCGATCGAGGTCCGCGGTGATCCGCTCCCCGGTCTGTCCCGTTGCGTTGACGAGGATCTCGACCATCCGCTCGCGCATCTCGACGGTCTCGCGCACCTGGATCTCCATGTCGACCGATTGACCCTGCATGCCCCCGTGCGGCTGGTGCAGCAGAACTCGTGCGTTCGGCAACGCCGTGCGCATCCCCGGAGCACCCGCCGCGAGCAGCACCCCAGCCGCCGAGGCGGCCTGGCCGACGCACGTGGTCGCCACCGGGGGCCGCATGAACGACATCGTGTCGTGAATGGCGAACATGCCGATCATGTCGCCACCCGGAGAGTTGATGTAGAGGTTGACCGGCTTGTCGGGATCCTCTGCTTCGAGGAACAGGAGTTGAGCGACGATGAGGTTGGCGACCTGGTCGTCGATCGCGGTGCCGAGGAACACGATGCGCTCGCGGAGCAGCCGGGAGTAGATGTCGTAGGCGCGTTCGCCTCTCGGTGTGCTTTCGATCACGGTGGGGACGAGCATTGGTTCCTCCTGTTGCCACGAGCGCATCATCGACACGCAACTGATTGGTTGCGCAAACCCTACGACGCTGGCGGACGTCACGCAACCTGTCGGTTGCGTTGCGTGCTACCATGCCCCCATGGAACGAGACGACGTGGCGGCCCGGTTCGAACAGATCGTCGATCTCGACGTTTCGCTCGAATCGGCATGGAACGCGATCAGCAATCCCGACGAACTCGCACGCTGGCTCGGTGCGAGCGTCGACATCGACGTGGCGCCAGGTGGTCGCGGGCGGATCGTCGACGACGACGGCACGATCCGCGACGTCGTCGTGACCGACGTACGCGAGAGCGAACACATTGCGTGGCATTGGTGGAGCGAGCACGGCGAACTGTCCTCGGTCGAGCTGCGACTCGACGAACACGACGGCTTCACGCGGCTGCGCATCGTCGAGACCGCGCTGCTCCCCGCGGCTCAGTCCGATCGTGGTCGGGCGCACCTCGTGGGCTGCAGCCGTCGCTGGTCGGCCGCCACCTCGCACCTGTGGCACCGCGTCGGCACCGCCTCGTTCGCATGACCGCGTCGGTCGACGCCGGCACCGTGCTCGCCGCACTCGCCGACCCGACAAGGCGCGAGGTGTTGGCCGCCGTCGCGGCTCGGCCCGGCACGGCGACGGCGACGGACCTCGCCGCCGAACTGCCCGTCACCCGTCAGGCGGTCGCCAAGCATCTCGGGGTCCTCGAGCACGCCGGCCTCGTCACGTCGGTACGACACGGGCGCGAGGCCCACTATCGCGTGATCGCCGGTTCCCTCCGTCCCGCATCCGAGTGGATCGAGCGCACCGAAGCCGCATGGGGCCGACGTGTCGACCGGCTCCAACAGCACCTCTCCGACGGCTGACGCTCCGACATCCACCGATCGTAGGATCGGGCCATGGCGACCTCCGGCCGGTTCACCGAGATTCCGATCGTCGATCTCTCGGCGATCGACGGTGACGCGGCGCTTGCCGACGAGGTCCGGGAGATCTGCCACGAGATCGGGTTCTTCGTCGTGGTCGACCATGGGGTCGACAGCCGTCTGGTCGACGACATCTTCACGATGATGCGGACGTTCTTCACCTTGCCCGACCGGGACAAGCGCCGGATAGACAAGCTCGAGTCGGCGCACTTCAGAGGCTGGGAGCCGGTCGGTGCCGAGTCGACCAACAATCGCCCGGACATCCGGGAGCAAATCGACCTGTGGACGGAATGGCCCGAGCGCGCCCCCGACGTCGAGCCCTCGTACCTTCGGCTCCTCGGGCCGAACCAATGGCTGCCCGACGACGTCCTGCCCGGCCATCGCGACCTGATCCTGACGTGGTTCCGTGAACTCGGCGCGCTCGCCGATCGACTCTTGGCGATCCTCTCGACCGGCCTCGGCCTGCCCGCCGATCATCTGTCCGACTACTTCGGCGACGAACCCATGTCACTCACGAAGCTCATCTCCTACCCCCCGACGCCAGCCGGACAGGCCGGCGTCAACGCCCACCACGACACCGGGTTCCTGACCGTGCTCGCTGCCGGCACGACGCCAGGCCTGCAGGTCGAGAACACGAACGGCGCGTGGATCGACGTACCGCTCG
Organism: Actinomycetes bacterium; assembly: GCA_031398325.1. Taxonomy (GTDB): domain Bacteria; phylum Actinomycetota; class Acidimicrobiia; order Acidimicrobiales; family Ilumatobacteraceae; genus Sva-07. Next base: position 3,272 of record JANNNB010000322.1, read on the forward strand.
TGCCCGACTCGTTCGTCATCAATCTCGGCGAGATGTTGCAGGCGATCACCGGCAACTACTTCGTCGCGACCCCGCACCGCGTGATCACGAACGAACCGCGCCTGTCGGCCGGCAACTTCCACGGCCCGTCGCTCGACACCCGGCTCGACGCACTCCCCCTCGACCGTCGTTTCGCCGATGCCGTCGCCGCGAGCCCACGCCATCGCTCTGCCGGATTCATGGCCGGCCGGGACGAAACCGAGGCCGGCGTCGGCGACATGCAGAGCACGCATCGCCCGGACACCTACGGCGAGCAACTCTGGAACTACTTCGCTCGCAGCTATCCCGCCAACATGGCCCGCCACTACCCCGCCGGTTGACTCGACCGGATCAGGGGTAGCGCGGCGCAGCCAGTCGGCGACGTCGGTGCACCCTTCATCTCGATGTACGTGACGTCCTCGGCGCCCGCCTCGGTGCTGAGCCACGAACCGCCGGCACGTATCTCGTAGGACGGATCTGCTCTTCATTCGGTGACAGCCACCCAACGCCGGTCGCCAACCTCGGAACGCCGGCGACGAGCAGAAACGAGCGCACCATGATCGACATCGACGTGACCAAGTTCGACCTCGAACGAATCCACAGTCTCTTCCGGGAATGCACACCCCGATTGCTGGTGGTGACCGACGGCAGCCTCGACGGCGGCAACGGCGGGTTCGGGTTGAGCCGATTCATCGCCACGCTTCAGGCGACAACGATCCACGGCATGGTGCCAACCGTGGAGCACCGCATGCGCCAGATCGGCGCCGACCCCGACGGCGCCTTCGCTGATCTCACGATCTCGAAGTTCGACGCCTCCTCGCACCGTGGCCGCCGAACACGAATCGTGTACGGGCCCCGCATCCGCTCGTGCGGATGGCCGACGGCTCGGCGCTCGACGTGTACCCCGATCACCCGCACGAGGGCGAGTGTCGGATCCCGACCGACCTCTCGACGACGTTCCCGCTCGACGGTTCCGACGTCGACGAATGGCCCGGCGGGCGCTGGTTCGGCTATGCCCGCCCGCGAGCGGTGGCCTACACGATGTCGTCCGGGAACGGGTTCAACACGGGGCCAACGGGACCGAAGAGTGCCGTCGAGCCTCGCTCGTTCGTGTCGATCGCCGCGTACGACGGGCAGGTCGGCACCGTCGGGCGCGTCGTCACCGACGCCACCTGGCACCACTACGTGAACGTGAACCTCAACGGCATGCTCGTGGGTGGGAACCCGAACGCCGATCTGGCCCGCATCCAGAGGTTCTGGTCGAACATGGCCGTCTGGCTGATGCCGGCAACCGCCCGCCGGTGCCTGTTGCCGTGGGTCATCATCAAGGTCCTCCGTGAGCACCCCATCGCCGAAGAGATCCGCATCCCCATCGAGGTCGACCTCCCGGCCGACGAACTGCGCACGATCGGCCTGGCGGTCGCCAGCGCGATCGACGATCAGATGGGCGCCAACGGGATCGATGTGATGGCCGACGTCGTCTCCGCCGTGATGGGAACGAAGCGGCCGAAGGGGATCGATGACGAAGAGCTCGACCTGCCGACCGAGGACTCGTCCGTCGACCTCGCCGCGGCCCTGTTCGGCCGGTACGTGGTCGAGACGGTCCGCACCGCCGCCGACGAACGGCTGGAGCACGTCGACGGTCAGTTCGACCGCGAGATCCGACGGCTGGCGCCTCCCGTCGTGAAGGAGGTCGTTGCGTCCCGGCGGGCCGAGAACGACCGCGCCAACCGCGGACTCGACGTGCTCGAGCGGGCTGCGCTCGACGGCGCCCACGAAACGGAGCTGGTCAGCTCGAAGTGACCGGAGCGGTGAGCGCGCGGATTGAATCGTCGGCCCGTTCGCTCACCGCCGGAAGGTCAGGGGTAGCGCTGGCGGAGCCAGTCGGCGACGTGGGCCATCGCCTCGGTGCGGTGGCCTTCGAGATAGTGGGGCGCGCCCTTCATCTCGATGTACGTGACGTCCTCGGCGCCCGCCGCGTCGACGATCTCCTTCGCCTGCCACACTCGAATCTCGGTGTCAGCAGTCGGGTGCACCAACATGGTCGGCACCGTCACCTGCGGCATCGTGTCGGCCAGCTTGGCGTGACTCGACAGACCCGACCAGGTACTCAGCCACCCTCGAGCGGTCATGGTGCGCGCCAACCCTCCCCTGCCGTAGTTGGCGTCGAAGGGGTCGGGAAACGCGAACAACGACCCCATCGGGCGCTCGTCCGGGTCGATCGACAGGTCGAGGTAGGCCGGGTCGGCGAGGGTTCGATAGATGGTGAGGTACTTCGTGAAGACGGCCCGGCGGCGTTGTTCGCGCCAGCCGAGCGGATCGGTGCGCTTGTCGGTTGCCGCCAACAGCGGCAGGACCGACTGTGCATCGGCGATCGAGGCCTTCGCGATGGCGTCGATGCGACCGACCCGGGCGACCTGTGCGGCGCGGTACGTCGCGACCCAGCTCGGGTCGTACGAACATGGTTGGGGCCACGGTCGCCAACCGTTGTCGGGGTGGTACATGTCGAGTTCCGGCACCGTCGAGAACGGGTCGTCCTCGTCGGCCACCGACGGGTCGATCACCTGCAGCATGAACACGCCCTCACCCGGGTGTGCCGCCATCCCCACCCAACCGTCGCCGATGCCGAGTTCTGCGTTGGCCATCGCCATCAGCGAGCCGCCCCCGGAGTTGCCGAGCAGGACCACCGCTTCGGCGCCTCGACGGATCATCTCGTCGTACGCCGTCTGCACGTCGGTGATGCAGGCCTCGTGCAGGCAGTCGGTGTCGTTGTTCATGTAGCGCGTGCCGAAACCGAGCACGGCGTACCCGGCGGCAGCCAGCAACGGACAGGCGTAGTGGGTCGAGAAGTCACCACGCGGATGCGACAGGATCACGGCCGTCTTCCACGCCGTTCCGATCGGCGGCGTCCAGAGAACACCTCGAACGAGGGCGCCGTCGGGTGAGACCATCCGAACCGGTTCTCGTTGCACGGCGACGCCGGGGTCGTCTTCCGCGAGCGGCCAGTAGCCGAGCCCGATCGGCCGCTTGCCACCCAACATCACATCGAGGTCATGCACGCCCCGGAGAGTACGCCGGGCACGGCCGCTCGACCGGACCGGGCTCGAAATACACGTTTGCGTCGCGATTCGGGAGGAGCGGGCCCCGGAGATCGCGACGCAAACGGTGAATGTGAATCGTCAGTCGGCGGGACGGGCGGTGAGAGTGACCTCGAGGGTCTGCTCGTCGCCGTCGCGAACGATGGTGATCTCGGTGGAATCGCCCGGCTCGAGGTCGCGGATCGCGGCGATCAGGCCGGTCGATCCGTCGATCGTGGCGCCGTCGACCGCCACCACCAGGTCGCCGACATCGACGCCCGCGTCGTCAGCGGGCGTGCCGTCGTCGACGCTCGTCACGACGGCACCCTGTCCCCCGTCGGTCCGATCGGCGAGCCCGACGCCGAGGTAAGCCTCTGCCCGTTCCGTTCCGTCAGCCTGGGCACGCAACGCCTCGATCACCGGGAGCGCCTCGCGCACGGAGATCGCGAACCCGACGTTCGTCGCAGCAGTGGTCGACGAGCCCCGAGCGACGGCGGTGTTGATGCCGACGACCTCGCCGGCCGCGTTCACCAATGCGCCGCCCGAGTTGCCCGACGAGATCGCAGCGTCGGTCTGGATCAGTCCGTCGAGGAAGGCTCCCTCGGTCCCGATGGTCCGGTCGAGGGCCGACACGATCCCGAGGGTCACCGACGGATCACCGTCGAGGCCGAGCGCGAAACCGATCGCGATCACCTCGTCGCCGAGCCGCACGCTGTCGGGATCGGCGAACGTCGCGGCTTCGAAACCGTCACCCTCCATCCGGAGCAGAGCGAGATCGTTGCCGACGTCCAGCGCCAGCAGGTTGACTTCCCGCGGTTCGGTCTCGCCAGCCACCCGGACTCGGATCGACGAGGCACCGTTCACGACGTGGGCGTTCGTCAGGATCTCGCCGTCGGTCGAGATGATCACACCCGTCCCGAGCGACTGGCCACCGTCCATGTCAGCACTGATCGTGACGATCGTGGGTGCGACATGATCCACGACCGCTCCGATGTCGATCCTGCGCTCGATCGCATCGCGAGGCGCAGCGACGTTGATCGCCTCGCCAGAGGAGCGTGACGGTGGCTCGTTCATCCAGTCGGTGATCCGGTTGCCGAGAAACACCCCCGCCGTGCTCGCCACCAGCGCCACGACGCCGACCGCGCACACTGCGAGGACCCAGCGAGACCGCGGCGGCTCGGACGACGGGACGCGAGCTCCGGCAGCGTCGGACGATGCCGCGTCAGTCGATGCGTTCGGCGGCGGGAACGACGGCGGTGACACGACAGTGGTCGCCGTTTCAGGAGCGGGCCACTTCGACGGCGGAGACATCGGCGACATGTTGAATGTCTATCCAGCGCTGCGAATGCTCCGACCGCGCGCGTCCGGGTTTCACACCGTTCTCTCACTCGGTCTCCGAATGGGCGGCGCAGCGGTCCACCGTCGCGAATCCGTCCCATTCGCATGACGAGCCTTGCATTTCCGCAGGACGGTCGCGACGATCGGAGGGTGGGTCGCGGCGGCTCGCCATCAGGAGGAGCGGTGAACGATGGGGTTTCTGAAGAACCTGCAGGCGACGAAGGATGCCATGACCGCCGGGCTTCGTGGAGAAGGCCCGAGCGAAGAGGCGCTCGCGTCGCTGACCCCGGAGCAGCGCGCCAAGTACGACGAGCAGATGGCAAGAGTCGCCGGAGCACAGGCCCAGGCCGCCGATGCCCAGGCCGGCGTCGTGGCTGCCCACGCCGACTCGGTGGCTCGGCGTCCGCTGCGCGGACCGGCCGGCGAGTTCGTGTTCGGATCAGAGACGTTGGGCGTCATGTTGTCGGAGGAGCAGATCGCCTCGATGTCCTCGGCCGAGCTGATGGCGTGGCAGACCCAGCAGAGCAAGGACCAGTTCAAGGACCTCCTCAAGAACCCGTTCGGCGGCAAGAAGGCCCCAGCGGCTCCCATGGCACCGGTGGGCTCCGCTCCGGTCGACCGTGGCCAGCAGATCGCCGTCGAGCGCTCCGCACGCGACGCGGCGCGCGAGCCGTATCTCGCCGCGTACCCGGTACCGGTCGTGTTCTCGAGGCTCGCCACCCGATCGAAGACGCAGATCGAGGAGGTCACGGCGTACCTCGCATCGAGTGGGCTCGCCACGCGACCCGACCTCGTGTACGGCCTGTACCGCGTGCCCGACCAGATCAGTCCGGGATCCCTCCGCGGCGATCGGGGTCGCGTCGTCGAGTGGGACATCGTGCATGCTCCATCCACCGGGTTGTCGCCCACCACCGCTGCCCCGTCTGCGGTGTTCTTCGACGGCGAGGAACGATGGGTGGCCCGACGGACCGGCGAGCCGTCCGTCGCCGACGAGGAGCTGGTGCTCGCCTACCTCACGGCAGCGGGCATCGGTCCGGACCAGTGCCTCGGCATCGCCCGCTCCTTGGCGATCCGGAGCGAAGGCGGCGGAGAAGGAGAGACCAGCTACACGTTCAGCCGGGTCACCGGAGCGCACGCGTTCCACCCAGCCGGTATGGGCGCGGGTGTCGTCGACCAGATGAAGCGTTCACGGCCGCTCGACCTGCCGAGCGGTGCGCCGACGGGCATCCACATGGCAGCACTCAACTGGCGCGCAATCGCCCGGGCCGTCCATCCGATGAGCCATCGCGCTTACACGATCCCGTCGCCGTTCCCGTACCTGCCGAGCTCGCCCCAGGAGCTGATCCGCATGTACCTCGAGATCGTCGGTGTCCGGCCGAACGACGCCTATTCGACGGCGGTCACCGAGGATGGCGTCCGCAACATCCTCGGGCGGGAGGTGAAGGCCGGCGGGCTCGTGACGGTCACGACCAACTCCGGCGACTCGCAGCCATGCGCCGACGGCGAGTCACGCAAGCGTCTGACCGGGGGGTCGTTGGTGGTGCTCGTCTACCGCGACCGCGAGGAGTATGCCGCCGGCCGTGACCGATGGGCGGCGTATCAGCGTGACGTGCTGCAGTCGTCGCTCGAGAGCCAGACCGGCTGGAACCGCCCGGTCGAAGCGTTGGACTACGCCCGCCTCCCGGGTGGTCTGCGGAGCTTGATCAAGGCCGCGGAGAAGGTCGCCGACTTCGTCGACATGGACAGCAGCAGCTCGCCGATCGACGATCTCGCACCGCACCGCTACTGCTGGCCGCCGGAGAAGTAGCGGCCGAGATGACCAACCCCGACGTCTCGCCGGTCGGTTTCGCCGCGACCGATCACCCGCGGGCACCGCTCGAACGCGATCGTGGTGTGCTCTGGCTGATGCTCGGCGCGGTGCTGGTCCTCGGCGGCATCTTCGGCGTCGCCTCGTTCGTCTGGCAGATGATCGACGGATCGTCCGGGGTGACGGACGATGCGGCCGCGCAGGGCCGGATCGCCGGGCTGTTTGCCACCCAGACACCGCCGGCGACGTTCTACGTCGAGGTCGCCGGTCCCTACACGGTGTGGCTCGACGACGGTGGCGTGCTCGACAGCGGCACGCGCGACAACATCGTCGCCGCGGCGAACTGCGAGGCGACCTTCGCGGACGGTACGACCAAGACCTTCCGCGGCGCGATCCAGGGGTCGAGCGTGCAGATCGGGAACATGGCCACCGTCGGCACGTTCGACGCTCCGGTCGGCGCAGCCGAGGTCGAGTGCCACTCCGAGCGGTTCGGTCGTCGATCGGATCGTGATCAGCTCGAGAAGGAACGCACCTTCTACGTCACGCCCGGATCACCAGGCGTCGGATGGCTGTCGTGGGTGGGGATGTTCGCCGGCATCCCGGCGCTGATCCTCGGCTTCATGGCCCTCGCCCGCGGCTGGACCGGCGGGGTCCGGACGCGAAAGCGACGGACCCGAGGGTCCGTCGCTCCGCACGAAATGTGATCGAGAACCTTGTGCGAACTACGCGTTCTGGATCTTGATCTCGATGTCGACGCCGGCCGGGAGCTCGATGCGCTGCAGGCTGTCGATGGTCTTGCCGTTCGGGTTCACGATGTCGATGAGGCGCTTGTGCACGCGCATCTCGAAGTGCTCACGCGAATCCTTGTCGACGTGCGGGCCACGGATGACCGTGTAGCGGTGCTTGTCGGTCGGGAGCGGGATCGGCCCACGCACGGTTGCGTCGGTACGGGTGACCGTCTCGACGATCTTCTTGGTCGACTGGTCGATGATCTCGTGATCGAAGGCCTTGAGTCGGATGCGGATTGTCTGTGCCATGTCGGTCTCTTTTCCTTGATTCCGTCAGGTCACTTGAGGATCTTGGTGACGCGGCCGGCACCCACGGTGCGGCCACCCTCACGGATCGCGAACCGCAGACCCTCGTCCATCGCGATCGGCTTACCCAACTCGACGGTGATCTCCACATTGTCACCAGGCATCACCA
>JANNNB010000331.1:0-5010 GCA_031398325.1 Actinomycetes bacterium
CGCCGAGTCCGACGAGGACATCCATACCGCGGTCGAGCGTCGTGTCACCGAGCTCGCAGGCCCTGCTGGGGGCAAACTGCACACCGCTCGGAGCCGCAACGACCAGGTCGCGACCGATCTGCGGCTGTGGTGCAAACGCGAACTGCGGTCGGTGGCCATCGGCGTGCTGGCGCTCCAGGACACCCTGCTCGATCGGGCCGTCGGGGCCGACGGTGTGTACCTCCCCGGGTACACGCACCTGCAGCGAGCACAGCCGGTCCTCCTCGCGCATCACCTGCTCGCACATGGTTGGGCCCTCGGACGCGATGTCGACCGGTTGCTCGACACGATCCGCCGGCTCGACGTGTCGCCGCTCGGGGCGGGGGCGTTGGCAGGATCGTCGTTGCCGATCGACCCGGTCGGCAACGCGGCAGATCTCGGGTTCGCCCGCGCGTTCGACAACAGCCTCGATGCCGTCGGCGACCGGGACTTCGTCGCCGAGGCCGTGTTCGACCTTGCGCTGATCGGCATCCATCTGTCGCGGATCGGCGAGGAGTGGGTGCTCTGGACGTCTGCCGAGTTCGGCTTCGCGCGGCTCGACGACGGGTACGCCACCGGGTCGTCGATGCTGCCGCAGAAGAAGAATCCCGACATCGCCGAGCTGGCCCGCGGCAAGAGCGGACGGCTGATCGGGAACCTGACCGGGCTGCTCGCCACGCTGAAGGGGTTGCCGCTCGCCTACAACCGAGATCTGCAGGAGGACAAGGAACCGTTGTTCGATTCGGTGGAGCAGGTCACCCTTGCCGTCGCCGCGTTGACCGGCATGATCGCCACGGCGACGTTCGTGCCCGAGGCGATGCAGGCCGCCGCCGACGAGGAGACCACGGCGGCGACCGATCTGGCCGAGTTCCTCGTGCGTTCGGGCATGCCGTTCCGCGAGGCCCATGCCGTCGTCGGCGCGCATGTTCGGGCGGCGCTGGCGGGCGAGGCGTCGCTGAGCGAGCTCGTCGCCCGCGATCCGTTGCTCGGAGCCGATGCAGCCGCGCTCGTGCGGCCCGGGGTCGGCGTGCGCATGCGCACGTCGCGCGGGGGAGCGGGTCCGGACCCGCTCACGCTGCAACTCGAGTCGTATCGGACCATGCTGGCCGACGAACACGCGAGGCTCGACGTCTGAGCTCATCACCACTGCGATGTCGATGTACCGGCGTGGGCGGGGGACATCGACATCGTGGGCGTGTCGCCCGGGTCGGTCGCTACCGTTGGCGTGGATGACGTTGCGCCGGGCGCAGTTCGAAACCACGGCGGACGTCGTTGCACCATCGCTGCTGAACAAGGTGATCGTGCACGGCGAATGCTCGGGCCGGATCATCGAAGTCGAGGCGTACGAGGCCGACGACCCCGCGTCGCACTCGTTTCGAGGCATCACGCCGCGGAACGCCGTGATGTTCGGGCGTGCGGGGCACCTGTACTGCTATCTCTCCTACGGTGTCCACATCTGCGCCAACGTCGTGACGGGAAGCGAGGGCGATGGTTCCGCTGTGCTCATCCGCGCGATCGAGCCGCTCGACGGCATCGACGTCATGCGGCAGCGGCGAGGCGGGCAGGTCCGTCTGGCCGATGGACCGGGCAAGGTCTGCCAGGCTCTCGGGATCACGCTCGCACACAATGGCGTCGATCTGTTCGGTGACGCGGCGGTGTCACTGGTCGATGACGGGATGCCACCGCCGAACGACCCGGTCGTCGGTCCGCGAATCGGCATCACCAAGGCGGTCGACCTGCCCTGGCGATTCCGAGTCCCTCTGGGCGACCCCTAGAGCCAGTTGATCCAGTAGCCGTGCGGGTGACAGGTCGCAACCGTGGCGACCGAGCGAACCCCGTCACGCCAACGTGCGATCGTGAGCGCGGTCACGCTGCTGTCGAGACCGTCGGCGTTGACGAGCAGTTCGGGTACGAGTTCCGGCGACTCGGCGAAGACCCACGACAGGTCGCGCGCTGCACCGATCCGATCCAGCTCGGCGACGTACCGGCCGCGCTCCGCAGAGGTCAGGTAGTTGAGTACCCACGAGTTCGTCACGACAGGGTGTCCGCTTGCGCCGACCGTGGCGACCCCTGGCGCGAGTCCTTCGATGGCATCGGCCCGGCGCAGGTCCGGAGGTGATGTCTCGGCGATGGTGATCGCGGCGCGGAGCCGATGGAAGCGGTCCGCCTGGTCAGGCCACACGCACGCCTCGAGCCAGCGGGCCGAGTTCGCGTCGGTGACATCGATCGGGTCCCGGTCGATGCCGAGACGTGCGGCGATCTTCGGGATGGCCCTCGGGAGCGGAACCGGGCCGCGGGTCGTGGTGTCCAGGACGACCTCGGACGGGCCACCGACGACGTGCCAGACGCGGGTGGCGGCGCTGGCCGCTTTCTCGGCGTACCGGTACTCGTACTGGTCCAGCAGCAGGTTGAGCCCTCCGCTCGCTCCGACGTCGAGGTGTCCGAGCGGGCCTACCTCTTCGGCGAGGAGTGCGAGCGCCGGCAGGAACGAGGCGCACCGGCCGACTTCGTTGGTCTGGGTCTTCCTCGTCGCGAGCAACGCTTCCAGCTCGTGGTCGTGGTCGGCCACGAAGGCCCGGAACGTGCCAGCGAGGTCGGGGTCGTCCGGGGACCGAGGCGTGCTCGTGAGATTCGGGTACCACTGTGCGAGCTCGCTGTGGGGCTGGTCGAGGACGAGGTAGTGGCTGGACGCGAACAGCAGCACCGGCAGCTGCTGTTCGGCCGGGGCGTGCTGCAACAGGCGCACGATGTCGACGTCGTCGGCGATGCCGGCAGACAGCGCCCGGTAGAGCGGGGCGCGGTTCGCCGTCGTCGCTGCAAACTCACGGAAGCGACGAGCGAGATCGGTCAGGGAGTGGGAATCGTCCCGCAGGTCGTCCACGAGTCGAGAGTACCCTCGGACGTCGTATGGACCTGATCGCTGATCTCGAGGCCCGAAACCTCATCCACGATTCGACCGACCGTGAGTTCCTGCGTGCGCAGGTCGCGGACGGACCGGTCGCCATCTACTACGGCTGCGATCCGACCGCCGACAGTCTGCATGTCGGCAACCTCATCGGGCTCATCACGTTGCGCCGGTTCCAAGACGCCGGACACCGTCCGATCGCGCTCGCAGGCGGGGCGACAGGGATGATCGGTGACCCGAGTGGTCGATCGGAGGAACGCAACCTGCTCGACGACGTCGTCCTCGACCACAACGTCGCGTGCATCAAGGAGCAACTCGGGCGCGTCGTCGACCTCGGGAGCGGCCGGGGTGAACTCGTCGACAATCGTGACTGGACGCAACCGATCACGATCCTCGAGTTCCTGCGGGACGTCGGTAAGCACGTCACCGTCAATCAGATGCTGGCCCGTGAGAGCATCAAGATGCGGATCAACTCCGAGCACGGCATCTCGTTCACCGAGTTCAGCTACATGCTGCTGCAGGCCAACGACTACCTCTGGCTGCACAAGCACCTCGGTTGCACGATCCAGATCGGTGGGTCCGACCAGTGGGGCAACATCATCGCCGGCGTCGACCTGATCCGCAGGAAGACGGGGACCCACGTCCACGCCTTCTCGTGGCCGCTGCTCATCGCCACCGATGGCTCGAAGCTCGGCAAGACCACCGGTGCTCGAGTGTGGCTCGATGCAGCGAAGACGAGCCCATACCAGTTCCGCCAGCACTGGATGCAGGTCGGCGACGACGAGGTGGAGGCACAGTTGCTCACGTTCTCGCTCCGCGCGGTCGCCGACATCCGAACGCTCGTGGCCGACCATGCGGACGCACCGCAGCGGCGCATTGCACAACGAGCGCTCGCCGAGGACATGGTGACGCTGGTGCATGGGGCCGATGCCGCTGCCGCCGCCACCGAAGCCGCCGATCTGTTGTTCGCCGGCGACCCGACCGCCGCCTCGTTGCCCGCCTTCGAGGCCTTGGCGGCCGAGATCCCGTCGTCGCGGGTGGCCACCTCGGCGCTGGGCGATCTCGTTCCCACACTGGTCGCAACGGGGCTCGCCAGCTCCAACAGCGATGCCCGACGCAACCTCGAGCAGGGCTCCTACTACGTGAACGGCGTCACGATCGACGAGAAGTCGGTGCCCGCCGAGTGGGAACGGCTCCAGGGACGGTATGTTCTCCTCCGCAAAGGCAAGAAGACACACCACCTCATGGAAATTTCTTCGTGAAGCGGGTTGTGCCTCCGAGCCCGAGTCGCTAGTATTGATCTCCGCCTCACGGAGGGGTTTTACCCCCCGGAAAGGCGCATCTGGCACCAACGCCAAGACCCGGCGAAAGCTGATCAGGGAGACCTGAGCGTTCTTGATGCGTGCCCGAGCTTCGGCTCCTTGAAAACGGAAGAGAAGACAGAACGCCAGTGCGGGCAGTTCGTCGGGCCGCCTTCGGGTGACCTTGCAGAACTGTCTGTCAATTTCGCTGTCGGCACACCCTGCCGGCAGCAACACGGATACCGGCCGTCCTCCACCTTTGTACGGTGCAGGTTCGGCCAAATCAGCTAAGGCGTATCGTCCACACGAGCCTTCCCGGCTCGGACGATGCACTCGCTGACTACTCGTTGCCGATCCAACGGTCGGCCACGTTTTTGTTGGAGAGTTTGATCCTGGCTCAGGATGAACGCTGGCGGCGTGCTTAACACATGCAAGTCGAACGAGGTCCATCCAAACTTGTTTGGGGAAGATCTAGTGGCGAACGGGTGCATAACACGTGAGAAACCTGCCTCAGTCTCTGGGATAACAGTTGGAAACGACTGCTAATACCGGATGCCGTCACACCATCACATGTTGGAGTGACGAAAGATTTATCGGATTGAGAGGGTCTCGCGGCCTATCAGCTAGTTGGAGAGGTAACGGCTCACCAAGGCATCGACGGGTAGCTGGTCTGAGAGGATGATCAGCCACACTGGGACTGAGACACGGCCCAGACTCCTACGGGAGGCAGCAGTGGGGAATCTTGCACAATGGGCGAAAGCCTGATGCAGCAACGCCGCGTGCGGG
>JANNNB010000201.1:0-71132 GCA_031398325.1 Actinomycetes bacterium
CGATTCGACCTCAGGCCGCCCTGGCCGATTCGTCATGATTGCACATCGCCGGTTGGCGTGCGGCAGGAGCCACAGCCGCCTCCTCGCCGGTCATCTCGACACGGGTTCGTCGCGAGCCGTAGCCGCGTGAAGGGCACGAACTGGCAGGCCTACGCAGGCGAATCCGTGTCAAGCGTGTCAAGCGGCTGACGCTCAGGACCTGTCACCCACCACGTGACCACGGCCCCGACTAGGGGCCGTGACCAGGTGTGATATGGAGGCGACGCCGGGAATTGAACCCGGGTACACGGCTTTGCAGGCCGTTGCATGAGCCACTCTGCCACGTCGCCGTGGCTTTGGGAGGATAGCGGCGAGAGGCCTCAATCGGCTGACGCGTTGGCAGTGTCGGCGTACCAGTCGGCCAGACGGGCGAGGCCATCGTCGATCGAGACGGTCGGGACCCAACCAAGATCGCGCGCCGCCGGCAGGGGATCGAACCAGTGCGCCGTGCCGAGCTGTTCCGCCAGGAAGCGGGTGAGAGGCGGTTCGTCGTCGCGTCCTAGCAGCGGCCAGACGCGCTCGACGACCGATCCCACACGGGTTCCGACGGCCAGCGGCACATCGCGCGGAGCGAACTCGACGCCGGCCGCGGCGCAGATGCCTGCGATCAGATCGCGAATCGGACGCGGTTCCCCGTTGGCGATCACGTACGCCTGGCCCGAACAGCTCGCACCCGGCTCCACGGCGTCGAGCGCGGCGACGAGTGCACCGACGGCGTTGTCGATGTACGTCGTGTCGACGAGCGCTCGACCACCGCCGACCAGCGCGAGCCGGCCCGAGCGGGCCCGCTCGACGATCCGGCCAACGAGCTGCGTGTCCCCCGGGCCCCACACGAGATGCGGCCGGATCGCCACAACACCCCTCTCGTCCGACGCCGCTTCGAGGGCGAGCATCTCCGCGAGTGCTTTGGACTCCGCATAGTGCGCACGTTTGCGGCCGGTCACGGGAGGCTCGGCGCCCGCCCCGACGAGGGCCTCGCCGCCGTGCGCCACCGATGGTGACGAGACGTGGACGACCCGATCGATTCCAGCGTCGCGGGCGGCCTCGACCATGTTCGATGTGCCGTCGACGTTGACCGACCGGTAGTCCTCCCACGAGCCGACGACGCCGACCCTTGCTGCGAGGTGGATCACGGCGTCACAGCCCGAGGCGGCCGAGGTGAGCGCTTCGAGGTCACGCACGTCGCCGAGCCGCTGTTCGATCGACCCGCCATCGGCCACGACACCACCTTCGACGGCTCGACGCTGGAAGCAGACCACGTCGTCACCGCGATCGGCGAGTGTCCGGACCACCCCGATGCCGATCAGGCTGGATGCGCCGGTGACCAGGACCTTCATCACGCGCTGCTCACTTCGGTGGGCGGGCGCGTCGTCCAGCGAGCACGTCGCCGGCCCAGGCCGCCAGCGCCGAGCGATCGATCTTCGCGTTGTGTCGGATGTCCACCGGCAGCGCCACCACGCTGAGCACGGCGGCAACGGGTTCGGCAATCAGGTTCCTGACCGCGTGCGTGTGCGCGCTCGTTGCCAGACCGACGGGCTCGGCGGCCGCCTCCAGCACGACCACGATCTGCTGCAGTCCGGGTGGGCCGACGCCGACTGCGGCGCAGCGGGCGATCGGTAGTCCGCGCTCCACGACACGCTCGATCGGCACCGGCGTGATGACTCCTTCGACGGTGTCGATCACGTGCACGAGCCGTCCTTCGACCCACAGACGTCCTTGCTCGTCGACATGACCGACGTCACCAGAACGATGCCATGCGTCGTCGCCACCAGGCCGTGCGGCGTGTTCGGTTCCCCACAGCCCGAGATAACCGTCGGACACCCATGCCGCCGAGACGAGGATCTCGCCGGTGACGCCGGGGGCGAGCGGCTCGACATCGCCGTGCGGGTCGACGATCCGCACCGAAGCGCCGTCGACCGGCGGGCCCACGCAGACACCACCCGTCGGGTCGTCGAGATTGGCCGCGTCGATGCCGTCGAGGTCGATGTCGGCGACCGGGAGGGCTTCGGTCATGCCGTACGGCGTGTGGAGCGACGCGGACGGCGCAAGCGCTGCGATCGCGTGGAGCGTCTCCGCTGGAACCGGCGCACCTGCCGAGAACACGACCCGAAGTCGTCGCAGCCCGGCCAGTGGTACCCCCGGCTCGACGGTTGCGAGCACGTTGGCCAGCGCGGCAGGCGACCCGAAGGTGAGTGTTGCATCGATGCGGGCGCAGGCGGCGTCGAGTGCAGCGGCAGTGAGTTCGCCCGGCGTGGTGACATCGCAGTCGGGCAGAGCGGTCGGAATGCCGAGCGCTGGGCCGTAGAGCGCAAACGGCGCGAACGCAGCAACCAATCGGTCTGCTCCGGTGATGCCGTACGTGCGGGCGAGCGCATCGCGCTGTTCGGCGAGTTGACGGTGTCGGTAGCGGACGCCTTTGGCCGCGCCGGTTGCTCCGGAGGTGAACAGGATCGCGGCGAGGTCGTCGGGTGCCGGTTCAGCCGGCAACGCTCCGGGACCGGACGACATCAGATCGTTGACGTCGATCGGCGTCGATCGCGGCGCCCAGCGCAGCACCTTCGCCGCAGCCAGCGCACGACGGGGACCGATCACCCAGGTCGGACGAGCCCCTCGGACAGCCGCGCCGAGTCCTCGGAGACCGAGCCCGCGATCGGCCACGACGGTGACACCGCCGGCACGCCAGACCCCGTAAACCGCGGCGACCAGGTCGACCCCTGGAGGCGTGAGCATCGCCACTCGGTCGCCAGGTCGCACACCCCTCCGGTGCAGCTCGGCGGCGATCGAGTCGATCCGGTCGGCCAGTTCGTCGAAACGCAGCGTGGCGCCGGTCGCCATGTCGACGAACGCGACGCTTCGGTCATTCCGCCGCTCCCCCACCCCGGCCCCCAGACCCCTGAACTCCTCGTTTGCGACAAGAAGTTGGAGGACCGGGTCTCCAATTTCTTGTCGCAAACGTGGATTGTTGCGCTGGGAATCGGAGATGACCGAGGTGATGAAGCGTTCGGTGACGGCGGCGACGCCGGACTCACCCGAGCCCGTTTCGGCCATCACGAGGTGATTGGCGTCGGCGAAACGGTGGAGGACCGTGTTCGGGAGGCGGGCTTGGAGATCAGCCGCGAAGTCGTCGTCGAACACGGGATCCTTCGAGCCCCAGGCGAGCAACACCGGCACGTCGAGCTGCCCGAGGCGATCGGCGACGACGGCGAGTGAAGCCTCCGACGGATGACCGGACTTCAGCGGGATGTCACCGACGAAGTCGGCGATCGCAACCCGCGCCGGCGCCGTCCGGTAGGGCGCCCGGAATGCTGCCCGGTCCGCTGCGGTCAGCCGCTTGCCCGACAGGCGAACCGTGCCCTCGACGAACGTCGGCGTGCCGTGGCACACGAGTTCGAGAATCGGCGCTGACGCAGCCAGGCGGATGATCCCCGGCGCGGACCGACCTGCCGGGACGGCGATGCCGGTGTTGCACAGGATCATCCCGTCGAGCTCGTCGGCGTGCTCGACGGCCCACCCCAGTGCGATCGCGCCGCCCCAGTCGTGCGCAGCCAGGAAGAGCGGTCGATCGCCGTCGACGTCCAATGCGCGGATCACATCGGCCAGATCGAGCACACGGGTCGCGTAGCGGCGCATCTCCGTCCGGTCGCTGAAACCCATCCCGAGCTGATCGATCGCGATCACCCGATGGGTCGAACCGAAACGCCGCAGGAACGTCGCCCAGGCGTATCCCCACGTCGGATTGCCGTGCACGCACACCACCGTTGCGACCGGATCGTCGCCTCCGGTGTCGAGCACATGCCACCGATGCGTCGAGCCGGCGTGGCTCGGCACGTCGATGACTCGTGACCACGATGGATCCAGGTTCCATTCGCTCCACTGCGCTGCGGTCGGCAGTTCCGGAGCCCACCCGTGGGCGGCTCCGCCAGCTGTCGCCTGCCGGGTCACCAGACGATTTCGGTGAAGCTCGTGTTGAGCCCCGACCCGATACCCATGCAGAGCACTCGCTGGCCGGATTCGATCTGGTCGCTCACGCTGGCCAGCGTGATCGGAATGGCGGCCGGGCCGACATTGCCGTAGTTGGGGAAGGTCAGCGGCACACGCTCGGGGTCGATGCCGAGACGCTCCGTGATCAGGCGGGTGTGCACCTGGCTGACCTGGTGGACGATGTACCAGTCCATACCGACTTCCCAGTCGAAGTCGTGACCGGAGTTCTTCCAGGCCGCCTCGGCGAGGTCGAGCCCGGCGATGAGCAGGCCGTGCGTGTCGGTCTCCATACGATCGAGGTCGCCGACGCAGAGCTTGTGGTGCTGCGTGCCGGAGCGAGCGACGCCGCCGACGAGGCGGTGGGCGTCGGGGTGTTCGTCCATCCGGCCGATCACGGCCGCGGCGGCGCCGGAGCCGAGCGTCAACGAGGCGAACTCGGCGAACACGTCAGCCGCTTCGGTGGTCGGCCGTTGGAGGCGGGCGATGGTCGTTTCCTGTGTGAACCGGCTGCCCTCACCGTCGACGATGAGCGCGTAGTCGATCTGCCCCGCGTCGATCGCCGCTGCGGCGATCTGCATGCCGTTGATGAAGCCGAGGCAGGCGTTACCTACGTCGAAGTTGAGACAGCTGGTCGGGAGCTCGAGTCGATGATGGACGGCACAGGCGACGGAGGGCTCGAGATGGTGCTTGCACACCGAGGTCGAGATCAACATCCCGATTCGTTGCGGATCGATCCCGGACGCGTCGATCGCTGCCTGGCCCGCCATCGCTGCCGCCTCGTCGAACTGCATCCCTTCCGGCCACCACCGGCGGGCCTCGATGCCGGCGAGTTCGGTGAGCGTGCCGGGCTTCAAGCCCGTGCGTTCGTAGGTTTCGGCGAGCTGATCGTCGATCCACTGCGACGTGACGACCTCGGGCGCCTCGACTGCATTGACCGTGAGCACGCCCACGTTGCGATGGGTCAATACGGAGTTGGCGGTCATCGAGCGTCCTTTCGGTGGCGGAGTGCCCGTGAGCCTACGCCACGACCGGCCGTCTCCCCTGCGCAAGCCCACTCCTGCTCGTGGTCGAGAGGCCACCACTGGCGATCGGATCGGCGAACCGGAGAATCACACCGACGCACCCTGTCGGTCACACTGCGAGGCGGTAGACCTCGGCGGCGGTGCCGCGGAACATCCGGTCGCGTTCGGTGCCCGAGTACGGCGCAGCGATCTTCTTCAGCGAGTTCCACAGCGTGCGATACGGGAGGGAGAGCCGATCGACCGGGAAGTTGGACTCGAACATGCATCGTTCCGCCCCGAAGCAGTCGATCGTGTGGCGGTAGTAGCGGCCCTGTGCCTCGACGAACTCATCGGAGGTCGGCGGACGCGCGGCGGTGTTCCAGCCGAACCCGTTGTCGGGCATGGCCAGTCCCCCGAGCTTCGCAAAGACGTTCGGAATCGTGGCGATGTCGGCCACGTCGAGCTTCCACTGCTCGAAGATCTGCTCGCGCTGATCCGCGTACGGCCCCACGCCGAGCGGAGTACCGAAATGGTCGAGGATGATCGTCGTGGCGGGAACCGCGCGGGCGAAGTCTGCGAACTGGGGATTCTGGTAGTGGTAATGCCACGTGTCGTAGGTGAGACCACGCTCGCCCAGTCGACGAACCCCGGCCCGAAACGCTTCGTCGGCGTAGAGACCAGCGGGCGCTCGACCGGGAATCATGAGCACCTCGGGATGCAGCGCGTGCGACCCGGCATGGCGGATACCCCGCAGCCGGCCTCGCGACGCTTCGGCGTGCGCGTCGAGCACCTCGTCGAGATGGCTGCCGTCGGTGAGGTCGGCGTGGGCGACGATGCCACCGATCAGCTGCCTCGTCGACGCCTCGCTGGCCTCGGTCACGAAATCGGTCTCGCCGACTGGGCGGAGATGCTCGGGTCCGTCGGTTCGGTAGCTCGAGTGACACTCGACGAACACCGTGTCGATGACGTTGTGTCCGGCAGCGAGGTCAGCCTCGAGATCAGCCAGCGCATACGGCATCCCGGTGCCGACCGGCCACAGGTGATGGTGCGGGTCGATGATCTCGACGTCCGGGTCGATCACATCTTCGACGAACGTGTTCAACCATTCCGGCGTTCCCGGCTCCATCACGCCCCCTCGAGTCGATCCTGCCAGGTGCACACGCACGCCTCGTTGCCGTCCGCATCGGCGAGCACCCACCACGAGCGGGCGTGGTCGGAGGTGATCAGGGTGCCGCCGGCGGCGACCGCGTCGGCGACGCGCTGATCGGCGAGGTCATGGGGAACCGACACGTCGATGTGGAAGCGGTCACGATCGGTTCGCGGCTCGTCCATCTGCTGGAACCACACCGGTGGCCCGATCCGGAGTGGATCCACGAGTGCTCCGTCCTGGTCCCGATAGCCGAGGACGGCGGCCCAGAACGGGCGGATCCGGTCGGCGTCCATCGTGTCGATCGCGATCTCGATTCCTTGCACAACGCCCGACGCAGGCGACACTCCTGCGAGCTCTGCGAGCTGGGAGATCACGCGAGCCAGGTCGAGGTCGAGGGTGGTGAGCCCCCCGGTCGAGTGGGTGGAGATGGTCACGTGGACGTGGTCGGGATACCGCAGGTCGATGTCCGGGTGGTGCTGGAGCGACTCGGCTGCATCTGCGATGTTCGAGACGAGCATCGCTGCCCTCGGGAACGAGCCGGTCCGGAAGGCGGCTCTGATCCCGGACAGGATGACGCGCCATTCGTCGACCCCATCGGCGTCGGCGAACTCCTCGGCGGTGATTGCGGTGTGTTCCATCGAACGGTGACCCTATTCCGTCGTCGGCTGCTGCCGTCTCAGTACTGCGACTGGCAGTGCGGCGCGAGCGATGTGGTGAAGAAGATGTCGGCTCGATCGAGCGCACCGGCATTCCGAGCACTCATCTGTCTTCCCGCGACGAAAGCCGACGGGAGGACGCCCCCGTAGAGCAACGAGCTGAACGGGCCGTGCGACGTCACGAGATCCGGCCGAGATCTCACCCGCGTGCACGACGCACCATCCGGTCCCCCTTCGATCGCCCATCGGGTGCCGTCGACCTCGACGACCATGCGGTCGTCGACGCGATAGGTCCTCGCGCCGAAGCATTTCGGGACGTCACGCACGTTCAGCCACACACCGTCGTTGAGGTCCGTCGTTCGCAGGGATCTCGGATTCTCGAGCAGCATCGGCAACGGATCGTCGATCGCGATCGCACGCGAGGTGATCGTGCCGACGAGGTCGAGATTGAGCAGCGTGTGCCAGAGCGCCGCATGGGCGTCGGGAGTGACGGCGGCCATCTCGTTCACGACGACGGTGTGAGACGGGTGCCCGTCGTTCCATTCCATCTTCGTCCGGTACGCGGCGTAGCCGTCACGATGCGCGAGGTAGGCCACGGCCGAGTAGCCGTTGCGTTCGGTTGCACCGCTCGCCACGAAGTACTCGTGGTCGGTACGGGACCTCCCCGTTTCGCCTGTTCGTACCGATCGGAACCTGGTCCAGATCCGATCCAACGCCGGCACGATGTCGTCGCCCTCGAGGTAACGCACAGCACCCGGCTCCGGACGGAACTCGGACCGCATCGCTGTCGACCGGACGTCGATGGAGGTCACCCGCACCTGAGTGGCCGTTCCGTATCCCACGTGGTGGTAGATGCCGCCTTCGGATCCGTAGAGCGAGGCCAACGGCTCGTCGCGGGCATCGATGTCGTCGTGCACGGCGCCGATCAGCCGGCGCATCACGCCCTGGCGCCGATGGGTCGCAGCGACCCCCACCCACGTCACCCCACCCATGCGAACGATCCGACGGCCCGGAAGCGTCGTATCGAGCTCGTACGAACCCGCCACGCCGACGATCTGCTTGCCGTCGTATGCAACGCGGAACCGGTCCATGTCGTGCATGGGCCGCAGGCGCTCGACCTCTTCGGCCGAGTGCGTCACCCCGAAGGTCCTGCCGTCGAAGTCGGTGATCGATGCCCAATCGTCGCCCGACGGTGTTCTCAGCTCGATCCCCATCGGGCGAGTCTGACACCCGACGGCGCTGTTCCTTCCACGAGTTGCCATCCGAAGAAATCGCTTGATACATATACCGATATAGGTATATCTTTCGCGGATGGCACGAACACCTACAACGGCGGACGTGTTCAACGCCGTCGGCGACACCAATCGTCGCCACATCATCGAGGTGCTCGCCGAGGGCGAGGTGACCGTCAACGAAGTCGTCGACCGACTCGGCCTCGGTCAGCCCCAGGTGTCCAAACACCTCAAGGTGCTCCGCGATGTCGGGCTCGTGCGGTGCCGGAGTCAGGGACGTGCCCGCCACTACCGCTTGAACGCACCAGCGTTCGAGCCGCTCGAGTCGTGGGTGTCCGTCCTGACACGGACGGTGAACGACCACTACGACCGCCTCGACGACTACCTCGCCTCGCTCCGATCCGAACCGCGACCCGACGAAACGACGAACCACTCGAAGGAGAATCCGACATGACCACTCGACATGGCTCCGCCGTCGTCACCCTGCCCTCCGACACGGAGATCCTGATCACCCGGTCGTTCGAGTCGCCGCAGGAGCTGGTCTGGGACGCACTCACCACGCCACGTCACCTGCTGCGTTGGTGGGGGCCCGACTGGTGCCCCCTCGTGGCGTGCGAAGTGGATCTACGCCCCGGCGGCGCCTGGCGTTACGTCTCTCGCGACATGGACGGCAACGAACTCACCTGGTACGGCACGTACCAGGAGATCGCCGTGGGCGAGCGAATCGTGTCGACCGAGACGTTCGGTGGCTTCCCCGAAGCCGAGTCGGTCAACACCATGACCCTGACGGAACACGACGGCGTCACCACGCTGCGCACGCTCGTTCGCCACTCCAGCCAGGAATACCGCGACGGACACGTGCAGTCGGGCATGGAGGGCGGCATGCAGGTGACGTTCAACCGTCTGGACGACATGCTCGAGATCGCCGACACCACGTCGGAACGGTTCCGCCGCATCGCGGGAAGGTTCGGCGATCGGGTGGCGGAGATGCCGGCCGAGCGCTGGGACGCGCCGGCACCGTGCGACGGTTGGAGCGCGCTCGACGTCGTTCGCCACCTGACCGAGTGGGTGCCGTCGGTGATCGGTCGCGCGGGTGTCGAGTTTCGCGACGAGCCGAGCGCCGAGGTCGATCCCCTCGGAGCGTGGACGTGCGTCGCCGACACCCTGCAGGGTGCGCTCGACGACCCCGAGGTGGCCGACCGGCAGTTCGATGTCGGCCCTCCCGGCATGATGAGCGTCGAGCAGGCGATCGGCATGCTGGTGGTCGGTGATGTGCTCGTCCACACGTGGGATCTCGCCCGCGCCGGCGGCCTCGACGAGCGGATCGACGCGATCGTCGCGGCCGAGATGCTGGCGGCGATGGGGCCGATCGACGAGATGCTCCGTTCGAGTGGCCACTACGGCCCACGGGTCGAGGTGCCCGACGATGCCGACGTTCAGACGAAGCTGATCGCCTTCACCGGCCGCCGGCCCTGACCGCGCCAAGGCGTGCCAACAGGAATCAGGCAGGCACCCAGGTCGCGTGGAAGCCGTACGGCACCCGTTGCGGTAGTTCGACGCTGGCGATCGGCCCGTTGCCGACCGCGGTGGCATCCACCACGACCAGTTCGCTGATGTTCGTGGCCTCGTCGTGGACGAACGACAGCAGATACCCCTCGTCCTCTCCGCCGTCCATCGGGACGAACAACCACTCCCCGCTGTGCACGGTGGGTCCGGTCTCCCAGATCTCCATCGAACCGTTCACCATGTCGCGCTTGACGAGCCCACCGAATTCCGCCGTCAACGGGTTCTCCCGGGTCTCGGCGAGATACGCGTACCGATAGTCCCGACCGACGCGGCGCGGATCACGCGAGGGCAGGTCGCCCGTCCGATCCATCTCCAACACGTCGTCCGACACCGCCCCGGTGTCGGTGTCGAGCGTCCACCGTCGCAACGACGCGTCGTTGCCGAGGACCTCCCCCTCGACGAACACGTCGGCGAGTCGACAGACGTCGATGATCACCTCGGACCCCCGACGGAATGCGTTGATGCCGTGGAACACGTAGCAGGGGTCGATGTCGAACCATTGCATCGCTGCGCCGCCACCCTCGAGCGGCATCACTCCGATGCGTGCGCCGGCATCCGGGCGCCACTGGTACGGGAACGCCCCCGCGGTCGGGTCGGCGATGTATTGAATGGCGAGTTCAAGGTCGAACACGACCGGAAGGTCCCAGAAGACGGCGTCGGACTCGGTGATGGCGAAATCGTGCATCATCACGCTGCGCGGCAGTTCGAGTGCTTCGGTGTGCGACATCGAGCCGTCGGGCTCGATCACGTGGTACGTGAGATACGGCGCCACGAACCCGTACCCGAACGAATGCATGCGACCCGTGACGGGGTCGATCTTCGGATGGGCCGTGAACGACGTCGCCAACCGTCCCCCGAAGTCGTACGGTCCGATCGTTGACACATCGGTGGGGTCCAGCTCATATGGCAGGCCGACCTCGCCGCTGGTGAGCAGCTTGCCGCCGTGCCAGATCGCCGACACGTTCGACTGGTTGGACGCTCCGCCCGGCGGTCCCTCGCCGAAGCCTGCACGCTCGCGGTACAGCGGAGTGTCGACGAAACGATTGTGATACATCGTGGCTCTGCCACCTTCGAGGCGGACGCCGTGCACCATGCCGTCACCGAAGAACCAGTGCGGAGAATCGCCGCTCGCCGGGTTCGATCCGTTGCGCACGTACAGCCCGTTGAGCTCTGGTGGGAGCGAACCCCGCACCGGCAACGAGGACGCTGACGCCTCGGTGCCGATCGGCGCATAGTTGCCCTGCAACCACCACGGCCGTGACGGATCCACCGGCACCGTCGTCGCTGGCACCGTCGTTGCCTGCACGGTCGTGGCCGGCAGCGTCGAAGGTGGCACCGCCGGCGGTGGCACCGTCGGCGGGGACGTGGAAGCACCGGTCGGGCGGTCGCCGACGGCGGTGTCGTTACCCGCATCGCCGCCGCAGGCATTCAGCGCCGAGATGATCGACGCGCCCCCGCCCGCCACGAGCGCCATCCGGATCAGCTCCCGCCTGCTCGTACCCACCGGCGCATCATGACACTCAGTCTCCGGATGCGATGAGCTGGTCGACCGGCGCCAGCTCGTCGCGCAGTACCCGCGCACCGTTCACGAAGGCGGCCGCGTCGGGGACCAGCTCACCGCCCAGACCACTTCGCGCCACCAGACCGGCCAGCTCGACCGTGTCGATCGGTGAATCGGAGGCGAGCACGACCGAGTTCCCCGAACCCCCACCGACGGCACCCGGGCCCAGGATCACCGCGACGTGCTCGAAGATCTCGCCGAACGTCGCCACCTCCGCGCGAAGGAAGTTGCGGGCCGGTGCATCGATGATGTTCACCGCATAGAGGCCGCCCGGCCGCAGGACCCGATGGACATCCGCGACGAACTCCTCGGTGGCCAACTGCCACGGAACCGCCCGACTCCCGAACGCATCGCCCACCACGACGTCGGCGCTGTCGGCGGCGAGTGCCGCCATGCTCAGCCGGCCGTCGCCGTTCTCGACCCGGACGTCGGGCCCCGGGACGAAGCCGAGCTCGTCCTGCACGACATCGAGCAGATCGGGGTCGATCTCGAGAACGAGCTGCTCCGACCCGGGACGCG
Organism: Actinomycetes bacterium; assembly: GCA_031398325.1. GTDB lineage: Bacteria > Actinomycetota > Acidimicrobiia > Acidimicrobiales > Ilumatobacteraceae > Sva-07. The sequence continues at coordinate 11,706 of JANNNB010000201.1, forward strand.
TTTCACGCACATAGCGCGGGATCGTCAGCGCGCCGGCTCCGACGTGCACGATGTCGATCGGTCCGGGTGCTGTCATCGTCTCGATGCCATCGACGAGGCGCTGGACGTACCAGAAGCGCAGCTCGGTGGGATCGTCGAGGTCGACGTAGCTGTGGCGCAGGTCGTCGAGCACCAGCGTGCGCCCGGACGCATACTCGGGATCGGCGACGACCGCCACGCAGTAGTAGGCGGTCTGCGTTTCACACGGCGTGTCGATCGCCACGACGCCGAGCAGCGACATCGCCGCCAAGCCCGAGGCGCCCAGCACCTCGGCCGGGCCGCGGCGGCGGCCGAAGAGCCAGAGCCCGATGCCGGCAGCGACGAGGAGCAGGCCGACTGTCACCACGAGGGTCGTGACGGCTGCCCATGCGACGAGCACGAACCCGGTGAGGAAGGTTCCGACGATCGCCCCGGCGGTGCCGTACGCCGACAAGCGACCCACCGTGGTGCCGGTCGTCGACAGATCACGCAGCTGGAGCTTCACGACCGCTGGCGGGATCGCGCTCAGCACGGTCGCCGATGGGAGGAAACCGAATGCCGTCAGAACCAGGATCTCCGGGCCGCCCCCGCCGCCCACCGAAGCTCCGAGCACACGCACGACCGGCAGTGTCGCGATCGCGAGCGCGCCACCGAGCACCAGCAGGACGGGGACGATGCGACGAGGGTCGTACCGGTCGGCGAGCCAACCGCCGACGAACGCTCCCACGGCGATCCCGGCGAGCACGGTGCCGATGATTCCGGTGTACGTCTCGAGCGAGACCCCGACGTACGGCGCGAGGATCCGACCGGCGAGAATCTCGAGCACCAGCACGGCCGCGGACGTGCCGGTGACGAGTGCGATGGCGAGCCACCCCGGCAACGGTTCGGCGTCGACAGGCTGCGTCGGATCCATGTAGTGAGGATCGCGCAACACAGGGCTCGGACACCGGCACGCAAGCGTCGGATCCTGCGCTGCGGGCTCCGGACGCGACGAAACCCCGGCGTGGACCGGGGCTTCGTGGAGCGGATGACGAGATTCGAACTCGCGACCTCAACCTTGGCAAGGTTGCGCACTACCAGCTGTGCTACATCCGCAGCGGGACGCACAATCTAGCAGTCGACCTCACGGACCGGACACGCCAATTGGCGCCCCCGCATCACCTCTGGTCGGGTGGGCGCAGATCGACGCGCAGCACGAAGATGCCGTCTTCGACCGTCGCAACCGCGTCACCGATGATCGCAAAGTCCCGGAAATCGAGCTGGGACTGCTCGATGAACGCTTGGCGCTCCTCGCCGGCGACCGGTGGTAACGGGCGCTTCTTCACCGCCGCCGCTCGATCGCGGAACCGCTGAATCATCTCATCGACGTCGAACGCTGGCACGGCCCGACCCTACCGCCCGGACGGAGTCTGGTCCGTCGCGTCCTCCGGAGTCTGATCCGTCACGTCGTGGGGAGTCTGGTCCGCCGCGTCGTCAGGCGTTTGGTCCGTCGGGTCCGGCACCACAGGGTCTCGATCGCCGCTCGCCGCGTCCGCAGGTTCCGGCTCGGGTTCGGGTTCCGGCTCGGGTTCGGGTTCCGGTTCCGGTTCGGTCGATGCGGGCTCGACGGGATCGGGCTCGAGGGCCGCGGGCGCAACGGGATCCGACTCCACTGCGTCGGGCTCGGGGCCCGTTGGTTCGTTCTCGACAGCTGCGCCAACGGGCGGCGGCAGTTCGGTGACGACGGCGTTCGTATGCGGATCCGGCCTGGTCGGCGGCACAGCCCCGGCCGGGCGAACCTCGTCGAGCAACGCCTGGCGTTGCGCCTCGTCACGCTTGCGCCACTTCGAGTCACCCATGCGTTCGAGCGGTCCGAGGAGTTCCAGATCGGCCTTCGTCCGGCGGATCATCCAGATCGCCAGTATCACGAGCAGCAGACCGATGACCGCCAGCGCGATCACGATCGCGTACACCAGGCGCGTCGCATCCGGGTCGCCAGCGGCGAGTTGCTCCACGCGGCGTGCGAGCACCCCGACGGTTGCGAATCGATCACTCACAGCGGTGCGATTGTGCCAGGTCGAACGAGGTTCAACACTGATGCCGTGCGCACCAGACCGTTGTCCGTCCACCGACGACACCGCGAACGAGCCGGCCTCCGTCGCGCGGACACGGCCCGAGTGCTCGTCGCGTCGCAGGGTCGATCATGCCGGTCGTGCTTCCACCCCGGCGCAGCATGATCGGCAAGCGCCTCCTGATCGCAGTGGCGAGTGCCTTCGTGTCGGCAATGGTCAGGCTGTCGGCGGGCCGGTGCGGATCGATGCGCGCCCACCACAGCACCTCGTCGACGCAGAGGTTGCCGAGTCCGGCCACGACCGTCTGGTCGAGCAGCACCGTCTTCACCGCCGACCGTCGGCGAGCGAACCTGGGCGCCAGATCACGCGCCGTCACCTCGAAGATGTCGATTCCGAGCTGACCGAGATCCGGATCGAGACTGACGTGGCCGAAGCGTCGGGGGTCGTTCATCCGGATCGCCGGAATGCTGCGCGCCCGGCGATCGGTCCAGATCAGGAGGCGGTCCCACGCCGCGTCGTCGCGGCCCGACGCGTACTCGAGACGCTCGATCGATGATCGTCCGTCGACGACGATCCGGCCGGTCATTCCGAAGTGCAACCCGATCGAGGGTCCGTTCGTGTCGATCACCACCACTTTGCCTGTCCGACGAACACCCAGGATCCGGCACGACACCACCATCCGGACGAAGTCGGGTGGAGCGATCCGGTCGTCGACCCGGCACTCACTGATTCGTCGACCGATCGTGACGCTGATCGCACGACGCCAGATCTCCGCCTCGAGACCTTCCGGCACCGCCGTCGACGCCCCGGCTCGTCCTACAGGTCGGACTTGCTGGCGTTCGCCAGGAATCGTTCCAATGGGCCGGCGAGTTGATCACCGTTGATCAGGAATGCGTCATGGCCGTGCGGTGAATCGATCTCCACGTAGTCGGCTGCGACACCGGCCGAATTCACGGCGTCGGCGATCTGACGCTGCTGGTACGACGGATACAGCATGTCGCTCGAGATCCCGACCGCCAGGGTCGGTGCCGTCACGCGCGCAATGGCATCGTGCAAGGTGCCGCGTCCGCGAGCGATGTCATGAAGGTCCATCGCCTTGGAGATCGCGAGGTAGCTGTTCGTGTCGAAACGCTTCGCCAACTTCGCCCCGTGGTACTCGAGGTATCGCTCGACCTCGAATCGTTGCCACATTCCGAGCGTGTCGCCGACCTGCGCCTTGTCGGCGAGTTCGCGGCCGAACCGATCGGTGAAGACGTTGTCGCTGCGGAACGTCACCTGCGCGACCATCCGGGCGATCTCGAGCCCCTGTTGGGGCCCCTCGCCCGGCGCTGCGTCGTAGTAGTCACCGCCGCGCCACGCCGGATCGAGGCGGATGGCCCGACGCCCGATCGCCCCCCAAGCGATCTGTTGTGCCGTGGCCTGCATGCAGGTGGCGATCGCGACGAGCGAACGGACCCGCCGGGGATACATCACGGCCCATTCGAGTGCCTGCATCCCGCCCATCGATCCGCCGATCACCGACATCCAGCGCGTGACGCCGAGATGCTCGGACAGGCGGGCCTGGGCCCGGACCATGTCGCGGATCGTGACCACGGGAAAGCGCGACCCGAAAGCGACACCGTCCACGGGATGCGGCGACGCCGGCCCCGTCGAGCCTTGGCATCCGCCGAGCACGTTCGCGCACACCACGAAGTACTTGTCGGTGTCGATCGGCTTGCCCGGTCCGATCGTGTCGTCCCACCAACCAGGTGCGCTGTGCCCACGCCCGGCCGGCCCGGCGGCGTGGCTGTCTCCTGTCCAGGCGTGGCAGACGAGCACCGCGTTCGCGGCGTCGGCGTCGAGGCGCCCCCAGGTCTCGTAAGCCACGACGACGTCGCTGAGCATGACACCGCAGTCGAGGGCGAACCGGCGGTCGGTCGCGAACGTGAAGAACTTGCGATGCCCTGGATCGTCGCCCGGCAGCCAGGCGCCGGTTGCGGGGAGCAGGGGGACGTTTGTCATCGTGGCCGATGTCGACGCGACGATGGCGTGTCGCGAACCGACGAGACGCCAGGGTACCAGCGCGTCAGATCGCGCCGAGGATGGGTTGCGCGAAGCGCATTCGTTGGTCGTAGCCCGTCTCGTAGGGCATGAACCCGTTGCGGTCGGGAAAGAGCAACTGGACCATCGAGAACGGCGCCCCGCGGTACCAGGCGAACGCCGTCGGGAAGTACCACCCGTGTTCATCGAGGTCGACCGGTGCGAACATGCATCGCAGCTCGTTGTCGAGCAACCCGACCAGTTCGACGCCGAGGGGGATGTCGGTCCCTCCGCGGCACGCGTCCACCACCATCGTCACCAGACCGTTCGCAGCGGCGGGAGCGAGTCCGAACACGGCGATCTCCGCGAAGCCGACTGCGGCCGGAACACCGATCGAGTACGCATAGCTCGGCACCGGCGGGTCGTCCTCGGGTCGTGCCAGCACCGGCTCGATCGCCCAACCGTTCGTCTCGATCATCCATTCGATCTTCTCGGCGTGGTCGATGTGGAAGTCGGGCAACTCCATCACGTCAGCATTCCAGACGGCGACGTTCAGATCGCGGCGAGGGAGTCGAGGTCGATGGCGTGCTGCAGGTGACGAGTCGCCATGGCGGCGAACATCGCTTCGCTGCGTTCGCTCACTCCGACGACCTGTGATGCGATGACGGCCATGATCACGCCGCCGAACGCATCACGACGGTACTGATCCCACAACCAACGGTCATCGACGTCGATGCCGTACTCGGCCAGCGCTGAGGCATACACGTCGAGCAGCCGTCGTTCCTCGACCCGTCGATCCGCGGGAACCAGACCGGCGCCGAGAAAGTACGCCAGGTCGCCCGTCGGAGATCCGTGGCCGGGCGTCTGCCAGTCGACCACGGTGACCGGTGGCCCGCCTGCCTTGGTCCCGAACAGCATGTTGTCGAGGCGGTAGTCGCCGTGGGTGACCGCGAGCGGCACGTCGGGCCGGTCGCTGACCCATGCCTCGATGCGTGGCCCGAACGACTCAGCGACAGCTGCTGCCTCGTCCGACAGGTGCCCCCGGAACGCCGCCATGAACGACGGGAAGAACATCGCCCACATCGCGGCGAGCTGGGTCGCGTCGTCGGGGCCCGTGCGGCGGGTGAGCCAGTCGATGTCGTGCAGCGTGGGGTCGTCCCACCTGGGACCGTGCAGACGAGCGAGCTCACGGACCGCGAGTTCGGCGGTCGCTACGTCGCACCCGGTGATCTGGTTGCCCTGCTCCGCGGGGGTCATGTCTTCGAGGACCAGTACGAAATCACCGCTCCCTTCGTCCCACTCCCCGTGATGGCAATGAGGCGCGCGCACGTCGACCGACGACGCCACCTCGAGGTAGAACTTGACCTCGCGTTCATAGTTGCGCAGCATGACGCCGGTCATGCGGCTCGTCGGGTCGTCGGATGGCAGCTTGATCACCACCGACGCCGGGAGTTCGGGCGACGCGTCGACGAGTTCGACTCGCAGGTTCATCCCGACGAGACCGTCACCGATTCGCGACTGGACGGTGCTGCCGACGTCACCTCCCAGCACGTTCGACAACCATTCAGCGGTGACATGCTCGGCGTCCATCCGCGGGACGGTAGTTGGCAGGCTCGGGTACCTTCGTGGCAGAGATGTACCGGTTCCTGCTGCGCCCCAAATGGATCGCGTTCCACGCCCTGTGCCTGTTCGGCATCGCGCTCATGCTCTGGCTCGCGATGTGGCAACTGCGCCGGCTCGACGAGCGCCAGGAGTTCAACGCGCAGGTCGTGGCACGGTCTGAACAGCCAGCCGTCACGATCGACGAACTCCTCGTCGAACCCGACTTCGATCCGGACGAGGCGTCGTGGCGCCAGGTCACGGCCGCCGGCACGTGGCTACCCCAGCAGATCGTCGTGTTCAACCGGACACAAGGCGGCGTGGCGGGCGACAACATCCTCACGGCGCTCGTACAGGACGATGGCGTCACGGTGCTCGTGAACCGCGGCTTCGTACCGCTCGACACACCCACTCCCCCGCCGCCAACGGGGCGCGTCGAGATCCTCGGCACCGTTCGACCGTCGCAGGAGCGGCGTACCGGCGAACTCACCGACGACGAACTCGCCGTGACCGAAGTGCGCCGGGTCGACATCGATCGGTTGGCCCCGCAGCTCCCGGGCCAGGTGGCACCCGTGTACCTCGATCTCGTCGCCAGCGAACCTGCGATCTCCGCGGTCGACCCGGCTCCGGTACCGGCGCCCGACCTGTCCGACGGCCCCCACCTCAGCTATGCCGGTCAGTGGTTCATCTTCGCGGTGGCGGTCGCGATCGGTTGGGTGTTCGCCGTGCGTCGCTCGATCCGCACTCGACGGCGGGACGCGCTCACGGCCGAACCAGGCGGGCCAACCGAGTCGGATTCCCCGTCACCAGCTTCCGCCGCAGCGCCCACGACGACGATCTGAACAGCCGCGCCATCACGCCGGCGATCTCGGTCGGCGGTGTGTCGATGCGCAGATAGGCCGACCAGTCGTCGACCGGGAGGTCGAAGAAGCTGTCGAAGAAACCCATGACGTCACGACCGTCCAATCGCATCAGCGTGTCGAGACCGACGTCGTGGAACACCCGGGTACGCCGTAACGCAGGCGGCCAGACGCTGTCCCAGATGGCACTCGGATCGATCGGACCGGGCGATGCGGCTGTTGACTCGATGCGATCCACGACCCGCGGCACGGCGCGCAGGGACGCTCCGAGCGAGTAGCCGGTCGCCGGGTGTACGAACCCCGCCGCCGAACCGAACGCCACGACCGGCTGGTCGGCCGCAGGCAACGCTCCGCCCATCGGAATTCGGACGTACTCACTGCGAACGGCCCCCGCCAGCAATTCGTCCGGATGCCGGCCGAGCCGTCCTGCCAGACGCGCCAGGAGCGCGACCGGCTCGATCGCCGGTCGTGCGGCGAGCACCGTCTCCTCGACCAACCATCCATCGGCGACCGGCATCGAATACGCGAACGTGTCGACCCCGCTCGGGCCGATCGTGGAGGCTCGGTCGGCGGAACCGCCGTGCACCGGCCGGAGATCCATCAAGGTGGGCACGCCGAGCGAACCCTCCGGCGGTTCGGGCAACACGACACCGAGCGCGGTCTGCCAGGCGGGCTGCCCGGCACGACTGCTGCGCGCCCAGTCCGGCGCGAACCGCGATGGCCATCCCGCGGCATCGATCACGAGCCGCGTCGCCAGGATTTGGTCGCGCGCCAGCACTACTCGGTGGTGGAGTGGCCCGTGCTCGACGCGTTCGACGTGACCGGTCCAGTGGTCGACGCCAGCGCGGAGCGACGTCTTCATCGCCGTGTTGTCGACGATGCCGTACGGTCGATCGAGCACGTGCGCGCGGTGACCCACGGCGGTGACGTGTCCGAGCAGCGGCTCGAACCAGGCCGTGCCGTCGGCATGTGGCCCAGCGATCGGTCCAGCGTCGAGCCAGGTCGTGAGATCGGTGACATCGTCGACCCAGCATCCGTACGTCGCCTCCCACTCCGCATCGGGCCCGACGAGGATCGTTGCCAGGCCTCGCCGCATGCACCCGTGCGCGAGCGCGCTGCCGGCGGGACCGTCACCGATCACCACCACGTCGACGAGGCCGGCCAGATCGACGGCGTTGGCCATCACGAGTGCTCGAGCTGTGCCATCCGCCGGAACTGCTCCACCACGTCAGGGGTCTGGTGCGAAGGATCGAGCGTCCGGTACACGGTCTCGACGTTCACTGCGATCCGGCCGAACTCACCGAGCTCGTTGAAACGCTCGTCCGCCCCGATGCGCGCCCCGATCTCGCGAGCGGCCTCGAACGCGTCGATGCCCGCCTCGTACGCAGACGACGCCTCGCGGTCGACATGGGCGAGGTACTCACGCACCGCTGCCACACCGGACTTGTCGGTCACCGGCCCGTGGCCCGGCACGACGGTCGCGACGTCCATAGCCAGCATGAGGTCGCAGGCGGCGACCCAGTTCGACAGCGGTCCGGCCCACACGATCGGGGTGCCACCGATGAACAGGATGTCGCCGGTGTACACCGTCGATGCATCGGGGACGTGCACGATCGTGTCGCCCGCGGTGTGCGCAGGCCCGACCTCGATCAACTCGACGGCACGTCCGCCGACGTCGAGCGCCAAACGACCGTCGAACGTCCGGCTCGGCATCTCCAGTTCGATCCCGTCGAAGTCGAACTCGCCGAAGAAGCTCCTGAACAGTTCTCCGACCTCGCCAGGGGCATTGTTCAGGGCAGCGAGCATCGCCGGCGGCACCTCGGCCATCTCGTGTGCCGTCGCCGTCGACGCCACGATCTCCGCCGCGTTCCATCGGCGCGTCACCTCGCTGTTGCCGTAGCAATGGTCACCGTTGGCATGGGTGTTGACGAGCGACGAGATCGGAGCCTGCTCGGTGAGGGGCGCCATGCGGTCGAGCATCGCTTCGGTCAGGCGTAGATCGAAGAGGGTGTCGACGAGCAAGGACTGGCCGTCTCCGACGATCAGTCCTGCGTTGCTCCAACCCCAGCCGCCGCTGCGTTGCACGTAGGCGTGGCATCCGGCGCCAACTTCCTGAAGCGTCGATGCGGAGTCGTCATGGTGTGCCATGCCACGCATCCTGCCACGACCCGTTCGACGTCTGAGGACGCCACGTGCGCGCGGTCAGGCGGCCATCCAGCGCATGGCGAGGCGCTCGGCGAGCATCATCGTCGGCAGGTTGGTGTTCGCGTCGGGAACCGTCGGGAACACCGAGGCGTCACAGACGTACACCCGCTCGTACCCGAACACGAGGCCGTCGTCGTCGACCACCCGGCCCATCGCACACGTGCTCGAGGCGTGGACGTAGTCGCCGGTCGCCGACTCGACCCAGGAACGGAGCGCGTCGTCGTCGCGTAGCGCACCCGCCGGCGTTCCGTGTTGGTCGATGTAGACCTCGTCGACGGCCGCAGTGAATGCCGGTTCGTGAAGCAGCGACAGCGTGGTCCGCGCCGCTGCGACGAGCGCGTCGAGGTCGCGAGGGTCGGCGAGGAGGTCGAATCGAACGTCCGGGTCGATGAGCGGATCGGGTGACACGAGCCGAACCGTGCCGGCGTGCCCGTGCGGTCGCATGATCGCTGCCATGAGCACGCCAAGCCCTCGGACGCCGGCATCGGCGCCGAGATGGTTGAGGGGCAGGATCTGGAAGCCGTCACGTTCGGCGATCGTCGCCGTGACGAGCATCGACTGCGGGTCGACGACGGGTTCACGAACAGCGAGCGTGAATGCGACGGAGGGGTGGTCCTGCAGGCCTTCGCCGATTCCCTGGGTGTCGACCTCGGATCGCAGGAGGATCGCCGGCGAATGGATGGCTCCGGCAGAGAGCACGACGTGATCGGCGTCGATCGTCCGACCATCGGCGAGTCGGACGCCGGCGGCCCGTCTTCCATCGAAGATCACCGATTCGACCACCACACCCGTGAGCACATCGAGATTGGCCCGCTGCCGCGCCGGGACGAGGTACGCGTCCGATGCGCTCACGCGCTTGCCGTTCCGGCGGGTCAGCGGCACCCTTGCCGCTCGGGCCGACGAGGCGACGAGTGCGCGATCGATCGGCCCGAGTTCGTCGACGGAGGCGAGTTCGCGCGGCACCGCAACCCGCTTCCATGCGGACTCGGCGTCGAGCCAGCCCCACGAGTCGTAGAGCGCCGGGTCCCCCTCGAGGGCGATCATGGCGTTGACCGCGCTCGAACCGCCGAGACCCCGACCGCGCCGATATGGACGCGGCGCAGACATGGCCGTTCGGGACGCGAGCAGGCCCGGGAAGGTGCGCTCCGGCAACGCCAAGGCGTCGAAGAAGTTCGCTCCTGCACCCGCGGCGAGTTCCGCGTCGGCCGCGTCGGGCCCCGCCTCGATCAGCGTCACGTGTCGAGCGAGGTCCTCGGAGAGCCGGCCGGCGACGACGCAGCCGGCGGATCCTGCACCGACGACCACCCAGCGGCTGGTCACGGTCCGGAGTCGCTCGCCACATCGATGCGCACACTCGAAGCAGCAAGCCCGGCGAGGTGCGCGGCGTCGTTGTAGCGCACGAGACGCCAACAGCCCGCTGCGTCGGTCGCGACGAACTCGGTCATCGATGTGTTCGCGGTCTGGAGTTCGAATCCGCCAGTGACGGGCAGACGGAGCAGCTGTCGGAAGATCGCATCGATCACCCCGCCGTGACACACGATCACGATGGTCTCGCCGGCACGCTCGGCAGTGATCCTCGACAAGGCCGCACCCACGCGGAGATGGAATTCAGCCGTCGTCTCGCCCCCGGGGAAGACCACGGTGTGCGGATCACCGCTCCAATCCGGCGTCCCGAAGCGCTCGATGTACTCGACGAACTTCATGCCGTCGAGCTCCGGACCCGGATCGTGTTCTCCGAATGCAGGGTCGATCTCCAGCGACGTCAGCCCGAGCGCTGGCAGCAACGTCTCAGCGGTCTGTCGAGCTCGGGCGAAGTTGCTGGCGATCACCACATCGGCGATCACCTCGGAGGTCGTCACGAGCCGGCCGGCGAGACGCAATGCCTGTTCCGCACCCAACGGTGACAGTCCGTCACACGTCCGAAACCCCCCGATCACACGTCTGACGGTGACGTTGGACTCGCCATGGCGAATCAGGATCAGTCGGGTCGCCGCTTCGTCTCCCACCGCCGCGATCGTACGACGATCGTCGTGCTTCTCCATCGACCCGCCCGCACAGCTGCGGGTCGCGCCCGCTCAAGAGTCGGTCGACGACGCCCGATAGAAGATCGATGACCGACACTGCCGATCTTGCGACGCGCACCGTCGATGACCGGGCTGCGTCGGCGCGCAGCTTCTACTCCGAATCGGCCTTTGGCGCTCCACTCCCCCCGCCCCACCCGGACTTCGCAACCGCCACCGTGCCAGCGGTGCCCGTTCCGACGGTGCCGCAGCTTCCGAGAGTCGTTGCCACCCCACCCACGGCAGTAACGCCGTTCGAGTTCTCCGCCTCGGCGCCGTACATGCCCACGCCGTCGACGTCGAAGTCGAAACCGAAGAAGCGGAGCAACGGTGGTGGCCGAAGGTTGGTGTGCTGGGTCCTCGTACTCGGACTGGTCGGCGCCGGTGCCTACGCCGGAGTCACCTACGGGCCAGAGTTCCTGGACCGCTCCAAAGGCGACCCGACGGCGAACGAGCCGGCAGCGCCGCTGATCTTTCCGACCGTCGTGGCGCCACTTACGCCGATGCGGACGGCGACGTTCCTCGTCGAGCGCCGCCGCGACGACGGAGCGACGATCACCTACGAGGTCACGAACGACTTCGAGACCGGCGTGTCGCGCATGTTCATCGACCAAGAGACCGCAACTGACATCGAGGTGCTCGCAGTTTTCGATGTCGCCAACGTGAGGCTGGCCGAACGGCAGGAGTGGTACTCGATGCCACGCGGCGACTTTCCGTTCCCCGGTGGATCAGAACCCCAACGTTGGCTGCGGACGATCGACCAATACCTCCCGGCAGCAATGCGCTCCTTCGTCACGATCGACGCAGCGTCGGAATCGACCATCGGCACCGAGGCGGTCCGTCATCTGGTCGTCACGGTCGACGCAGCGGGCCTTGCGTCCGCCGCCAAGACACCTCCCGTCGACCCGACCACGGGCCTGCCCCTCCCGGCAGTGCCACCGCTGCCCGGCGAATTCGTCCCACCGTCGAGCGTGAGTGGCAACACCGAGACCATCGGGCCCGTCACCATCGAGGTGTGGGTCGACGCCAACGGCATGGTCCGCAAACTCGTCGAACCGGCGTCGATGGGTGGTCGGGCGATCACGGTGACGTCGCTGTCGTCGGACGCATTCATCCCGACATTCCCGGCTCCGGAAGTCGTCATCCCGCTCACGGCCGGCCAACTCGTCGACCTCGCGCTCTAGCCCGCTGGACATTTCGTACAAACGCGGCGACGCGCCGATCACCAGTCCGTAGGGTCGCGCCAGTGGCCAACGGGCATCGACTGACCATCCGATCGATCGACGCCGACCCCCGAACCGAGGCCCTGCACGCCAGCGCCGCCCAGCTCGGACTGCCACTCATCGAGCGTCTCGGCGTCGCCGATGTCGTTCTCGTCGACACGAACCTCGACACGGCCGAGCTCGACCGCTTGTCCGCCGTCCTCGTCGATCCACTCCTCCAACGCGGATCGTGGGAGCTGCCGGGCGGACGAGGCGTCGAGGTCACCACACTCGCCGGCGTGACCAACGGCGCCGCCGATGCAGTGGTGCGGGCGGCAGATCTCGTCGGTGTGTCGATCGGTGCCGCGGCTACCGCACTGCGCCTCGAATTCGACGACGACGTGAGCGACGCCGTGATCGATGAGTTCGTGACCCGTCTCGTCGCCAATCCGATCGTGGAACGCTGGACACACGGGTACACCGAGATGAATCCGCCGACAGACCACGTGGCGGTCGGCGCCGCCGAGGTCATCCCCGTCAGGTGGCTCGAGGACGACGCGCTGCTCGCCGTCGACCGGGCACGCTCGTTGTCACTCGACCTCGAGGAGCTGCGCGTCATCCGCGAACACTTCGAGAAGCTCGACCGCGAGCCCACCGACGTCGAGCTCGAGACACTCGCCCAGACGTGGAGCGAGCACTGCGCCCACAAGACCTTCCGCGCCGCAATCGAACTCGATGACGGCACAGTGCCGCGGCAGATCGAACCGTTGATGCGCCAGCTCCGCAACAGCACCGAGAACATGGCCGCACCGTTCGTGCGGTCCGCCTTCGTCGGCAACGCCGGCGTGGTCGAGTTCACCGAGGGGACGACGCTCGCCGTCAAGGCCGAGACCCACAACCACCCGTCAGCCGTCGAACCGTTCGGTGGAGCGAACACCGGCGTCGGCGGTGTCATCCGCGACGTGCTCGGAATCGCTCACCGTCCGATCGCGGTCACCAACGTTTTGTGCTTCGGACCGAGCGACCTCCCGATCGGCGAACTACCGGAAGGCACGCTGCACCCGCTCCGGGTCCGCGCCGGCGTCGTCGATGGCGTCGCGGACTACGGCAACAAGATCGGCCTGCCCACCATCGCCGGTGCCGTCCTGTACGACTCCGCGTACACCACCAACCCGCTCGTCTTTGCCGGATGCATCGGTGCCGCCGCCGCCCGCCCGCTGCACGACGGGCCGTTCGTCGGAGACCGTGTCGTCGTCCTCGGCGGCGCCACGGGGCGTGACGGCATACGAGGAGCGACGTTCTCGTCGGCCACGATGGATGCCACGACCGGTGAAGTCGCCGGAGCGAGCGTTCAGATCGGTGACCCCATCGTGGAGAAGCTGCTCATCGATGCCCTGGTGGGTGCGGAGGACCTCTTCTCGGCGATCACCGACTGCGGAGCTGGCGGGCTCTCTTCGGCCGTCGGTGAGATGGCCGAGGGAATCGGCGCCGAGGTCGAACTCGATCTGGTTCCGCGCAAGTATCCCGGTCTCGAACCTTGGGAAGTCTGGCTCTCGGAGGCCCAGGAACGCATGGTCGTCGCCGTCCCCCCGGCGCACCTCGAGCAGCTCGCCGCCAGGTGTGCCCGATTCGGCGTCGACCTCGCCGACCTCGGCGAATTCACCGGCACCGGACAGCTCGTCGTGCGGTCGGGAGGCACCGTCGTCGCCGATCTCGACACCGAATTCCTGCACGACGGTAGGCCCCAGCGTCGCATGAGAGCCACCACCACGCTGCCGGTTCGAACCGGGCACGGGGTGCGCACCGTCACCGATCCGATCGCCGCGCTCCTCGCCCTGCTCGCCCACCCGAACATTGCGTCGAAGGAGGCGATCATCCGTCGATACGACCACGAGATCCTGGGGTCGACGGTCACCCGCCCGCTCGTCGGCGTACACGCCGATGGGCCGGGCGACGGCGTCGTGATCGCCGCTCCGGCGGCCAGGGAGGGCTTCGCCGTCGGCATCGGCGTCAACCCCTGGTACGGGCTGCACGACCCCGAGCACATGGCCGTCGCGGTCGTCGACGAGGCGATCCGCAACATCGTGGCGGTCGGCGCCGACCCCGACCGGGTGGCGCTGCTCGACAACTTCTCATGGGGCGACCCCAGGCGGGAATCGACCCTCGGCGAGCTCGTCGACGCGGTCGCGGGCTGCTGCATGGCGGCCGATCTCTACCAGGCCCCGTTCGTGTCTGGCAAGGACTCGTTGAACAACGAGTACATGGGCAACGACGGTCAGCTTCACGCTGTGCCGCCGACCCTGGTGATCACGGCGATCGCACATGTTCCCGACGCCGATGCCTGCATCTCGTCCGACCTGACCCGACCCGGCAACGTGCTGCTGGTCGTCGGCGACACACGAGCAGAGTTCGCCGGATCACATCTCGACATGGTGCTGGGCGAGACGGTGTTGGGCGAGAGGGTCCTGGGCGCGAGGGTGCTGGGCGAGCGGGTGCTGGGCGAGATGGTGCCGGGCACGACCGTCGCCGACTTCGATGGAGGCGACGCGGCGATCGGGCCCGCTCCCGCGCCGGACCCTGCCGCACCGGTGCGGTACCGCCGGTTGCACGCGGCGATCCGGTCGGGCGCCGTTCGCTCGTGCCACGACCTCAGCGAGGGCGGGCTTGCCGTGGCGCTGGCGGAGATGTGCATCGGCGGACGGCTCGGTGCCCGTGTCGATGCGCTCCCCCACACCGATGTCGCCACCGCTCTGTTCAGCGAATCGACGGGGCGACTCCTGGTCGAGGTGGAGCCCGACGACGTCGAGGCCTTCATCGAGCACATGAGCGGCGACGCACACCGCCTCGGAGCGGTCACGTCCGACGACTCGCTCGATCTCGCGGGCATCGGCCGGGTGTCGATAGAAGCACTCGTCGGCGCGTTCACGGGCACGGCCCCGTCATGACGACGGGCCGTGTTCCCGCTCTCGTGATCGCCGGGCCGGGGACCAACCGCGACCGTGACGTCGTCGACGCACTCGAACTCGCCGGCGCGCGTGCCGAGATCGTCCTGGCATCCGAGCTCGTCGGGGATCCCACGATGCTGGATCGCGCCAGGATGGCCGTGGTCGCCGGGGGCTTCAGCTACGCCGACTCGCTCGGTGCGGGCCGCATGCTGGCACTCGACCTGTCCGTCGGCCTCGGCGAGGAACTGCGCTCGTTCGTGGCGGCCGGTCGCCCGGTGATCGGCATCTGCAACGGGTTCCAGGTACTCACGAGCGCCGGTCTGCTCCCAGGCGCGCTCGGCCACAACGCGAACGGGACGTTCGACTGTCGCTGGGTCGAGTTGGAGCCCGTCGTGACCTCGGTGTCCATCTGGACGGCGGGCCTCGACGCGTCGATCCACTGCCCGATCGCGCACGGCGAGGGCCGGTTCGTCCATCCGGACCCCGACGAACTCGCAGCCGCTGGGCAGATCGCCCTCCGTTACGCCTCGACGAACCCGAACGGATCCGTGGCCGACATCGCCGGGGTGTGTGATACGACCGGCGTCGTGCTCGGCCTCATGCCCCATCCCGAAAACCACATCGTCGCCCGTCAGCACCCGCGGCACGGCCGCGGGCGGGCGCCTGTCGACGACCGGCACTCAGGGCTCCACCTGTTCGCCAACGGCGTCCGTCACGCGGCGGGATCGTGACCTCACCGATGGCCGCCACGATGCCGGCGTTCGACACGATCGATCTCCCGCTCGACGATCGACGCGACGGCAAGGTGCGCATCTCGTATGCCCTGCCGAACGGACGTCGGGTGTTCATCACGACCGATCGCTTGTCGGCATTCGATCGGATCATCGCCACGGTGCCGTACAAGGGTCAGGTGCTGAACCAGCTCTCCGGCTGGTGGTTCGAACAGACGGCCGACATCGTGGCGAACCACGTGATCTCGATTCCGGACCCGAACGTCCTGATCGCACGTGCGGCCATCCCGCTCACCGTCGAGGTCGTCGTGCGCGGCTACATCACGGGGGTCACCGACACCGCGCTGTGGACGCAGTACGCGTCCGGTGAGCGCATGCTGTACGGGCACCTGCTCCCGGACGGCCTCACGAAGAACGCACGACTCGACCACCCGATCGTGACCCCGACCACCAAGGGCGCCGACGGTGAACACGACGTTCCCCTCTCATGTGCCGCTGTTGCCGAACGTGGTCTCGTCGACGAGGCGCTGTGGACGCGTGTCCAGGACGTGGCACTCGCCCTGTTCGAACGCGGCTCGGAAGTCGGCGAACGATCCGGACTGATCCTCGCCGACACCAAGTACGAATTCGGCATGACCCACGATGGCGAGCTGCTCCTCATCGACGAGGTGCACACGCCCGATTCGTCGCGCTGGTGGGTCGGCGACACGTACGCGGGACGCGTGGCAGAGGGCCTCGAGCCCGAGAGCCTCGACAAAGAGGTCGTACGGCGAGCCCTGGCCGATGTCGGGTACACCGGCGACGGTGCGTTGCCGACGTTGCCGGCCGAGGTCTGGACCGCGACGACCAGCCGGTACATCGACGCGTTCGAACGACTGACCGGGACGACGTTCGTCCCCGGCCGATACCCCGCTGCACCACGAATCCACGCCGCACTCGCGGGACTGGAGATCTACGCATGAACAAGCTGCGCGTCACGGCACTGCCCGACGAGACCGACGACGCCCCCAAAGAGGAGTGTGGAGTCCTCGGTATCTCGACGCCGCACGGCGACGGGGTCGCCCAGCTGACCTTCTTCGGTCTCTTCGCGCTCCAGCACCGGGGTCAGGAGGCAGCGGGCATCGCGGTGAGCGACGGTCGCCGGGTTCGTGTTCACAAGGAGGCCGGCCTCGTCGCGAACGTCTTCTCGCCCGAAACACTCAAGCCGCTGGTCGGCTATCACGCGATCGGTCACACCCGCTACTCCACGACGGGGTCGAACGCCGATCGGAACATCCAGCCCTTCCTGATCGAGACGATGCACGGCCCGCTCGCCCTCGCCCACAACGGCAACCTCGTGAACGCCGCGGCTCTGCGCGACGAGCTCCTGAACCGTGGATTCGGTCTCACCGCCACGAGCGACACCGAGGTGTTGTCGCTCATGCTCGCCGCCGCCGGTGGGCAGACCTGGCAGGACCGGATCGAGCGCACCCTGCCGGCCTGGAAGGGTGCGTTCTCCCTGGTCATCCTCGCTGCCGACCAGGTGATCGCCATACGCGACCCGTGGGGCTTCCGCCCGCTCTCGGTCGGTCGACTCCCCCACGGCGGTCACGCCGTCGCCAGCGAGACCTGTGCGCTCGCCACCCTCGGATGCGTCGAGATCGACGAGGTCCAGCCGGGCGAGATGGTGACGTTGCGGGGAGCGGAGATCGAGCGCACGCAGGTGCTCGCGCCGCAGCTCCACGCGGCCCGCTGCTCGTTCGAGTTCGTGTACTTCTCCCGCCCCGACTCGGTCTGGCACGGCCGCAGCGTGCACCACGTCCGTCAGCAGCTCGGCGTCGAACTCGCCCGCGAGTCACCGACCGATGCCGACGTGGTCATCCCGGTCCCCGACAGCTCGATCCCGGCTGCGATCGGCTACTCGGCCGAGAGCGGGATCCGGTTCAACGATGGCCTCATCAAGAACCGGTACATCGGGCGCACGTTCATCGAACCGACGCAGGACATCCGCGAACGTGGTGTCGCGCTCAAGTTCAACGCGTTGCGTGAGAACCTCGAAGGACGCCGGGTGGTGATGATCGACGACTCGCTGGTTCGCGGCACGACCGCTGGACCGCTGGTGAAGCTCGTCCGCGATGCTGGGGCGGCCGAGGTGCACCTCAAGATCACGTGCCCACCGATCACGCACGCCTGCCACTTCGGCGTCGACATGGGCCACGACGGCGATCTCATCGCCGCCCAACTCAGCGTCGAGGAGATGCGGCAGCACATCGGCGCTGACAGCCTCGCCTTCCTGTCACTCGACGGCATGATGCGCGCCATCGCGAGCCGGGAAGCGGCGCAGGACGACGGCTACTGCAACGCCTGCTTCACGGGCAGGTACCCCTTGGCCGTCGGCGACGCCCAGTCGAAGTTGTCGTTCGAGGGCGTCCTGGCATGAGCCGCGTGCGCTCGGTGATGCCCTGATGCGGGTCCTCGTCGTCGGATCCGGCGGACGCGAAGCCGCCATCGCATGGGCCTGTCGCGCGCACGGCCACGAGGTCGCCATCGCGTCCGAGATCGGAGCGACGACCGCTGACGAGATCGATCTCGTCATCCCCGGACCAGAAGCGATGCTCGCCGCCGGCCTGGCCGACGAATGCGCCGCCCGCGGCATCCCGTGCTTCGGGCCGCCCGCGGCACTCGCGCGCCTCGAGTCGTCCAAGTCCTACGCCCGCGAGCTCGCGACCGAACTGGGCATCCCGGGACCCCGGTTCGCGAGCTTCGGGAACGCCGACGATGCCATCGCCTGGTGGGAGGAGTCCGGCCTCGAGGTCGTCGTGAAAGCCGACGGCCTGCTCGCCGGCAAGGGTGTCGTGGTTCCGACGGGGGCGGCCGAAACGCGAGCTGCGATCCTCGCCACCGACGGACCGTTCCTCCTGGAAGAACGTCTGCGCGGCCCCGAGTGCTCGCTGATCGCCCTGTGCGACGGAACGACGGCAGTCGCGTTGCCCCTGGCCCAGGACCACAAGCGGATCGGCGAAGGTGACAGCGGACCGAACACCGGCGGGATGGGCGCGTACGCACCCGCCCCGGTGCCCTACTCGGCCGACGATCTGCTGGCAACGTTCGTCCAGCCGGTGCTCGACCATTTCGCCGCCCGAGGAACGCCCTACATCGGGATCATCTTCGCCGGGTTGATGTGCACGGCTGACGGGCCCCGGCTGATCGAGTACAACGTCCGCTTCGGTGACCCCGAAGCCCAGGCGCTGCTCCCGCTGCTCGAGACCGACCTCGCCGAGCTCGCACTCGCCTGCACTCGCGGCTCGGTGCACGATGCGCCTTTGAAGGTCCGGTCCGATTTCGCTCTCACCGTCGTCGCCGCAGCCGCCGGCTACCCGTCGGCACCCACCGCTGGCGCCGTCGTGTCCGACCGGGGCGGCGACTCCGAGAGCGCCATCCGCTTCGATGCAGGCGTCAACGCCGAAGGGCGCGTGTCCGGCGGACGGGTGCTCGCCGTGACCGGCCTCGGCCTCGACCTCGCCTCGGCGCGTGCCGCTGCGTACGACCGCCTCTCGACGATCCAGTTCGAGGGGATGCAGGTGCGCCGCGACATCGGCTGGCGGGCGCTCGGCGCATCCTTGCGTTCGTACGCACAGGCCGGCGTCGACATCGACGAAGGCACGCGTGCGGTCTCGGAGATGAAGGCGGCCGTCGAAGCGACGCACGACAACGGCGTGCTGCGCGGTGTCGGGAGCTTCGGCGGCGTGTTCTCCGCTGCGGCGATCACGGCGCTGCGCGACCCCGTACTCGTCGCGTCGACCGACGGCGTCGGCACGAAGGTCGAACTCGCCGCGCGCCTCGGAATGGTGCGCGGCGTCGGCATGGACATCGTGAACCACTGCATCGACGACGTATTGGTGCAGTCGGCACGTCCACTCTTCTTCCTCGACTACATCGCCGCGAGTGTGCTCGACGCCGATCTCGTCGCTGAGGTGGTGGGCGGCATGGCCGAAGCGTGTCGTGTCGCCGGGTGTGCGCTGCTCGGTGGGGAGACGGCCGAGATGCCCGGGGTCTACATGCCGGGGGCGTTCGACATCGCCGGCACGCTCGTGGGGGTCGCCGAACGCGACGAGCTCCTCCCCCGCTCCGACGTCGGTGTCGATGACGTGCTCATCGGGGTCGCCTCGAGTGGGCCGCACACCAACGGGTACTCGCTGCTTCGCAAGATCTTCGAGTGGGCGCCGATGGACGCGGTCCCGGAGGGGTTCGATCGGCCACTCGGCGAGACGCTTCTCGAACCGCATCGGTCGTACCTCGACGTGCTCACCCCCGCCCTCGCCGGCGGCCTCGTCAAGGGCCTGGCCCACATCACCGGTGGCGGTCTCCCGGAGAACGTGCCGCGCGTCCTGCCCGACGAAGTCGATGCAGTCATCGAACTCGGGTCGTGGCCGATCCCGCCGCTGTTCGCGCTCGTCCGCGAGCTCGTCCCCCAGATGGCGACCGAGGAGCTGTACCGGACGGTGAACATGGGTGTCGGCATGGTCGTGATCTGTGACCCCATCGACGCCGCCTCCGTGCAGGCTTCCATCGCCGAGCCGACCTGGGTGATCGGCCGCCTCGAACCGGGCACCAAGCGCGTCCGCCTCATCTGACACGAACCGCGTTGATCTGATTTTTCGTTCACGCGCGACGTGTGGGCGAGAACCCCTGGCTAGGTTCGATCCATGCTCGTGACGGTCGTGGATCTGTGAGACGCCGTCGCCTGGTGGTGCTGGTTTCGGGGCAACGGGTCGAACCTTCAGGCTGTGCTCGACGCGTGTGCCGATGGCCGGATCGACGGCCAAGTCGTCGCGGTGGTGTCCAACCGTCCCGATGTGTTCGCCCTGCAACGCGCCGACGCCGCAGGGGTGCCCGCCGTCCACATCGGGCTGCACCCGGGCGAGGAGCGTGCCGAGTACGACGCCCGCCTGGCCGACCTCATCGCCGGCTTCGAACCCGACCTGATCGTTCTCGCCGGCTGGATGCGCGTGCTCACCATGAGCTTCCTCGGCTGGTTCCCGCGTCAGGTGATCAACCTGCATCCCGCGCTGCCGGGCGATCTGCCCGGCACGAACTCGATCGAGCGGGCCTGGAACGAGGCCGTCGCGGGTACCCGCACGGCCACGGGCGTGATGGTCCACCTCGTGCCCGACGACGGGGTCGACGACGGCCCGGTGCTCGCGACCGCCGCTGTGGCGATCGACCCCTCCAGCACGTTGGAGGAATTCGAGACCGTGATGCACGCCGCGGAGCATCGACTGCTCGTCGACGTGCTCGCCCAGATGTGCGTCGATCCCTCGCTCATCGACGCGACGATCGATCGAGTAGACACGAACGGAGCACGACCGATGGAAACGGAGATCCACGCATGACGAACCGCAGCCGATCCAACGTCAGCCGATCCAACGTCAACCGATCCAACGTCAACGCGGAGTTCTTCGATCGGTTCGAGGCGCTGACCTTCGACGACGTCGTCGTCGTACCGGGATATTCCGAGACCCTGCCGGACGCGGTCGACACCACGGCGCGTTTCGCCGGCGACATCGAACTCGCCGTGCCACTCGTGTCAGCTGCGATGGACAAGGTCACCGAGGGCCGCATGGCGGTCGCCATGGCGCGCCACGGCGGCATCGGTGTGATCCACCGCAACATGTCGATCGAGGACCAGGCTGCGGAGGTCCAGAAGGTCAAGCGTTCGCAGTCGGGCATGATCACCGACCCGGTCACGCTGCCGCCGACCGCACTCCTGCACGACGCCGAAGCGCTGATGCACCAGTTCAAGTTCTCCGGGGTCCCGATCACCGACCCGGACGGGCGCCTCGTCGGCATCCTCACCAACCGCGACATCCGCTTCTGTTCCGGGGCCGACTTCGATCGCCCGGTATCCGACTTCATGACCGCTGCCGGACTGGTCACCGCGCCAGTCGGCACGTCGCTCGACACGGCGAAAGCCGTGCTGCAGCAGCACCGCATCGAAAAGCTCCCCCTCGTCGATGCCGACGGTCGGCTGGCGGGCCTGATCACCGTCAAGGACATCCAGAAGCGGCTCGACTTCCCGAATGCGTCGCGAGATTCGCGGGGCCGGCTTCGCTGTGCCGCCGCCATCGGCGTTGGTGACGACATCGAGGAGCGGGTCGACGCCCTCGTCACGATGGGCGTCGATGCCGTCTCGATCGACACCGCTCACGGCCACTCGGCAAACGTGGTGAAGGCGATCGAACGCATCAAGGGCTCGTGGCCGGACCTCCCCGTCACGGCGGGCAACGTCGTCACCGAAGACGGCGTGGAGACGCTCGCACGAGCGGGAGCCGACGCGGTCAAGGTCGGCGTCGGGGCCGGTTCGATCTGCACGACCCGCGTCGTGTCGGGAGCGGGCATGCCCCAGCTCTCCGCAGTGTGGTTCGCCTCGCAGATGGGCCACAAACTGGACATCCCGATCATCGCCGACGGCGGCATCACGTTCTCCGGCGACATCGTCAAGGCCATCGTCGCCGGCGCATCGACCGTGATGCTCGGTTCACTCCTTGCCGGCACCGAGGAGAGCCCTGGCGAGATGGAACTGTTCGAGGGCCGCCGCTACAAGACCTACCGCGGCATGGGTTCGATGGGCGCCATGACCGGCGACAGCGCAGACCGGTACGCGTCCGGCCAGTCCAAGTCCGGAGCGAGTGCAGTCGGCGCCGGCAGCAACAAGCTGGTGCCGGAGGGCATCGAGGGTCGCGTGCCGTACTCGGGCCCGCTCGGCGACGTGTCGTACCAGCTCGTCGGCGGCCTCCGGTCGGGAATGGGCTACGCCGGCGCCTCGACGCTCGCCGATCTCCGCAACGCACGGCTCATGCGGGTCACCACCGCCGGCCGCGACGAGAGCCACCCCCACGACGTCACGATCACCAAGGAAGCCCCCAACTACCAGCGCTCCTGACCCGGAATCGT
Source organism: Actinomycetes bacterium (assembly GCA_031398325.1). Taxonomy (GTDB): domain Bacteria; phylum Actinomycetota; class Acidimicrobiia; order Acidimicrobiales; family Ilumatobacteraceae; genus Sva-07. The sequence goes on from JANNNB010000201.1 coordinate 34,329, forward strand.
CCTGAAATTCGCTAGGCGAGCTTTTCGACGAAGGCTTCGAGTTGGCGGAGGTTGCGGCACTCGTAGACACCGTCGGTGTGCGTGCCGTATTCGCCGACGATCGAGTCGCCGGTGTTCCAGTAGCTCTTCGGCTCGGGGTTGAGCCAATAGACGTGGCGGGCCTTTTGCCGGATCTCCTTCACCACCCAGCTCTGGCTGGCGTGGTAGTTGTTGCGGGCGTCGCCGAGCAGGAGCACGGTCGACTTCGGACCGATGTCCTTGCCGTAGCGCTCCCAGAACACCTCGAACGCGTGGCCGTAGTCGGAATGGCCGTCGACCCACACGACGTCGGCCTCGGTGTTGACCCGATGGATCGCCTCGGTGATGTCCTCGGTCGCCCGGAAGTAGTCCGTGACCTCGTCCAGGCCGTCGATGAACACGAACGAGCGGACCTTGGAGAACTGGTTCTGGATCGCGTACACGAGCATCAGCGTGAATCGTGCGAACGCCGCGACCGAGCCGGAGATGTCGGCGATCACGATCAGCTCAGGCTTGGCCGGACGGGGGTACTTGAACTTCGGCTCGGCCGGGACGCCGCCATAGCTCAGTGAGTGACGCACCGTGTTGCGGAAGTCGAGCGGACCTTTACGGCCGTGGCGACGCTTGCGGGCCAACCGGGCCGCCAGCTTGCGGGTGAGCGGGTAGAGCGACTTCTTCAGCGCAACCATCTCGTCGCGCGAGGCGTGCATGAACTCGACGTCCTCGGGCAGTGGCTTTCGCAAGGTCTTGGCCATCGCCTCTGCACCACGATCGGCCACCAGGCGGCGCCGGATCTCCGCTTCGATCTCACCCTTGAACTTCTCGATGCGGTCCTGGAACTCCTCACGTTCGAGGCGCTCTTCCAACGACGTCAGGTCGCCCTCGACCTGATCGCGCGTCGCCTCCATCATCTTCTCGAGCATCCCGTCGAGATCGAGGTTCCGCAGGGTTCGGTACAGGTAGTAGGTGCCGCCGACCGGGCGTCCCGGCTCCATGCCGGCGAACCGCTGCACGGACTGCTTCGCCATCGCCCGCATCATCGCCTGGTCGCCGTTCATCAGGGCCTGCATGAGCATCTGCGCGATCTCTTCCGGCGTCATGTTGTCCATGCCGCCGGCGCCGTTGCCCTCCTGGCGCTGCTGCTCCTGCATCTCGCGCCAGAGCTCGTCGATGTCGGTGTCGTCATCGCCGCTGACCAGCTTGTACTCCGGGCCTCGCAGGCTGAAGAAGACCGCGAAGACCGTCTCGACGCTGCGCCAGTGCGCGTGGTTCTTGATCCGGGTCGCGCCGAGGGCGTACTTGAACGCCTCACGATCTTCGATCGGGATGTGTTGCACCGCCTCCATCGCATCGAGGTTCTCGGTGAGGCTCACCGGGAGCCCCGCGTTGCGGAGCTCGACGACGAAGCCGTTCAGCAGGTCGAGCATGGTGTGCCGTCAGTCGTCCAGTGGTTCCGTCAGTCGTCGACCGACAGCTCCTTGGCGGCTTTGGCGATGTCGGTCTGGTACTTGAGCAGGATGTTCAGCGTTTCCTTCGCCGTCTTCTCGTCGATGACGTCGATGTTGAGGATCATCAGCGTGCGCGCCCAGTCGAGGGTCTCGGAGACACTCGGCGCCTTCTTCAGATCCATCTGGCGGATCGAGCGAACGACGCGTGCGACCTGGTCGGCGAGGCTGTCGGTGATCCCCGGCACCTTGGCGAGCACGATCTCCTTCTCGCGTTCCAGCTGCGGGTAGTCGACGTGGAGGTAGAGGCAGCGACGCTTCAGCGCTTCTGACAACTCGCGTGTGTTGTTCGACGTGAGGAACACGAGCGGGATCTGCGTGGCGACGATCGTGCCCAGCTCGGGGATCGAGACCTGGTAATCGGAGAGGATCTCGAGCAGCAGCGCCTCGGTCTCCACCTCGACACGGTCGACCTCGTCGATGAGCAGCACGACGGGCTCCGGTGACGTGATCGCCTCGAGCAGCGGGCGGGTCAGGAGGAACTCATCGGAGAAGATGTCGTCCTTGACGTCGGTCCAGTCCTCGCCGTCGCCACCGGCGCCGCGCTCGGTCTGGATGCGCAGAAGCTGCTTCTTGTAGTTCCACTCGTAGAGGGCTTTGGACTCGTCGAGGCCCTCGTAGCACTGGAGGCGGATCAGCTTGGCGCCGGTGATCTCCGCGATCGACTTGGCCAGCTGGGTCTTGCCCGTACCGGCCGGACCCTCGACGAGAATCGGCTTGCCGAGCTTGTCCGCGAGGAACGCCACCCCGGCAATTCCGTCGTCGGCGAGGTAGCCGACTTCGCGGAGGGAGTCACGAACGCTCTGCACACTGGCAAACCGTTCCGTTGCCTGTGGTGCAGCATCGGTCGTCATCGGCCGCACGCTACTTGCCGACTTGACCGCAGGGTCAATCGGAATGACAGCACCAGACGGATGTCACGTCGGCCGTGTGAGGCAGCGCCGGCAGACCGCTCGGCGCTATGTTGATCCTGCGTGCGAAGCGGGGCTGGTACCGCGCACGTCACGGTTGACCGTGGCAACGACTCGACCCTCGAGCCGTTCGGAAGCAGGAGACAATTGGAATCCATGTTCGACAACTCGTCGGTCGGCGCCCCGGTGCGCGGGTCATCGCCCGGAGCCCGCTGAGCGCCATGGGCATCCTGAAACGCTTCGTCGTCGGCGAACCGCTCGCCACGTCTGAGGAGCAGCACCAGCGGCTCGGTCGGCCGACCGCACTCGCCGTGTTCGCCTCGGACGCGATCTCGTCGACCGCGTACGCCACCGAAGAAATCCTGTTGGTGCTCGTCCCGCTGGCCGGTCTGGCCGCACTCACCGACCTGATGCCGATCTCGTTCATCGTCATTGCGCTGTTGGTGATCGTGATCACGAGCTACCGCCAGACGATCTACGCCTACCCGAGCGGTGGTGGCTCCTACGTCGTGTCGCGCGAGAACCTCGGTCAGACGCCATCCCTCGTCGCCGGCGCCTCACTCCTCGTCGACTACATCCTGACCGTCGCCGTGTCGATCTCGGCCGGCGTCGCCGCGATCACGTCGGCGTTCCCCGGGCTCCGACCCGAACGCGTCCTGTTGTGCCTCGGCTTCATCGTGTTGATGATGCTCGCCAACCTGCGCGGGCTCAAGGAGTCGGGTCGACTCTTCGCGGGGCCGACGTACCTCTACATCGTCATCCTCGCCGCATTGATCACCGTCGGCCTCTTCCGGCTGTGGACCGGCGACATCGAGCCGCTCCCACCGAACACCGAGTCGCTCGACGAGCTGACGGAGAACGGTGCGTTGCTCACCGGCATCACGGCAATGGCCTTCCTGCGCGCCTTCTCCTCCGGCGCCGTGGCGTTGACCGGCATCGAGGCGATCTCCAACGGTGTCCCGGCGTTCAAGAAGCCCGAGTCGCACAACGCCGCCACGACGCTGATGGTGATGGGCGCCATCCTCGGAACGTTCTTCCTCGGCCTGTCGGTGCTCGCCAACGTCTTGAAGCCGACGGTGAGCGAGAACGAAACGCTGTTGTCGATCATGGGCAGCGCCGTGTTCGGTGACGGCAGTGTGCCCTACTACGTGCTGCAGTTCGCCACGTTCGCCATCCTGATCCTCGCGGCGAACACGGCGTTCGCCGACTTCCCCCGGGTCACTTCGATCCTCGCGCACGACGGCTTCCTGCCGCGCCAGCTCTCCAATCGTGGTGACCGCCTCGTCTTCTCGAACGGCATCATTGCGCTCGCCGGCGTCGCCAGCGTGCTCATCATCGGATTCGGCGGGCAGACCAGCGCGCTCATCCCGCTGTACGCCGTCGGGGTGTTCTGCGGGTTCACCCTCTCGCAAGCCGGGATGGTCGTGCATCACAGCCGGCTCAAGGAGCCGGGCTGGAGGCGAAACCAGGTCATCAACACGGTCGGAGCGATCGCAACGTTCGTCGTGCTGATCGTGGTCATCACCTCCAAGTTCCGCTACGGCGCGTGGATTCCTGTCGTCCTGATCCCGATCATCGTGCTCGGCTTCCGCAAGATCAAGCGTCACTACGACCATGTCGCTGCCGCACTGAAGGCCGAGCCGACCGAGCGAGTGGCTCGCCACTCCCACACCGTCGTCGTGCTCATCGGTTCGGTCAACAAGGGCGTGCTCAACGCCATCGCCTACGCACGGTCGATGCGTCCCGATCGGCTCATCGCCATCAGTGTCGTCACCGACGCGGAGGAAGAGGCGAGGGTGGTCGACGCGTGGGAGCAGTTCGAGCTACCGGTGGAGCTGCGCACCGTGTTCTCGGCCTACCGCGACCTGACCAATCCGATTCTCGAAGTGATCGACGAGCTCGATGCCGAGCGTCCGGACGACGTGATGACGGTGGTGATCCCCGAGTTCGTGGTCGAGCACTGGTGGGACCAAGCGCTGCACAACCAGAGCGCCGTCGTGTTGCGATCGAAGCTTCGACAGCGTCCGAACACCGCGATCACACTCATCCCGGTACAGATCGCCCATCACAAGCCCGCCGTTCCCGCACCTCCGGAGGTCAACGCATGACCGATCATCAACCACCCGCGCCGCTCCACGCCATCATCGTCGGCTGTGGGCGCGTCGGCTCCGGGATGGCGGAGCGACTCACGAGCGAGGGGTATTCCGTCACCGTGATCGACCAGGCGCGCAAGGCCTTCCTCCGACTCGAGGGGATACCGGCTGAGTGCATGGTGGGCATGGGGTACGACCGTGCGACGTTGCTGGAAGCCGGCGTCGAACGGGCGGAGGTGCTCGCCGCCGTCACGAACGGCGACAACACGAACATCGTCGTCGCCCGCACGGCCCGGGAACACTTCAACGTGCCCAAGGTCGTCGCCCGGATCTACGACCCAAGGCGCGCGGCGATCTACGAGCGACTCGGCATCTCGACGGTGGCCTCGGCACAGCTCACGACCGAGCTCGCCATTCGACGTGTGTTGCCCGACGATTCCGGCGTGCGTTGGGTCGACGCGAGCGCGAACGTGTGCGTCGTCGATCGCAGCGTTCCTGCCACCCTGGCCGGCATCGCCATCGCCGGGATCGAGCGGTCCGGGCAGGTGCGGGTCGTCGCCGTACGTCGACTGGGGGTCGGCATTCTCGCGACGCCCGATCTCGTCTTCCAGGAGGGTGATGTCGTGTACATGGCGGTCGCCAACGACCGGCTCGACGCCGTCGATGAACTCCTCAATGCAGAGCGTTCGTCCACCGACGCTCACGTCCAGAAGGCAGGCCACTGATGCGAGTGATCATCATCGGAGCCGGAAAGGTCGGAACGTTCATCGCCAGCGACCTGGCCGCCGCCGGTCACGGCGTCGTCATGGTCGAGCGGACCCAGGAGCGTGTCGATCAGCTTCGTCAGCGTCCCGAACTCGATCACGTCGAGTGGGTGGTCGCCGATGCCTGCGAGGTCTCCCAGCTCGCGAATGCGTCACCGCAGACGGCCGACGTGTTCGTCGCCGTCACCGGCGACGACGAGGACAACCTCGTGTCGTCCTTGCTCGCCAAGCAGGAGTTCGGCGTGCCCCGGGTGCTCGCACGGGTGAACCATCCGGCGAACGAATGGCTCTTCACGAGCGACTGGGGCGTGGACCGCGCCGTGTCGGCGCCGCACCTTCTCTCCGGGCTCGTCCAGGAGGCCGTCACGGTCGGCTCCGTCGTGCGTCTACTCGACCTCGCCGAGAACGCCAGCCTCGTCGAGGTGACGCTGAGCGACGACGCCCCGGTCGTCGGGTCCCGGATCTCCGAGATCGACTTTCCACGCGAAGCGTCGGTCGTCGCGATCCTGCGATCACGCGCAGTGGTCGTGCCTCGAGGAGACACGTCCTTGCTGGCGGGCGACGAGGTCTTGGTGCTCGTGACCGACGAGTCGGAGCCCGCTGTCCGCCAGCTGCTCGTGGCTCCGCAGGACAGCGTCCCGGCAGACAGCGTCTAGGCGAGCAAGGTGTAGGCGGGGTTCCAGATCATCAGCCGGCCGTGCTCGACGCGGCCGACACCTTCGACGACGATCGCCCTCCCCGTCTCGATCCCGCGAATCCGGTTCCGGCCGGTGAAGACCAGCAGCGCCGAGCCCGAGCCGTCGGCGATCTCGACGCGTAGGAATCGGCGGCCGTCGGGCGACGATCGGTGCTGGCTGCGCACCTCACCTCCCACCCGCACGGGAACACGCTCCGCCACCTCGGCGATCGGCGTGATCGGGACACCGGCGAATCGGGTCTGGAGACGACGTCGATCGTGCGCCAACACGGTCTGCCGAAGGCGGTCGTTCAGCAATTCGGGAGTGTCGACGGCGGGCACCCTGTCGACAGTAGCGTTCGGCGAGATGGGCGGACCGGACGATCAGCCGCACGACGAGATCGACCACCTGTGAGTCGCCTGCTCCGCAGCAACATCACCGTCGCCGCCGGCACCTCACTGTCCCGCCTCACCGGGCTGCTCCGGGTCATCGCGCTCGGCTACGTCCTTGGTCAGACCGCGCTCGCCGATGCGTACAGCCTCGCCAACGAGACACCGAACATCGTGTACGAGCTGTTGTTGGGAGGGGTGCTGTCGGCGACGCTGGTGCCGCTCTTTTCGACCTTCGACGAAGACGGTGACGAGGAGTCGACCAACGTCGTGCTCACCGTGTCGGTGATCCTGATGAGCGCGCTCATGGTGCTGGCCGTCGTAGCGGCGCCGCTGATCTTTCGGGTCTACTCCATCAACGTCGGCGACGGCGTCGACCCCGATCTGTTTCGTACGGTCGGAACGACCCTCGCCCGGATCTTCCTCGTGCAGATCCTGTTCTACGGCCTCGTCAGTCTCGCCAATGCGTTCCTGAACAGCCGGCGCCGCTTCTTCGCCGCCGCGTGGAGCCCGATCCTGCCCAACCTGATCATCGTCGCGACGCTCCTGTCGCTCCCCGACGCCGGGTCGGCCGACTGGGCACTCGAGGACGTGATCAGCGACGGCCGGCTCCGCCTCACACTCGGGCTGGGAGCGACGGCCGGCATCGCATCGATGGTCCTCGTGTTGGTGCCGGCGATGGTCCGGACGGGCTTCCGCTTTCGCGCCATCGTCGACTTCCGGCATCCTGCGGTGCGCCGCCTCCTCAAGCTCTCGGCGTGGACCCTGGGCTTCGTCGCCGCGAATCAGATTTCTCTCGTCGTGGTGCGCAATCTCGCCGGGCCCGGCTCGGGCGATGCATCGGCCTATCTCGCTGCCTTCACCTTCTTCGTGCTGCCTCACGGCTTGCTCGCTGTGTCGATCGCAACCACCTTCCAGCCGGAGATGTCCCGGGCAGTGGCACGCAGGGAGCGTCCGGCGTTCGTCGACCAGGCGTCACTCGGCGTGCGCATGACCGCGCTGCTCACGATTCCCGCCGGCGTCGGCATCTTCGTGCTGCGGCGGCCGATCGTCGGCGCCCTCCTCGAACGAGGGCAGTTCGACGCGATCGACGCCGCCAACACGACGAGGGCGCTGGCCGGATTCGCCCTCGGACTCGGCGCCTTCTCGATCTACATGTTCACGCTGCGCGGCTTCTACGCGCACAAGGACACCCGGACGCCGTTCATGATCAACGTGGTCGAGAACGTGATCAACATCGTGCTCGCGATCGTCCTCGTCGACCGCTTCGGTGTCCTCGGCCTCGGTCTCGCGTTCGCGATCGCGTACGCCCTGTCGTCGGTGTGGGCGCTCCAGGTGCTGAGCTACAAGGTGCCGGGCTTCAGGCTGCGCACGATCGGTCTGTCGGTCGCGCCGATGATCCTGGCCGCCGTGCTGATGGGCGAGGTCGTCTGGTTCATCGCTCGACAGGTCGGGGGCGATTCCGGGATGGACGCCGCGGTCCGCCTCGTCGTCGGTACCCTCGTCGGCGCCATCGTGTACGTGGCGATCCTGCTCGCCCTGCGCGTGCCGGAGCTGGATTTCCTCCGCCGCCGACTCCCCCACCCCATCGGCCCGGTGGCGGCTCAGAAGTAGGATCACCCCATGATCGATCGCGCCACGAAGTGGTGGAAACACCTCACGGCCAGCCTGCCCGGCAAGCGCGACGACAAAGCCGATCCGAAAGCACAGCTCGCGCAGGCGATCATCGAGGCACAGAACCAGCACAAGCGCCTGATGGACCAGGCGGCCAACGTCATCACCAATCAGAAGCAGGCCGAGATCCGCCTGAACAACAAGATGACCGAACTGGAGAAGCTGAACGTCAACGCTCGCCAGGCCCTCGTCCTGGCGTCCGATGCCCAGCAGAGTGGCGACGCCGCCAAGTCGGCCCACTACACCCAGGCCGCCGAAACCATCGCCGACAAGTTGATCTCCGTCGAGGCCGACGTCGAGAGCCTCACCTCGATGGTCCTCGAGTCGACGCAGGCGGCCGACCAGGCCAAGACCGCGGTCCGGACCAACAGTCGGCTACTGCAGGAGAAGCTGGCGGAGAAGTCCAAACTCCTCAGCCAGCTCGAACAGGCCAAGATGCAGGAAGAGATGAACGCGGCCATGGCGCAGCTGAGCGAGACCGTCGGTGACGACGTGCCATCGTTCGCCGAGGTCGAGGAGAAGATCAATGCTCGATACGCCAAGGCAACCGCAGTATCCGACCTTCGGGCCGACAGTGTGGCGTCACGCGTCCTCGAGATCGAGGAGGCCACCGCGAACGTCGCCGCGCAGAACCGGTTGACCGAGCTTCGGGACGAACTGGGCCTCGCCGCGACCCCGGCTACCGGTGTGTCGTCGCCCACCGAGCTGCCGCCGCACGGCTGAGCCGCGAGGACGCTTGCTAGGGCAGCACCACGAGGTCATCGCGGTGAATGACCTCGTGTGCGACATCGGGCGGCAGGTCGCGCGTGTGCTTGCCGGCGAACGCATTCGCTGCGGCGACGTCGACGGCAACCATGCCCCGCGCGAACGCACGACCTGAGGGCCCGACGACCTCGACCGTCGCCCCGGCGTCGAACGAACCGCGCGCCGCCACCACGCCCGCCGGCAGGAGGCTGCGGGGCTCGTCGGTCAACGCCCGCTCCGCTCCCGCATCGACCTCGACCACGCCGTCGACCTCGGCGGCGAACGCGATCCACAGCTTGCGGGCCGGCAACGTCCGGTCGTGCGCGGCGAACGTCGTGCCGACGCCGGTACCGCCCACCGCACCGAGGAGTACGTCGGGTGCCGCCGCCCGGGCGATCACGCTCCGAATCCCCGACCACGACGCGATCTTGGCGGCGACCAGCTTGCTCGCCATCCCCCCACTGCCGCGTCCGCTGCCGCCCCTATCGGCCGAGATGGCCAGCATGGGGTCGTCCGCGGCGACGTGAGACACCAGCTCAGCACTGGCGTCGCGGCGCGGATCTGCGGTGTACACGCCATCGGTGTCGGTCAGCAACACGAGCAGGTCGGCACCCACCGAATTGGCCACCAGCGCCGCGAGCCGGTCGTTGTCGCCGTAACGGAGCTCATGGTTGGCGATCGCGTCGTTCTCGTTCACCACGGGAACGCACCCCAACTCCAACAACCGAACGAGGGTGCGACGCGCATGAAGGTACTGCGTCCGATCGACGAAGTCATGGGGGTCGAGCAGGACCTGGGCCCCGACGAGCCCGTGGCGATCGAACTGCCTGTTGTATGCCTCCACGAGCCGGCTCTGGCCGGCCGCCGAGACCGCCTGCAGCGTGGTCATGTCGGTCGGTCGAGCCGGAAGCCCGACCGCGACCACACCAGCGGCCACCGCTCCTGACGAGACGACGATCAGCTGGTGGCCGGCGCTGCGCAGCGCCGCGACCTCGTCACAGAGTTTCGCGATCGCCGCCACATCGATGACGCCCGTGTCATCGGTGATGGAGGCCGTGCCGATCTTGGCGACGATCCGCATCAGAGGTCCGGTTGGTAGTCGAAGCTGAAGTCACCGATCCAGATGACGTCGCCCTCCTGGGCGCCGGCTTTGGCCAGCATCTTTCGAACGCCGAGGCGCTCCAGTCGGAAATCGATGTACGACAGCGCTTCGGGGGTCGTGACGTCGTTGAGCGCGACGACACGCTCGACATCGCGACCGAGCAGCCGGAACTCACCGTCGGCCACCCGCTCGACGATCGCACCGCTCGCCTCCGGGCGGAGCACCACGACACCATCGCGGTAGACGACCGCTTGTCTCGCTTCGTGCACCAACGAGGCCAACTGACCGACGACCTCGGACACGCCCTGTCGGGTAACGGCCGACATGATCGGACCGTCCCATCCGAGCGCCGCCAACTCCTCGGCCTGCACGGCATCGGCTTTCGTGCCGACCACGACACGCGGCCGATCGAGCAACTCGGGGCGGTATTCGCCGAGCTCGTGGAGCAGGATCCGTTCCTGTTCGGCCGGTGAGACCCCATCGAGTTGGGCGAGGTCGACCATGATGCACATCACCCGCGCTCGCTCGACGTGGCGGAGGAACTGGTGGCCGAGTCCGCGCCCCTCGCTCGCTCCTTCGATGAGGCCGGGAATGTCGGCCACCACGAAGTCGGTGTCGTCGTCGAGTTGCACCACCCCGAGGTTCGGCTCGAGGGTCGTGAACGGATAGTCGGCGATCTTCGGCTTGGCGGCGGAGATGACGCTGATGAACGTCGACTTGCCGACGTTCGGAAATCCGACGAGCGCCACATCGGCCATCAGGCGGAGCTCGAGCCGCAGCCAGTTCTCCTCACCATGCTCACCCTGCTCGGCAAAGCTGGGGGCACGGCGCTTGTTCGACAGGAACTTGGCATTACCGCGGCCACCTCGGCCGCCCGCAGCGGCGAGCCACCGGTCGCCGTGGTTCACGAGCTCGGCGAGGAGTTCACCGGTGTAGAGGTCGAACACAGCGGTTCCCATCGGCACGTTGATCTCGAGCGACTGCCCGCGCCGCCCATGGAGATCCTTGCCCTTGCCATGGACGCCGTTGTCGGCTCGACGGTGAGGGTGATCACGGAACGCGAGGAGTGACGACACGTTGTGGTCGGCGACCAGCCACACGTTGCCCCCGTTGCCGCCATCGCCGCCGTTCGGGCCGCCCATCGCAACTGGTCCCTCGCGGCGAAAACTCACGCAGCCGGCACCGCCGTCACCGCCGCGTGCGTTCAGTTGGCACTCGTCGACGAACTGGGACATTTCAACGAGGCTAACGCCGGTCCTTGCTGGCCATCTCCTATCGTCGGAGGCGTGGAGCAGACCGCGCCGACCAACCAGCCGGGTCGAGGCCCCGACGGGGCGGACGAGCGCTCGGACCGCTGGGCGGCAACCATGGCCGGGCACGACGCCCGGCTCGGTGCCCACGAGGTCGTGCTCGCACACGCCGACTCACATGCGGCGATCGTCAGCGACTCGGTGTCGACTCGCGAGGCACGCGAAGCACTCGAGTTCGAATCACTCGCGGAGGGCGCCACCGTGGCAACGGGGGCTGGTGACCGCCTCGTGCCCGAGCAGCCCGACCCCTACCGCACATGCTTCGAACGGGACCGCGACCGGATCCTCCACGATTCGTCGTTCCGACGCCTGGCTGGAAAGACCCAGGTGTTCGTCTTCCCCGACGACCACCAGCGAACTCGAATGACGCATGCCCTCGAAGTCGCTCAGGTGGCTCGTTCGGTCGCCGAGGCGCTCCGGCTGAACGTGGCGCTCGCCGAGGCGATCGCCATCGGGCACGATTGCGGGCACGGTCCCGGCGGGCACGCCAGTGAGGATGCACTGTCGCCGTACCTCGACGGCGGCTTCGATCATGCACCGTGGGGCGCAGACGTCACGCTCCAACCCCTCAACCTCTGCGCCGAGACGCTCGACGGGATCCGTCATCACTCGTGGAGTCTCCCCGCACCCCGGACACCGGAAGGCGAGGTGGTGTCGTGGGCCGATCGGATCGCATACGTGTGTCACGACTTCGAAGATGCGGTCGCGGCAGGCATCCTCAGCATCGACATGCTGCCGCAGATCGTGGCCGAGCGGTGTGGACGTGACCGGTCGACCCAACTCGGCACGTTCATCAGAGCGATGATCACCGCGACCCTCCAGACCGGACGGATCGGAATGACACCCGACATGGCCGAGGCCCTGGCGGTGTTCCGCAGGTTCAACTACGAACACGTCTATCTGCGCCCTGCGAGCCGCCACCAGGCAGACGCAGTCATCGCGCTGCTCCGCGCGCTCGTCGAGCACTATGCGGATCGGCCGCACTCCATCCCGCGCCAGACGGCTCAGGCGGCCGTCGACATCGACGTCGACCACCTCGAAGCCGGGAGCACGGCAGCGCTGCGAGCGGCGGTGGCGTACGTGGCCGGCATGACCGACCGATTCGCCTGCCAGCAAGGGCTCACGCAGCTCGACTGGGATCCGGCGAAACTCCCCCGCGGAGTCGGCCTCTGACCCACGCCCGGCTGCGCTGTCAGGTGTGCAGGAACAGTGCCCTGATGCCGAGGCCCATGATGAACAAGCTCCCGAGCCCGTACAACAGGTACTGCTTGTCCTTGATGAACGGGCTCGTTCGATAGCTGTACAGGATCCCGACGGCGATGATCGCGCTGAAGCCGTACAACGCATGGAACTGTTCGAGTTCGACGTCGTACCGAGTGACGAGCAGGACGCCAAGGATCGCGCTCACGAACGGTGTGAGCTGCGCCACGACGACACACCACCACAGCGCGCGCGATCGCAGCGCAGGAAGGTAGTGCGCCCCGATCGCCCAGCAGCCCACCACGGCATTGGCGCCGATGAGGAACCACCCGAAATCGCGATGGGCCTCGAACAGCGCAGACATGGCTTGGTCACCCTCGCGGTCAGGCTGACGAACGGATCATTCGCTGCAGCCGATCCCGCCCAGGATGACGGTCACGGTGGAGTCGTCGTCGACCCCGGTGACGAACCCGCGCAGGTTGTCGTTCACGTAGAAGAACGGCGCCGACACATCGTCTTCGGGGTTGATCGACACACCGGGATAGGCGCCGAGGACATCGATCACCCGGGATCCGCTGGTGATTCCCCGCTCGGTCGACAACCCGACGGGCGCGCCGCCGACCTCGCCGGCTGACCCGTAGTAGTACGCGAAGAAGTGACGGCGCCCCTGCATCACCTGGGAGGCGTCGCCGAAGACCAGTGACAAGACACCCCAGTCGACCAGCCGGATCTCGGTACCGGGGCACGCGCCGACCGACAGCGGGTCGATCCAGCCGCTGTCGTTCGTCGGCTCTCCGAGGAACGAGCTGAGATAGCTGATCACCGCCTCCGGCTCTGAGCCGAACTCCGCCGACCCGATGCCTTCTCCGCTGAGCACCAACGCCGCCACTGCCGGGTCGACCACCGTCGTGGTGGTGGCCGGCAGCGTCGAGGTCGTCGTCGTCGGTGCAAGCGTCGTCGATGTCGTCGAGGTCGTCGTGGCAGGCGCTGATGTCGTGGGCGCAACGGTGCTGGTCGGCACCAGCGTCAACTGTGTCGTCGAGGAATCGCCGCCATCGGACTGATCGTCCGAGCCGGCACATCCTGCGGCGAGCGCGACGGCGAGCGCGACGACAGCACACATACGCCTTTTCATGCGCCCAGTCTGGCCGGGCGCGCGCCGAGAACGGCGGACCTCGTCAGCCGGTGACGGGTGGGTCATCACCGGTCGAAGAGCCATCCGGAACGCATCGGCGGGAGTGCATCGCGCTCGATGAACCATTCCTTGCCGAACGCCTGACGGAAGATCTCGATCGGCATCTGCAGGAAGAACGACGTGTCGGTCACCTGGCTGCGGTGGCTCGCCAACGCCGCTCTCTTCAGTTCCACGTAGTCACTCACGTCGACCTCCAGGGTGATCTCGTCCTCCGGGGTGCCGAAGGGATTCCCGTCGTCCGCCGGCCCATCCGGATCGAAGTCCCGGTCGTCGTCGAGTTCGCCGAACGCCCCGGCCGCGGCCGCTTCGGCCATCATCGCCGCGAAGTGGGTCCTGTTCATCGTGGACTCGAGCACGCGCACACCGGGGACCATCTCCCCCGCCCGCGCACCGACATGGTGCACCTTGACGTGGTCCGGATGACCGTATCCACCGTGCCAGTCGTAGATGGTCAGGATGTCGGCACACTCCTCGCGCAACACGTCGGCCAGGCGGCTCGCCGCTTCGTCGAGGTCCGCCTGGTGGAACGAGTTCGGGTCGGTGTTCTGCTCCCACCCCGTCATCCCGGAATCGGCGTAGCCGAGCCACACGACCCTGGAGATCCCCAACACGTCAGCCGAAGCCTGGAGCTCGAGTCGTCGTCGATCCACGAGGGTTTCGCCCGGTGCCAGATCATCGGGTACCTCTCCGTGGTCGCCGTTCGTGCCGACCACCAACACCACCCGGTGACCTTCCGCAACCGCTCGGGCGATCGTGCCGCCGGTGCCGCTCGCCTCGTCGTCGGGGTGGGCGTGGAGACACACGATCGTCGACATGCCAGGCAGTGTGCCAGGGCGAGCACGCCGTTGCTCGGGGGTCCGTTCGTGGGCTACTCCGCGTGACGGACCGCTCCGGAGGCGATGAGTTCCTCCACACGCTCGGAGGCGACACCCCAGTCGGTCAACACGTCTCGCGTGTGCGCGCCTGCGTACGCGGGTGGACGCTCGATCTGAGGGACCGTGCGGCTGAAGCGAGGTGCGGGCGCCGGCTGCACGACGCCGTCGATGTCGACGAACGTCTGCCGTTCGACATTGTGCGGATGCTGTGCCGCCTCACTCATGGTGAGGATCGGGGCGAAACATACGTCGGTCATCTCCATCGTCTCGCACCACTCCGCCTGCGTGCGTTGGGCGAACACCTCGGTGAGACGGGCCTTCAGGTGTGTCCAACCGCTCGAGTCCATCTGGTTCGCGAACTCGGCGTCGCCGTCGAGGCCGGTCAGGCGCAGCAGTTCGGCGTAGAACTGCGGCTCGATCGAACCGAGCGAGATGAACTTGCCGTCGGAACACCGGTACACGTCGTAGAAGTGGGCTCCGGTGTCGAGCAGGTTCGTTCCGCGGGCGTTCTCATCGAAGGCTCCCATCGCCTTGAACGCCCAGAACATGGTCATCAACACAGCGGAACCGTCGACCATCGCCGTGTCGACGACTTGGCCCTGCCCGCTGCGCTGTGCCTCGAGGAGGGCGCACACCACGCCGAACGCGAGGAACATGCCGCCGCCACCGAAGTCGCCGACCATGTTCAGGGGAGGCACCGGCGGCTCACCGGCACGACCGAAATGCGCCAGTGCGCCGGCAAGTGAGATGTAGTTGATGTCGTGGCCGGCAGCCTGGGCATAGGGGCCGTCCTGACCCCAGCCGGTCATCCGACCGAACACGAGCTTCGGGTTCCGTTCCAGACAAACATCCGGACCGACGCCGAGTCGCTCCATCACACCGGGGCGGAACCCTTCGATGAGCGCGTCGGCCGAGCCGACGAGGTCGAGCAGTGTGGCGACGCCGTCAGGGTGCTTGAGGTCGATGGCAACGTTGCGACGCCCGCGCAGGAGGAGGTCACCATGGGGCGTGTCGGGCGCAGGGCCGCGCACGGCGCCCGCTCGTTCCACCCTGATGACCTCGGCGCCCATGTCGGCGAGCAGCATCGCGGCAAACGGGCCGGGGCCGATTCCGGCGATCTCGATGATTCGGTATCCAGCGAGTGGTCCGGTCATGTCAGGCTCCTACCGCAGTCATCGCGTGTCGAGAGGTTCGAACGTTGCCGGCGATGGCGTCGACCAGGACCGGCCAGAGCGGCTGGGGCATGTCGTGGCCCATGTCGGACACGACCAGCAATCGGGCCCCGGGGATCAACTCGGCGGTGCGCTCGCCGCCCTCGGGTGAGATCAGCGTGTCGTCACGCCCGTGGATCACGAGGGTCGGCACGTCGAGCGCGGCGAGCGCAGACGATCGGTCCCCGCTCGCATAGATCGCCGCAAGTTGCCGCGAGGCGCCCTCGGGATAGAACGACCGGTCGAACGACGCCGCTGCCTGCGACTTGGCGAACCCGACGTCGAAGTACTTCTTGGACTGCCAGACGCGGCCTCGCAGCGACGCTTCGATGAACGCGTCGCGCTCGGTCGGCGGCGGCGCCAGCAAGGCCTCACGGGCCTCGTCGGTCGGTGCACCGACCCGCGGATCTCCGACCGTGCTCATGATCGACGTCAGGCTGGCGATCCGCTCGGGGTGCTCGATGGCCATCGTCTGGACGATCATCCCACCCATCGAAGCCCCGGCGATGTGTGCCCGCTCGATGCCCAGGTGATCGAGCAGACCGATGCCGTCAGCGGCCATGTCGGACAGCGTGTACGGGACTTCGGGCATGGCCTCACCGGCGAGGTGGGCCATGAGCACGGCCATCGGATCGGCGCTCTGCCCGTCGAGCTTCGTCGACAGACCACAGTCGCGGTTGTCGAAGCGGATCACGAACAGGCCCTTCGCGGCGAGCGCCGCCAGCAGGCCATCGGGCCAGCCGATCATCTGGGCCGTGTACCCCATCACCAACAGGAGCGCCGGATCGGTCGGGTCGCCATGCGTGTCGTATTCGATATCGATACCGCTCGAGAGCGTCGTGCGTGCCATGGCAGCCGAGTGTTGCAGAGGACATCGCTCCGCCTGAACTCGCAGCGACCAGGTCGGGTTCTCAGCGTGGCGCGTCGCTCAGTGCCCGGCGCAGCCGCGCGACGGCGGCGGGGGTTCGGCTCCCCCACCAGAACAGATCCTGCCCATCGATCCTGAGGACGGGAAGTTCGTCGTTGCCGGATCGCAGTTCACGGGCCAGCTCGGCGATGTGACGCTCCTCGAACGCATACGGCTCGCTGGGCACGAGGACGATGGTCGGACGGAGCGACCGGACATCGGACAGTTCCACGACCGGATAGGTGTCGACGGCGGAAGCGGTCACGATGTCGACGCCGAGATGTGCGAGCAACGACGCTCCGTAGGTCGCCGCGTTGATCGACATCCACGGCCGTCGCCAAATCGGGACGAACGCCGAACGGGTTACGGCCGCAGCAGGCGGCCCCACTGTCGCCAGGCTCGGCGCGCTCCGATCGACCCGCACCGCGAGTTCGGTGACGACTCGGCAGGCGTCGGCGATCGAGCGCACGTCGGTGACGAACAGTTCGAGTCCGGCGTCAGCGATGGCCGCTGCGTCCTCGCGTCGATTCTCCTCCTGGTCCATCACCACCAGATCTGGTGCGAGACCGACGATCGCCGCGATGTCGGGATTCTTGGTCCCACCGACGTGGGCGATGTCGGGCTGCTCGCAGAATCGCGTGCACGCGATCACGTCGGCGCCGAGAGCCAGCAGGGTCTCCGTGCTCGACGGTACGAGGCTGACGACGCGCGGACCGGGGGACGACCGAGTCACAACGAATCGAGCAACCGCTGCTTCTGCGCATCGAACTCGTCGCGGGTCAGCGTCCCTCGATCGAGCATGCCCTCGAACTTCTCGAGTTGGGCGGCGATGTCGACGCTCGCCACACCGCGGGACGCGGCCTGCCGATCGGTGACGAGACCGTGGAGCAGCTGCTTGATGCGCTCGGGGTCACGCACGTTCTCGAACCGCTGTACCCCGTACTCACCGCCCGATTCGATCTCCAGGTCGCCGGCCCCGACCATTCGAGCGAACGGACCCTGGCTCGACATGACGGTGTTGACGCGATCGAGTGGGATCTCGATGCCGTGCTTGGACAGCACCCCCGAGCGTCTGATGACCCGCTGTGTGGTGACGGCGAACTGTGTCGTCAGCCAGCTGAGCGATCGGACGACCAGCCAACACGACGCCGCCACGATGAAGGCGAGCGAGGCGTACCCACCCAGCGTCCGCGGGAGCGTGTCGGCATCGGTGTAGATCAGTGCCCCCACCCCGACGGACACCGCTGCAACGAGCAACGCGACCGGTGCGGCGAGACACCACCAGTGCGGGTGCAGGTCGACGACGACGGTCTCGTGATCGTTCAACAGCCGACGCGGATACACCACGTCCGCCACCGTACCGGGACAGCCACTGACCGCCCGGGACTCGCGGTCACCCCTCGAACGACCCCGGGCGACGTGGTCAGGCCGGCGTGTCGATCGCGGTGACCCGCACACGCAGCCGATCGATCGCGAACCCGTCCATCGCCAGGACCTCGAACTCGCCGACATCGGTCGACACCCGATCACCCACGCTCGGTATCTCGTCGAACGCGTCGATGACGTATCCCGCCAACGTGTGCCAGTCACCCTCCGGCAGCTCCACTCCGAGACGCTCCTCGAACTGGTCGGCGCGCACCGAGCCGCCGAGTTCGTAGCTGCCGTCGGGGAGGCGGTCCCACTCCCCCGATCGACGATCGGACTCGTCGTCGAAGTCACCGATCAACTCCTCGATCACGTCTTCGAGGGTGACGACACCGACCACGGTTCCGTGCTCGTCGACGACGAGTGCGATGTGCTGCCGATCCGTGCGCATCTCGAGCAGGAGGTCCTCGAGCCGATGATGCTCGGGCGTCACCATGATCGACCGCGTCACCGTGCCGACGGGTGTCGCGGTCCACGCACCATCGGGCATACGCAGCAGGTCCTTCACGTGGACGAACCCACGGACATGGTCGAGGTCCCCCTCGTGAACGACGATTCGGCTCCGACCGGTGCGCTGGGCCTCCGCCGCCGCGACGTCGACCATCACATCGCCCGAGACCGCGACGATGTCGCGACGGGGGCTCATCGCGTCGGAGGCGGTGAGCCCGGACAGCTCCAGCGATCTGGTCAGCAGCTCATGTTCCTGCTTGGCCAGCGAGCCGTGCCCGGCCGATTCGTCGAGCAGTAGTTGCAGGTCGGCGGGAGAATGGGCCATCGCCCGGGCGTCTTGCGGCTCGACGCCGATCAGCCGGACGGTGAGGTTCGCCATCCAGTTCAAGAGCCGGACGAGCGGCCGGAACACCGCCACGTAGAGGCGGAACGGGCGAGCGAGCTTCAGTGCGGACTCCTCGGGATGGGAGATGGCCCACGACTTCGGTGCCATCTCGCCGATCACCATGTGCAGGAAGACCACGATCGAGAGACCGACGGTGAACGCGATCACGTGCGACGCGGTCGACGACAACGAGAACGCTTCACCCAACACACCTTCGATGATCCCGGCGATCGCCGGCTCGGCGACGGCACCGAGCGCCAACGAGCACATCGTGATGCCGAGCTGGGCCCCGGCCAACATGAGGGTGAGTTCGCGAAGACCGGCGAGGGCGTGCCCTGCTCTTCGATCACCACTGGCCGCGAGCTGCTCGATGCGCGATCGCCGCGAGGCGAGGAGTGCGAATTCGGCCGCGACGAAGAAGGCGTTGAGGAGCAAAAGCACGGCGGCGAGCGCCAACGCTGGAACGTTCCAGGCGATACCCGACGCATCGTCGGCGGCTTCGGCGGTCAGCAGTGACACGATCACGAGCGCCCCGTCGCGGTGTCGTCGTCAGGAGTTTCGCGGGACGGACCGCCGCGCCCGGCGCCGGGTTCGTTCGCGTCGTCCTCGTCCCCGGCCATGGGTGCAACCTGCAGTCGGACTCGCTGGATCGCGAACTCCTCGACGCCGAGCACCTCGATCAACACGCCCTCGACGATCACCTCGTCGCCGACCTCGGGAATCCGCTCCAGTCGATCGAGCACCAGACCCGCGACCGTGTCGTAGTCGCCCTCGGGCAGATCGAAGCCGGTGACGCGTTCGATCTCGTCGGTACGCGACAGCGCTTCGACGTCCCAGACGCCAGGTTCGACCTCGGCATAGTCGCCCGGCACGGCGGGGTCGTACTCATCTTCGATCGCGCCGACCAGCTCCTCGACGATGTCCTCCAGCGTCACGACACCCGCGGGTGCCCCGTACTCGTCGATGACGATCGCCATCTCGGTCGAGCGGGCGCGAAGCTCACCGAGCACGATGGCCAGCCCGGCAGCTTCGGGCACCGCCAGCGCATCGTGGAGCAGCGATCGCAACGGGGTTGTCGCGTACGTTCCGCGTTCCACGCCGAGGAGGTCCTTCGCGTGCACGATGCCTTCGGGCTTGCCGTCGAGGTCGACGACCGGGAACCTGGAGTGGTTCGAGCCCAGCAGCTCTCGAAGATCCTCCGCCGTCGCATCGACACCGATCGTGACGACCCGGTTCCAGGGCACCATCGCGTCGGAAGCCTCCAGTTCGCTGAAGCTGATCGCCCGCTCCAGCAGCGCTGCCTGGGCGGGGGTGAGGTGACCGCTC
This sequence comes from Actinomycetes bacterium, assembly GCA_031398325.1. Lineage (GTDB taxonomy): Bacteria > Actinomycetota > Acidimicrobiia > Acidimicrobiales > Ilumatobacteraceae > Sva-07. The sequence goes on from JANNNB010000201.1 coordinate 54,490, forward strand.
TCGGCCGACGAGTCGACGATCATGTCGAGCTCCTCTGCCGACACCGAGCTGTGGAGTTCGTCGACCGGCTCCACCCCGACGAGACGGAGCAGCCTGTTGGCTGAGCCGTCGAACAATCGGACGATGGGCGATGACAGGCGCATGTAGATCAGCAGCGATGGCGCCACCGCTCGTGCCACGGATTCCGGTTTGGCGATCGCCAGGTTCTTCGGTGCCAGCTCGCCGAACACCATCAGACCGATGGTGGCGAGCGTGAACGCGATCGCAAACGCCACGACGAAGGACGCCGAATCAGGTAGGCCGACCGACGTCAGCGCCGGCTCGATCAGGCCGACGATCGCTGGTTCGGCGATGAAGCCGAGCACGAGCGACGTCACGGTGATGCCGAGTTGTGCGCCTGACAACATGAAGCTGAGGCGCTTGTGAACCTCGAGAGCTCGACGGGATTTCCGATCGGTTTCGGCGGCTTCGCTGAACTTGGAGCGGCGAGCAGCCACGAACGCGAACTCGCCGGCGACGAAGTATCCGGTCGCCACGATCAGTGCGATGACGGCCAGGATTCCGAGCGCATTCAGCACGGCGTCAACTTCGTTGTCGGTCGTCGTACATGGGCTACGTGATGCTAACCCGCACCGACACCGTCATGCGCGTCTGTCGTCTGCGACACTGGCCGCGGTGGTGGTGTGACGCAGCGACAGGTGATGAAGAGCCTCAGCGCCCTGCCCGGCGGCGTCGGGCTGTTCGCCATCGCCCTGCTGAACACGGTGACCGAGTTCGCCGCCTGGGTCGCCGTGTTGATCGTTGCGTACGAGCAAGGCGGCGCGGCCGAATCCGGTCGGGCGGCGGCGATCCAGCTGATCCCGGCGGCGATCTTCGCGCCGTTCGTGGCCGCTGCCGGCGATCGATTTCCGCGCCACCGGGTGATCCAGGTGGCAATGGCCATGATCGCCCTGACGACCCTCGGCATCGGTGCGTTGCTGCAGTTCGAGCAGAGCCTCGTGATCGTGTACCTGCTCGCCGCAGTGCTCGCCGTCGCGCTGATCTCCGTGCCGACCGCGATGGCCAGCCTGCTCGTTCACCACGCGAAGACGCCTGAGCAGCTGACGTCGCTCAACGTCCTGGCCACCATCGTGCGGTCTGTCGGCATTCTCGTCGGGCCGCTCGTGGCCGCAGTCGCACTCTCTATTCTGAGCCCGGCCTGGCTCTTCGTCCTCCTGAGCATCTCGGCTTCGGCGGCCTTCGTCGCCGTCGTGATCATCATCGAGCACGACGACCGTCCCCGTGTGCCGCTGCGGCTGCGCGACGTCGCGGCTGACTCCACCGCCGGACTCCGCTACGTGATCGGCACCTCGAGCGTTCGACGAGTGATCGGGTACCTGACCGTCGGTCAGCTGATCCTCGGGACCCTCGACGTCATCCTCGTGAGTGTCGCGTTCGACCAACTCGGCAGAGGCGGGGGGGCGGCGGCGACCCTGAGCGCATGCCTCGCCGGGGGCGCCGTGGTGGCGTCGGTCGCGTCGACACGATTCATCGGTCGCATCCGACTGGGCGCTCTCGCCGTCGTCGGCGGGCTGACGATGTCGATCCCCATCATCTGGCTCGACCGCTCCGCCCACCTGTGGCTGGTGGTTCTCACGGTTGCGATCATCGGTGTCGGCAGTGCATTCGACGACATCGGCGGGCTGACCCTGCTGCAGCGGGTGGGTTCCGAGCAGATGACGAGTCGGGTGTTCGGCGTGCTCGACTCGTGCTCCCTCGCAGCGTGCGCCGTGGGTGCCCTCATCGCCGGGACGTTGATCGACAATCTCACGGCGCTCACTGCGTTCGCGATCATCGGCGGGACCAGCGCGCTCGTGATCGCCACCCTCGCGCTTCGTCTGGTGGGCGTCGACAACGGGGTCGAATCGGTCGACCCGGCTCGGATCGACGAGCTACGCGGGGTCCCGTTCCTCGCACCCTTGCCCTTGCCGACGCTGGAGCGTCTCGTGCGTACGTCAGAAATCCGGACCTACCGAGCCGGCGAGACGATCATCGTGCAGGGCGCGATCGAGCACGAGTTCTTCGTCCTGCTGGACGGCTCGATCGTGGTGATCGCCGACGGCGTCACGCTTCGTGAGGGAACGGCACCGGACTATTTCGGCGAGATCGCATTGGTGCGCAACGTCGCTCGCACGGCCAGCGTGATCGCCACGACGACGGTTTCCGTCGCGGCCATCGATCGCGATTCGTTCCTCGAGTCGATCTCGCTCACCGCGAGCAGCCGGCTCTCCGCCGAGACGGTCGCCGGGACACGGATGGACCGCGTGTTCGAACCGGACAGGTCCCTCGAGGTCGGTACGACTGAGCTCTACGACTGACGGTCACGGACGTCGAGCACCGTGACGACGGGGACGTCCGGATCCGGCGTCGACGATCGATACCGCGCCAAGCGGTCGGGGCCCAGCACCGCGAACGCAGCGTCGACGAGCCCCCAATAGGTGCTGCGTATGCCTGCCTGACCTGCGTCGCGAGCCACTTCGTAACGTTCGATCGCCGGCGGCCGCGGGACGTAGGTCACGACGCGATGTCCATCGATCCCCCCTGACGACACCGTGACGGAGTCGGTCACGTCGACGCGGTCGTAGTCCCGCTCACGGTGATCGAGGAATGCCAGTTCCTCGGGGCTGACACGCGCGACGATCCCGTTCGTGCGTTCGGCGGCCGACGCGACGAGTCCAAGAGCGACGATCACACCATCGTCGACGAGACGACCGTCCGCCGTCTGCCACCGGCCGTCGACGTGACCGACGCCGTAGTTCCAGCGCCGACCCCACGCCGCCAACTCCGCCTCGAGGAAGTCGACCCCGATGACCACCTTGCGCTGCAGGGTGTTGCCGAGCGACAGCGGGTCGACGAGCGAGCCGTACCCGAAGACCCATGTGGCGCCCCCGGCGCCCACTCGATCAACCACCGCTGGCGGTAGCGAGCTCGAGCAGCTCGACCCACAATGCGTCGACTTGCGAACGAAGCGACTCGACGTCGGCGGAGTTGTCGATCACATGGGTCGCCTTCACGAGCCGCTCCTCGCGAGAGATCTGGCTGTTGATGCGCGCCGTCGCGTCGTCGACGTTCATGCCGCGCTGGTTGACGAGCCGGTCGACCGCCACATCGACCGGGATGTCGACGACGATCGTCGCGGCAAGTCCGAGCCGGGGGTTCTCGCCGAGCAATGGAAAGTCGAGCACCACCACACGATCGGTGCCGAGGTTGACGTCGATCTGACGCTGGATCTCTTCCTGCATCGCCGGGTGGACGATGGCGTTGAGGTCGGCCAGCGCCTCCTTGTCGTTGAACACGATCGCCGCAACGGCGGCTCGATCGAGCGCACCGTCGGCGGTGATGATGTGATCGCCGAAGCGGGCAGCCATGGCCGAGAGCAGGGGCGCTCTGGGTGCTTGGAGGTCGCGGGCGATCTGGTCGGCATCGACGATGACCGCGCCGTGATCAGCGAGCATTGCCGACACGGTCGACTTGCCCGCGCCGATGCCACCGGTCAGGCCCACCACGATCATGAGACGACGATCATCGAGTCGCGCTCACCGTTCGCTCTGGTCGCACGCTGGTTCAGATCGGTTCACCGACCCGACCGGTCACTCGGCGGTTGCTTCGACCGGCTCGTCGACGACGACCGATGTGAGGTCGGCATCGACCGATTCGACATCGGTGGCCCCTTCGACCGCGGAGGCGTTCTCGCCGTAGTACTCCGACCAGGCGGCCTCGGCTTCGGCGTCGGTCTCGCCAGCAACCCAGTTGCCGGCAGCGTCGACCTCGAAGTGCTCGCGGTACTCAGCGGCGAGCTCGCCACCCTCGGCGGCCTGCTTGATCGACAGGCTGATACGGCGACGGGCCAGGTCGAGATCGATGATCTTGACCCAGAGCTCTTCGCCCGGCGTGACGACCTGCTCCGGCGAGTCGACGTGGTGGGCTGACATCTCCGAGATGTGCACAAGACCTTCGATGCCCTCGCCGACCTGGACGAACGCACCGAACTGCACGAGCTTGGTGACCCGGCCGTAGACGAGCTGCTCGACCTGGTGGCTCTCGGCGAACTCCTGCCACGGATCCTGCTGGGTGGCCTTGAGCGAGAGGCTGATGCGCTCGCGGCTGAAGTCGACGTCGAGGACCTGCACCTTGACCGGATCGCCGATCGCAACGACCGAACCGGGATGGTCGACGTGCTTCCACGACAGTTCGCTGACGTGGATGAGCCCGTCCATGCCACCGAGGTCGACGAACGCACCGAAGCTGACGACCGAGGAGATCGTTCCTTCGCGGACTTCGCCCACTTTGAGGTTGTTGAGGAACTGGTCGCGCGTCTCCTTCTGGTTCTCTTCGAGATAGGCGCGACGGGAGAGCACGACGTTGTTGCGGTTCTTGTCGAGCTCGATGATCTTGGCGTGCACGGTGGTGCCGATGTACGGCGCCAGGTCACGGACACGGCGCAACTCGACCAGCGATGCGGGCAGGAAGCCGCGCAGCCCGATGTCGACGATGAGGCCGCCCTTGACGACCTCGATGACCGGACCCGACACGACGGCGTCGGCTTCCTTCTTCGCCTCGATGTCGCCCCAGGCACGCTCGTACTGAGCACGCTTCTTGGAGAGGACGAGGCGGCCCTCCTTGTCTTCCTTCGTGAGAACGAGGGCTTCCACGTGCTCGCCGAGCGAAACGACCTCGGAGGGGTCGACGTCGTTGCGGATGCTCAGCTCGCGAGCGGGGATGACACCTTCACTCTTGTACCCGATGTCCAGCAGGACCTCGTCCTTGTCGATCTTGACGACCGTGCCGTGAACGAGTTGACCGTCGTCGACGGTGACCATCGTGCCGTCGATCGCATCGGCGAAGGACATGCCGAGATCGTCGGCGGTGATTTCACGGGGGGTGTACACGCCTTCTTCGTCGAACGTTCCCATCGGCTGGGAGATCGTTTGAGTGGCGGTTGAGGTGTCGGACAAGGGACGGACTGCTTTCGGAAACTACATCGATGAATGGGAGAAATGGAACGGATGGTTCTGCCGACCCGCGAACTGAGAGGCGACAGGGCGTTGATGATAGCAGTGGCGCCGAAACAACCACGCAGAGCGGTACACGTTTCACCTGCCCCGTCAGCCGGTCCGGCGGGTGGCCTGGACGAGGTACTCGGGCGACTCGACGCCGGCCGGATCGGTGCCGTAGGCGCCGGGTGCGACGCTGGCGATCGAGTCGACGACCAGATGGTGGCTGCTCAGCAGCAGACGCAGCTCACGAGGGGTGTAGCAGCCGGTCCAGAGATCGACGGTTTTCGATTCGCCCGATTCGGAACGGATCTCGGTGCGCTCGTGCGAGACCCCGGCCCACGCGTCGAACTCGGCACCGTCGTGGTACTTCACCGCGAAGTAGGCGTTGAACGCGCTGAGCGCCAGGCGGCCGCCTGCACGCAAGGCCCGGGACATGCCGGCGACGACCGCAGCGTCGTCGCCGTCGGCCGTCATCATGCCGAAGGCGCCCTGGCAGAGACAGATCACGGCGTCGAACTCACCGTCGAACGTGAGCGACCTGGCATCGAGGCGCTCGAACGTGGCTCCGCTCGGAGCACCGTCGGCGGCGATCCGGACGAACCGTTCGCTGATGTCGATGCCATGGACTCGAAATCCTCGGGTCGCCAGTTCTCGTGCGTGACGCCCCGTTCCGCAGCCGACATCGAGGATCCGCGCACCCGGAAGGATCCCGAGGAGTTCGACGACGTGATCCACCTCCTGAACCGTGCCCTTCGTATGGGCGTAGCGGTCGTAGGCCGAACCGAGGTGATCGGCGAGATCCTCGAACCAGTGATCTCGCTCAGGCATGAGCGTCGGGCATGCTCGTCAACCCGGTTCGTCGGGCCTGTCCCAGGCGAGACCGAGCTCGTAGTCCTTCTCCATGCCGGAGCGGATCTCGTCGTCGACGGGCGGGATCACGCCCTGGGCGACGAGGACGTCGAGCGTGCCCGGGGCGTCGTCGGCCTCCGCCCAGCTGTCGTGGGCCCAGACCTTGCCCCGTCGGAACGCCTTCGCACAGTGGACGAAGACCTCGTCGGCGCGCACGACGATCGCCGTCGTGGGTCTGCGCAGCTCGTCGGTCCACAGGTCGAGCACGCTCGCGTCCGTCGTGACCCACGCCGCACCGTTGACCCTGACGGTCTCGTCCTTGCCCGGCACGAGGAACAGCATCCCGGCCGATCCCGACGCAACCACCCCGCGCAAGGTGTCGATCAGGTTGTTGCCGTTCAGATCGGGCACTGCGACGTACTGGTCGTCGATCACCCGCGCGAATCCGCGCGGCCCGCCGCGGGGCGAGACGTCGACCCCGCCGTCGCGGCCGACCGTGCCCATGATCAGGAACGGTGAGCGTTCGATGAACGATCGCGACCCGTCGTCGATGCCGGGGCGCTTCTTGCCCTGGACCAGCTGCCCGGGTGCTCGGTAGAGCTCTTCGAGCTGTTCACCGGACACGAGGACCTCGCCGAAGGGAAGCGCCGACTCCGTGGTGACGGTGGGATCAGACATGGGCGCTCCTCGGGTTCGACTCCGTGTTCGTCACGATCGGGCTGTCACGATTTCGCCGAGGCCCACGTGTCACCCCAGGAAACATTCACTTCGAGCGGGACCGCGAGTTCGGCGGCGCCCCGCATCAGATCGACCACGAGCGTCCCCACCTCCTCACGTTCGTCGTCGGGGACTTCGACGAGCACCTCGTCGTGGACCTGCAGGACGAGGCGGCTCGCCCTGCCCTGCTCCTCGAGGGACTCGTCGATGCGCACGAGCGCGACTTTGAAGATGTCGGCCGCAAGACCCTGGATCCCGGCGTTCATCGCCTGGCGCTCCCCCGCCTGGCGCACCCGGAAGTTGGAGTTCATCAGCTCGGGGATCGGGCGGCGGCGCCCGAACAGCGTCTCGGTGTAGCCCCGTTCACGTGCCTCGATCACCGTGCGATCCATGTACTGCTTCACGTTCGGGAAGGCCACGAAGTAGGCGTCGAGGATCACGGAGGCCTCCTCGGTCGAGATGTTGAGTCGCTGGCCGAGGCCATACGCCTCCATCCCGTAGGCGAGGCCGTAGGAGACCATCTTCGCCTTGGAGCGCTGTTCGAGCGTGACCGCCTTGGGGTCGACCGAGAACACCCGGGCGGCGGTCGCGTTGTGGATGTCCTGGCCGCTGGTGAACGCGTCGATGAGGCCGGGGTCCGTGGCCAGGTGCGCGATGCAGCGCAACTCGATCTGGTTGTAGTCGGCGACCAGCAGCGTGGTGCCGGTCGCGGGCACGAACGCGCGACGGAACTGGCGGCCCTCGTCGGTGCGCACGGGGATGTTGTGCAGGTTCGGCTGATCGGACGACAGCCGTCCCGTTCGAGCCACCGTCTGGTTGAACGTCGCATGGATACGGCCATCAGGGGCGACCTCGGCGAGGAGACCCTCTCCGTAGGTGCTGCGCAGCTTTTCGACTTCGCGATAGCGCATCAGGGGGCCGAGGAACTCGGGCCACTGATCCTTGATCTTCTCCAGGGTCGCCGCGTCGGTCGAGAAACCCGTCTTCGTCTTCTTGCCCGGGCTGAGGCCGCGTTCGTCGTAGAGGATCTCGCGCAGCTGCTTCGGCGAGTTGAGGTTGAGATCGTCGCGACCCGCCACCCGTCGTAGTTCGGCTCCGAGCGTTTCGACCTCGGCCGACAACCGCGCACCGAGGGCGCGAAGCTCGTCGACGTCGACCGCGATCCCGACGTGTTCCATCTTGGCCAGCACCACCACCAGCGGGTTCTCGATGGTGCGGTAGAGCTCGGCCATTCCCTGCGCCTCGAGGCTGGCCATCAGCGGCGCCCCCAATTCGTGCACCGCGAGCGCATCCCGCCCGGCCCGCTCGGCGTCGGTCATCGAGGTACCGTCGAGATCGAGCTGGCCCGACGACGCGACGTCGCTCGGACGAGCGAACCGGGTGTACTTCTCGATCAGGTCGGGCAGCGTGTAGCGGGCCTCGGCCGGGTCGATGAGGTAGGCGGCGATCGCCGTGTCGAGGGCGAGTCCGTTGAGGTCGATGCCCATCGCGAACAGCGAACGCATGAGCGGCTTGACGTTGTGCCCGTGCACCACCTCGTGGCCGGCCAACGCCAGGGCTACACGGTCGTCGGCCAGCACGGCCGCCGGGATCCAGGCGACGTCTGCCGCGGCGGCGTCGCGCACGATGGCAAGGCCGGTCAGGTCACTGCGGCCGGGTTCGCCGACCCACGCCGCGGCGACGGCGAGCGCTCCGGTGCCGATGATGAGTTGGACAGCTGCTGTGGGGTCGTCGACCGACGCCACCTCGGCGACGAGTTCCTGGCGATCTTCGCCGCCCCCGATGTCGAGGCCCATACCCATCCCGGCGAGCGCCTCGGCCAGACGGATTCCCAGCGTGCGGAACTCGAGGAAGTCGAACAGTCGGCTCAGCTCGTCCGGGTTCGGGTCGACGCCGAGGTCCGAGACCACCGTCTCGCCGAGTGGCGCGTCGTGGCGCAGGATCATCAGGTCGAGGTTCTTGCGAGCCCGCGCCTCGTGCTCCACGAGCGACGCCTTCAGCTTCGGCGTCTGGGCGTCGACGTTGGCGAAGATGCCATCGAGGCCGCCGTACTGGTTGATCAGCTTGGCCGCCGTCTTCTCCCCGACGCCGGGCACGCCGGGAAGGTTGTCGCTCGTGTCCCCGCGAAGGGCCGCATATTGCGGATACAGCGCCGGCGTCACCCCGGTCTTCTCCTCGATACCCGCTTCGTCGTAGAACGCGTAGTCACTGACGCCGCGCCGGTTGTAGAGCACCTTCACGTGGGGGTCTGCCACGAGCTGGTAGCTGTCGCGATCGCCGGTGACGATGATGACGTCGTGACCATCGGCGACGAGCAGGTCGACGGCCGTCGCGATCAGGTCGTCGGCCTCCCAACCAGCGCAGTCGATCGCGGTGATGCCGATGGCATCGAGCACCTCGCGTACGAGGCCCATCTGCTGTCGGAGGATGTCAGGGGCGGCCGTTCGCTGCGCCTTGTACTCGGGTTCCGCCTCGTGTCGGAACGTCGGCTCGGGCCGGTCGAACGCGACGAGCACACCGTCGGGTTTGTGGTCCTTCAGCACGTTGATCAGCATCGATGTGAACCCGAACACGGCGTTCGTCACCTGGCCGCTCGCCGTGGCCATGTCGGTGGGAAGCGCGAAGAAGGCTCGATATGTGAGCGAGTTGCCGTCGACGACGATGTAGGTACCCATCAGCTCAGCATGGCCGCACTACTCGGCATCGGGCCGCAGCGAACCGTCGAGAATGCGATCGGCGACGTCACGCATTCGCGTGCGCTCGCTCATCGCGGTGCGCTGGATGAACCCGAACGCCTCGTTCTCCGACATTCCGGCCTCGTCCATCAGGACCCCCTTGGCCCGCTCGATGAACTTGCGAGCCTCGAGCTGCTCTCCCAGCGCATCGATCTCGCCGGTCAGTGCCCGCAGTTCGCGGAACCTGCCCATCGCCACCTCGATGGCGGGGATCAGGTCGCTCTTCTGGAACGGCTTGACGAGGAACGCCAGTGCTCCGGCATCGCGGGCTTCCTCGATGACCTCACGCTGGCTGAACGCCGTGAGCATCAGGACGCCGCACACCTTTTCGCCGTTGATGATGCGTGCCGCCTCGACCCCGTCCATTCCCGGCATCTTGATGTCGAGAATCGCAAGATCGGGCTGGAGCGCCCTCACGAGCTCGACCGCTTGGTCGCCGCGGCCCGTCTCGCCCACCACTTCGTAGCCCTCCTCTTCGAGGGTTTCGCGCAGGTCCATGCGGATGATGGCTTCGTCTTCGGCGATCACGACGCGCAATGGCATCCCCACTATCTACCATCCGCGTCGGCGCCAGGGGGCCTCACATGCGGTCGAGGAGATCGTCCTGCTTGCGTTCGAGGCCGGCGATCTCGCTCAGGACATGGGCCCGGTGCTTCAACATCGCCTCGACGTGACGCTGGGCGTCGCGGGCTTCGAACGAGGCGCCGGGGGTCTCGGACACGAGCGCTCGGATCGCCTGGTCGTCAGCGTCGTCTCCGAGATGCCCGAGCTGCTCGTCGATGATCCCCAGTTCGGCGCGCAGCGATTTCAGTCTGGACCCGACCTGGGTCAGCCTTCGTTCGACCAGCCAGGATCCCATTGTCCCATCAGCCTAGAAGCCGAGCGCGGCCGCCATGAGTTTGCTCAGCGGACGCGCGAGCTCGCGAAGGCGTTCACAGCCCTCGGCGCCGAGGGCGGCGTACGCGGGAAGGGACAACTCGTCGGTGCGCTGCTCGATCCAGGCCCGGCGCTCCCGGCCGACATCGGTGAACGCTCCTTCCGCGTCGAGCCAGCCCCGATCGCACAATCCGGCGACCGACGCCCGCCAATCCGCGTCCTGACGCGACCGCGTGCCCTGCAACACAGCAGCTGGCACGTCGCCGGCGGCGGCGTGCGTGACCAACGCATCACAACCGGAGAGGCCCTCGACGACCATCGCCGCGATGTGCCCGTCGCCGCGGTGCTCACGCAACAGCGTCTGCGCGTGCCACAGCACCAGGTGTGGCGCTTCGGGCCAGGCCAACGATGCGTGGCCGGCGAACAGCGGCCGGCCGACGATGTCGTCACATGCCGCCGTCGCCGCGACACGAGCCAGTTCGGCGGCCTCGGCGACGTCGGCGCTGTCGACGAGATCGCCACCGATGCGCCGCAACATGCGGTCTGCGGCACGCGTCCGGGCGGAGAGGATCTGCTCGGGCGTGGTGTCGTTCCACACTCCCTGGACGTTGGTGCGAACGAACTCCGGGTCGAAGTTGAAGAACGTGGCGATGACGACCTCGGGCACGACGGCTCCCATCGGCGCCGCACGCGAGGCGAAGTACCCGCGCATACGACCCTCGACGCCGACGGCCGCATACTCCTCCGCAGCCTCCGGCACGAAGTAGATCGCACCGTGTATCGGCTCGAGCGTCCGCCAGGTCTTCCGTGCCAGTGCTGCATCCATGCGCCGATCCTGCCAGATCGTCGCCTGGTGCCCCGGGTGGGACTCGAACCCACACTTGATGGTGTTTGAGACCATGGCCTCTGCCGATTGGGCTACCGGGGCGTGCGGGCACAATGTATCGGCCGCGCTGCTCGGCCAGGTCATGCCTTCGGGCCGATGAATGTGTCGAGCAGAGCGACGCTCTCGCGTCGGCTGACCGCGATGGTGTACCGGTTCATCCGACGCCATTCCACCCCGACGACGTCGCATGCGCGAGCGAACAGGTCCCGAATGTCGTCGGACACGTTGGTGAACTGGTATCGGGGATATTCGTACCGCCCGCCGCTTGCACCACGTACCCGATTGATCGCCCGGCAGCCGTCGCTCTGGATCAACCCACGCAGAAATTGGTGGGGATGGTCGACGAGCGCGATCTGTTCTTGCCAGGACTCGAGAACGATGGGCCGATCGTGCTTCTTGCCAGGTGCCGCCTGCGGAAACAGGCACCGCCAATGCGTGGAATACGCCTGGACGTTGATCACACCCTGTCGCGGGACTCGACCGACTCGATTCTCCGGCATGACGTGTTCGATCGCCCGCTGCACCTCCTCGACGATCCCCGGGTAGGCAGCGCAGCACGCGATCACCAGTCGGTAGACACCGCGCCGGCCGTTGAGGTCGATCCAGCCATCGCCGAGGTACTGGCCGAGCAGATACGAGTACGCGGCCGGGTTCGCCACCCTCCGTACGGGACATTCGTTCTCGCCTTCCTCGCATCGAGACGTGCGTTGCCTCCGGACTCCACCCGAAACGATCCACTTGCGGACGGTGCCGACGTTGACCCCGACGGCGCGAGCGATTCGCAGCTTCGGCACGCCCGCCGCTGCAAGCGCGAGTACCTGGTCGACCACCTCCTGCTCGTGCCGGACGTACATGACACCATCGTGAAGAAGCGGTGTGACACGAAACCCGGCCCCGATCGTCGACCTACCGGGCGGTAGCTCGCCTCGACGTCGTCGTCGGTCTAGCCTGCCGCGAATGCTCGCATTCACGTTCCCTGGCCAGGGGTCGCAACGCCCCGGCATGGGCCTTCCGTGGCGTGACCACGAGAGCTGGGAGCTGGTCGACGAGGCGAGCGAGATCGCTGGTCGTGATGTCGCGCAACTGCTGTGCGACGCCGATGCCGACGAGTTGCGCGACACCCGAAACGCACAGCTCACTACGTTCGTGTCGAGCTTGATGGTGCTCGACGCGGTCGAGCGACTGGGCGTCGAGCCGAGCTTCTGTGCCGGGCACAGCCTCGGCGAATACACGGCGCTCACTGCGACGGGCGCACTCGGGTTCGACGATGGCGTCCGCCTCGTCGTCGCGCGCGCCGCGGCGATGCACGACGCGGGCAACGCTCAGCCGGGCACCATGGCGGCGGTGCTCGGGCTCGATGACGACCAGGTCGAGATCGCCTGCCGGCGCGCCGACGCCGACGTGTGGGTGGCCAACTTCAACGCACCCGGTCAGATCGTCATCGCCGGTTCACCTGAAGGCGTCGCGGCGGCAACCGTGCACGCCAAGGAACTGGGCGCAAAGAAGGTCATGCCGTTGCAGGTCTCGGGTGCGTTCCACACGCCGTTCATGGCGTCGGCTCGCGAGCGCCTACGCGACGCCCTCGCTGAAGCCAAGCCTCGCGACACGGACGTTCCGGTCGTGTCCAACGTCGACGCGATGGCCCATGATCGCGGCGACGACTGGGCCAGCCTGCTGTCGGCCCAGCTGTCGAGCCCCGTACGTTGGAAACACTGCCTGCTCACCCTCGAAGATGCCGGCGTCAGCAGCTTCGCTGAGCTCGGACCCGGCGGCGTGTTGACGGGGATGGCAAAGCGGACCGTGTCGAACTGTCGCACCATCTCGGTCGCCACACCCGAGGACCTCGACAAGCTGATCGAATGGGTCGACACCGGCGCGGCGTCCACCGGACTCTCGCTCGGCGCACAGATCGAAGGCGAACACCTCTTCGCGGTCGAGCGCCTCGTCGTCAGCCCCGGCACCGGGATCTTCACCCCGATCGGCACTCTGGCCGACGGCGAACTCATCGCGGTCGGCACCGTGCTCGGACACGTCGGCGACGTCGAGGTCCGCTCGCCCTTCGCTGGCGTGCTGCAGAGCTACATCGCGGTGGACACCGAGCGGGTCACCGCCCGCCAACCGATCGCCTGGCTGCGATCCGACTGACCTGGGCGCGAGCGAGAGGACCGGCACGATGCCAGCAGTCAGACCAGGGGTTCGTGGTGCCGTGATCACCGGATGGGGCACCGCGTTGCCCCCGAAGGTGCTCACGAACGCGGACCTCGCGAAGATGATGGACACCAGCGACGCGTGGATCACCGAGCGCACGGGCATTCGGGAGCGCCACGTCGGCGGCACGACCTCCGAGCTCTCGATCGAGTCGGGTCGGCAGGCCCTCGCCATGTCGGGCCTGGAGCCACACGAGATCGATGGCGTCATCCTCGCGACCACGACGCCTGACCGCATGGTGCCGGCGACCGCCTCGTCAGTGCAGCATGCGCTCGGGCTGTCGTGCGGGGCCTTCGACATGAACGCTGCATGCTCGGGCTGGGTCTACGCGCTGATCAACGCGCACGGGATGATCGCGATGGGTGCCGACAAGGTGCTGGTCATCGGCACCGACACGCTGGCCCGCATCGTCGACTGGACCGACCGGAACACGGCGATCCTGTTCGCCGACGGGTCGGGTGCTGTCGTGTTGGAGGCCGTGGACGGCCCGGGTCAGATGCTGGCGTGGGACCTCGACTCCGACGGAGGCGCGGAGAAGTTCCTGTACTGCGAACACGACGCCAAGATGCAGATGGACGGCAAGGAGATCTTCCGCCGCGCCGTCCGCGCGATGGTCGACTCGGCGACCAAGACGATGGCGCACGCCGACGTGACGGCCGACGACATCGCGCTCGTGGTGCCCCATCAGGCCAACACGAGGATCATCTCGGCCGCCTGTGATCGGCTCGGTCTCAGCATGGACCGCACGTCGCTCGTGCTCGACCGGACCGGAAACACATCGTCGGGTTCGGTGCCGCTCGCTCTGGCTGCGGCACTCGACGCAGGTCGCGTCAGCGACGGGGAACTGATCCTGTTCGTCGGCTTCGGCGCCGGCATGACCGCGGCCAGCGCCATCATCCGCTGGTCGCCGAACGCAGTGGAGCACACGTGAGCAAGGAGTCAGCCGTGGCGGCGTCCGGATCCCGCATCGTGCTCGTCACCGGCGGGTCGCGCGGCATCGGCCTCGCCACCGCCCAGCGGTTCGCCGCGGCCGGAGATCGGGTCGCCGTCACGTACAACTCCACTCCCCCACCGGACGGACTGTTCGCGGTCAAGTGCGACGTCACCTCCAACGACGACGTCAACGCGGCCTTCGACGCAATCGAGGCGGAGTTCGGTGGAACCGTCGAGGTGCTGGTGTCCAATGCCGGGATCACCAACGACGGCCTGCTGCTACGAATGAGTGAGGACGATTTCACCTCGGTGATCGACGCCAACCTCACTGCCGCGTACCGAGTGACCAAGCGCGCCGCGCGAGGAATGCTGAAGGCGCGTGCGGGCCGCATCATTCTCATGTCGTCCGTCGTTGCGCTGCTCGGTCAGGCCGGCCAGTCGAACTATGCGGCATCCAAGGCCGGTCTCGTCGGGCTCGCCCGCTCGCTGGCCCGCGAACTGGGGTCTCGTTCGATCACCGTCAACGTCATTGCACCGGGCCCGGTGGCGACCGACATGACAGCATCGCTCAGCGACGAACTGCTCGCCGCGATGACCGCTGCTGTGCCGCTCGGCCGGGTGGCGACTCCCGATGAGATCGCCGGTGTCGCTACGTTTCTTGCATCACCCGACGCGGCATACATCACCGGTGCCGTCATCCCCGTGGATGGCGGGCTCGGTATGGGACACTGAGCCGCGTTCTACAATCTGGAACCACTTACAAGGAGAAGACCCGTGGATGAAGCACTGTTTGCCCGCTTTCGCAAATGCGCCGTCGAGGTGCTGTCGGTCGAGGAGAGCGCGGTCGTTCCCGACGCCAACTTCGGTGACGATCTCGACGCTGACAGCCTCGATCTCGTCGAGCTCGTGATGGCACTCGAAGAGGAGTTCGACATCTCGGTGCCCGAGGAGGAACTCGAGGGAGTCGAGACCGTCCAGCAGGCGTACGACCTCGTCGCCAACAAGCTCTGATGAGTGGCGACCGGCGGGTCGCGGTCACCGGGTTGGGCGTCGTCGCCCCTGCGGGCGTCGGAGCCGACGCCTTCTGGGCAGGCCTCCTCGGCCCGGGCATCTCCGACGGCCGCCAGTCCGTCGAGATCGACGACTGGGATCCCACTCCGTATTTCGAGAACCCGAAGCAAGCCCGTCGCGCCGACCGGGTCGAACAGTTCGCGCTCGCAGCCGCCGGCGAAGCCTTCGAGCAGGCCGGTGGCATCGACGCGATTGGCGTCGATCCAGCGCGGTTCGGCACCATCTTCGCCAGCGGTATCGGTGGGCTGCGCACGCTCGAAGAGCAGGTGATCGTGCGCTTCGAGAAGGGTGAACGCCGGGTCTCCCCGTTCCTCGTCCCGATGATGATGGTCAATGCGTCGGGCGCTGCCATCTCGATGCGTTATGGCCTGCAGGGCCCGAACGAGACGATCTGCACGGCGTGCGCCGCCGGGTCGCATGCCATCGGCTACGCGGCCCGCCTCATCAAGTGGGGCGTGATCGACGCCGCCGCCACCGGTGGCGCAGAAGCCGCCGGCACGGTGACGGCGCTGGCGGGATTCCGCAACATGACCGCGTTGTCGACCGTGGGCATCAGTCGGCCGTTCGACACCGATCGCGACGGTTTCATCATGGGCGAGGGGTCCGCCGTCCTGGTCCTGGAGGAGTGGTCACGAGCAGAGGCTCGTGGAGCCAACATCATCGGTGAGATCCTCGGGAGTGCGAGCAACGCCGACGCACACCACATCACCGCACCGTCGCCCGGCGGCGTCGGAGCCATCGCGTGCATGCGCCAGGCGCTGGCAGAGGCGGGCATCGAAGCCTCGGACGTGAAGCAGGTCAATGCCCACGGCACGTCGACCCCACTCAACGATGCGGCTGAAGCTGCGGCCGTCACCGAGGTGTTCGGCGCGGGCAACGTGCCGGTCGTGTCCATCAAGGGCGTCACGGGCCACGCGTTGGGTGCCGCGGGTGCGTTGGAAGCGGCCGCCGCGTTGTTGTCGATCCGGAAGAAGCTGATCCCACCAACGGCGAACACCAAGGTGCTCGGCGACGAGATGACCATCGACGTCGTCATGGGCGAGGCCCGACCATGGGAGCCCGGCCCGGTCATCTCGAACAACTTCGGCTTCGGCGGCCACAACGGCTCCGTCGTCATCGCTCCAGGCTGATTGGCTCGGCCTCACGTCACGTCTCGTCGCGACCGTCGAGGTCGGCCTCGCTCCGCCTCCTCGCTGGCGCGTCCGTCGGCGGCTCTGGTCGATCAGCCACGGGCCCGGCATCGCCTCGGACGAGGTCCGGCGAAACGCTCAGGCGTCAACGATGACGAAGAGGAGCTCGCACTCGCAGGCGGTCTCGCCGTTGACGAGGGCG
>JANNNB010000345.1:0-1805 GCA_031398325.1 Actinomycetes bacterium
TCGGTGGCGAACTGCACGAGACCGGTGTGCACGCCGAGACAGCCGCCGCCCGCTCCGATGGCGTAGACGCCCTCGGAGGTGAAGTCGGCGATCGTGATCGGGGTCACCACGAGCACCGGGATGTCGGAGCCCTGGTAGATCGAGAAGTGGTTGCCGAAGAAGTTGATGCTCGAGAGCGCTATCTCGACCCCGTCGGCCGACAATTCGTTGGCGCACCGCTGCGAGTCGTCAGGCGTGACGACCGACTTGCAGAGCACGATTTCGATCGGACGGCCACCGAGTCCACCGAGTTCGGCGTTGACGTAGTCGGCTGCCGCCTGAACGGCAATGGAGTACTCCGGGAACGAACCATTGGGGTCGCCCTCGAGGTTCTGCACGCCGATTCGAATCGGTTCGCCCGTCGCTTCGCCGAGCATCTCGTCGTCGCCTTCGGTCGTGTCCGGAGCCTCAGTTCCTGCCGTGGTCTCCTCCGGTGCATCCGTGGCGCCAGTGGTCGCCTCGGTCGGTGCGTCGGTCGACTCGCTGCCCGAGTCGTCGTCGCTGCCGCAGGCTGCTACTACCAGCGCGAAGCTGGCGGCGAGCCCGAAGAGCAGACGTGTCCGCTTCGTTGATCGTGAAGTCACAAATTCCCCCTCATGTTTGTGGCCGCCGTTCGCCCCCCGGGGCGACGACGCACGGGACCGATTCGGCCCGATGAAGGGAAACTAACCGATCGGATGGTTACGCGACGGACCAGAGGGAATATGGCGGCGAGTCAGTCAGGAATCGGGCGTGTAGTGGATGCCTGGAATGCCGGCCTTCATCGCCTCGTACCAGTCGGGGCGCGGCACGACGCCCTCGTAACCGACACCGATTCGCGGGGCGGTGTCGGCGTTCCATTCCTGATGAATTGGAGGGATCTGGTAGTAGCCGTTGGCTGCGTTGGTGCCACCGTCGACGTTGAGGTCGTGTCCGGTCACGTAACTCGCGCCATCGGAGGCGAGGAACAAGACCGGCGCGACGATCTCGTCGAGTTCACCGATCCTGCGCATCGGCGTCCGGCTCGCGATCCACCGATCCATGCCCATTCCCTCCAGGGCCGGACGCACCATCTCGGTCACGATGAAGCCGGGCGACACCGAGTTCACCCTGACGCCACGGTCGGCCCACTCGCAGCCGAGTTGCAGGGTGAGGTTCCGCAGCGCTCCCTTGGCTGCGGTGTAGGCGATCACATTCAGTTCGTTCGCACCATGGCCCATGATCGAGCAGATGTTGACGATCGAGCCGCCGCCGGATTCGAGCATGTGACGCCCGACATCGCGCAGGTACATAAAGGCACCGTTCAGGTCGATCGACATGATCCAGTTCCAGGTGTCCATGTCGAACGACTCCGGAGCCACACCGCGCATGTCGCTGACGCCGGCGTTGTTGATCAGCACGTCGATCCGGCCGTGCGCCTCGACCCCCGTTGCAACGACGCGGGCCACGTCGGCCTCGATCGACACGTCACCCGGTACCACCGTCACGGTGCTGCCCTTCGCCCGGCACGCCGCCGCTACTCCCTCGAGGAGATCGGCCGAGCGAGCGGTCAGAACGAGGTCGGCGCCCGCGTCGGCGAAGCCGTGCGCGAACCCCTCCCCGAGCCCCATCGACGCTCCGGTGACGAGCACGGTCTTGCCGGTGAAATCGAACATCACTGCCTCCCATTCCTTCTGTCAGTTCGGATTGACGAGTACTTTCATGTGCTTGCTCTGCCCGCTCGCCAGATCGGCGATGGCGTCCTCGAAGGAGTCGAGCCCGACCGTCGAGGTGTGCATCGAGTCGAC
>JANNNB010000207.1:0-45972 GCA_031398325.1 Actinomycetes bacterium
CAAGCCCGCGGCCAACAGCAATAACAGCCCGTCATTTCACGTTTGTGACAAGAAGTTGGAGACCCGGGTCTCCAACTTCTTGTCGCAAACGTGGATTTCGAGCTCAGATACTCGCGCCGCGGGTTCGGAGTTCGTCGCGGATCGCCTGGGCGATGTCGAGGGCGAGGATCTCGGCGCCGTTGGTGTTGAGGTGGAACCCGTCGTCTGCTCGAACGTCCTTGCCCTGACTGTCGCGAGGATCGATCACGAACTCGGCCCAGTTGCCGTCACGTCCGGAGAACCGGGCCCACGTGTCGACGAAGATCACCTCCGGCCGCTTCGCCGCTTCAGCGCGTACGGCCTGATCCTGGATCCGCAGACGGGCCGTCACATCCGGGTTGTCGTCGTTCGGGATGCCGACCCAGACGACCGTGCGACCGTCTTCGAGCATCAGGTCCATCACCTCGCCGACCCGGCGCTGATACTCGACGGTCCAGTCGGCTTCGTCGCTCACGGGATCGGACACGATGAACGTTCCGTCGGCCTCGGCGAGGCCCTGCGAATCGTTGCCGCCGAACGTCGCCACGACGATGTCGGGGTCGACCTCGGGCAGCCTGGCCGTGAGTTCTGCGGGCCAGTCGAAGAAATCGGGACGGGCGAGGCCGGACGACACCTTGTAGTTGAGTTCGGTGTCGACGATGTTCGTGCCGTCGAGCAGTGTCTGGAGATACGGCCCGAACGTGCCGGCATCGCTGTCGCCGACGATGTAGACCTTGGCCGGATCCTCCGCCGTCGGCGGCCCCGTGCTCTCCGGCACCGTGTCGGCCACCGCACTCGTCGCGCTGTCGACCGACGCCGCCGTCGAGTCGGTCGGCACCGTCTCGCCGGAGCCGATGTCACCCGTGCCGGCCACCGTCGATTCGGGCGACTCGGCATCGGCGACCGGGTCGTCACCCGAGGTGAGACTGCCGACCACACGTACGGCGCCGAACACGATCAGCGCCACGAGGCCGAGCGCGACGACGCGCCGGACCATGTAAGTGCGGCGGCTCGCGCGCCGACCAGAACCGTGTCGAGCTCTCTCAGCGGACATGACCAGCTCAACGATACGAACCAACACCCGCCACGGACCGGCAATCGGCCAGATTTCAGGGACGTGAACTCGACCGCCCACCGACCCGTTGGTCCCCATCCGTGCTTACCGCTTGGTAGCTTTGCGGGTCACCGTGAACATTTGGCGAATCACCGCCAGAGCACATCCTGAAGGGGAGACCATGATCAAGAGCAAGAAGATTCTTGCGTTCGGCGCCATCGCAGCACTCGGCTTCACCGCCGCTGCCTGCGGTAGCGACGACGACGCCAGCTCGTCGACCGACGCACCGGACGGCACCGAGGCACCTGCCGGTACCGACGCACCGGAGGGCACCGAAGCCCCAGCCGGCACCGAAGCCCCAGCCGGCACCGGCGCACCCGTCGAGGGCGATTGCGCCGTCGGCGTCGTGTACGACATCACCGGCCGTGGCGACAAGTCGTTCAACGACGCCGCAGGCGCCGGGCTCGACCAAAGCGTCGCCGAACTCGGTGTCGTCGCCTCCGAATCCACTCCGACCGGCGACGGCGACCGTGCCGAGCGCGTGACCGGTCTCGTCGACGACGGCAACGGCCTCGTCATCGGCGTCGGCTTCCTGTTCGGTGACTCGATCACCGCTGCATCGGCTGCCGCCCCCGACACCAACTTCGCCATCATCGACTCGGTCGTCGAGGCCGACAACGTCGCATCGCTCGTGTTCGCCGAAGAGCAGGGTTCGTTCCTGGTCGGTGCCGCAGCCGCGCTGAAGAGCGAATCCGGAATCATCGGCTTCATCGGTGGCGTCGAGAACGAACTGATCCAGAAGTTCGAAGCCGGATACGCCGCTGGCGCCCAGGCCGTGAACCCGGACATCGAGATCCTCACCAACTACATCAGCCAGCCGCCGGACTTCAGCGGCTTCAACGATCCGGCCAAGGGCAAGGAACTCGCCGCCGCTCAGTACGAGGCCGGCGCTGACGTCGTGTACTCGGCCGCTGGTGGCTCCGGTCTCGGCGCCTTCGAAGCGGCAGCAGCCGCAGGCGAGCCCGGAACGGTGTGGGCGATCGGCGTCGACTCCGACCAGTACGAACTGGTGTCGGCCGAGCTGCAGCCGTACATCCTGACCTCGATGCTCAAGAAGGTCGACGTCGCCACGTACGACACGATCGCTGCCTTCTGCGGCGGCACCTTCGAAGGTGGCGTGCAGGTGTACGACATCGCCTCCGATGGCGTGGGCTACTCGACGAGCGGCGGATTCGTCGACGACATCGCGGCCGAGCTCGACGCATACGCGGAGCAGATCGCCAGCGGCGAAATCGAAGTCCCGACCGCTCCCTGATCCGACGAATCAAGACTGATCGCCCAGCGATCGATCTCGACGATGCCCGCCCGGTCCACCGGGCGGGCATCGTCGCGTTCCGGCCGAGGCGCGGGGCTGTTGGAATCGACTAAACATCACACGATGAGTTCGACGGAGCGGGACAGTGCGGCCCTCTTGACGCGGGTGCCGGCGATCGAACTGAGAGACATCGTCAAGCGCTTCCCCGGAGTCGTCGCGAACGACGGGGTCAACCTCACGGTGCGAGCCGGCTCGGTCCACGCCATCGTCGGTGAGAACGGGGCGGGCAAGTCGACACTGATGAAGACGCTGTACGGCTCTCACCGGCCCGACGAGGGAACGATCACCGTCAACGGCGAACCAGTCACCTTCTCCTCGCCGCGAGACGCGATCGCCGCCGGCATCGGAATGGTGTTCCAGCACTTCATGCTGGCCGCGAACTTCACCGTCTGGGAGAACGTCGTGCTCGGTGACGAACCGGGCACAAAGGCCGCGCTGAAGCCGAAACCTGCTCGCGCCCGCCTTCGCGAACTCGGCGAAGAGTACGGCCTGGATGTCGACCCGGATGCGCTCGTGTCGGACCTCGGTGTCGGCGACAAGCAGCGCGTCGAGATCCTGAAGGTCCTGTACCGCGGCGCAAAGATCCTGATCCTCGATGAACCGACGGCGGTGCTCGTGCCCCAAGAGGTCGACGAGCTGTTCCATTCCCTGCGCGAGCTCACCGCACAGGGCGCCACCGTCATCTTCATCTCGCACAAACTCGACGAGGTGCTCCAGCACGCCGATGCGATCACCGTGATCCGGCAAGGGAGAACCGTCGGCGAGATCTCCGACCCCAGCGCGGTGACCCCGCGCGATCTCGCAGAGATGATGGTGGGCTCCGAGCTTCCGTCACCCGAGATCAGAGGAGGCAAGGTCAGCGACATCGCCGAACTCGTGCTCGACGACGTCACCGTGACGAATCCGGATGGCGGGCGGCCGCTCGTCGAACAGGTCACGCTGACCGTGCACCAGGGCGAGGTTGTCGGCATCGCAGGGGTCGAGGGCAACGGTCAGAGTGAACTGGTCCATGCGATCCTCGGCCTCATCGCAGCGACGGGCAGCATCTCGGTGGCCGGCCGCGACATCACCGGATTGTCGACCCAGCAGCGACGTGCGCTCGGCCTCGGCTACATCGCCGAGGACCGGCAGAAGGAAGGGCTCGTCCTGCCGTTCACGATCTGGGAGAACGCCGCCCTCGGGCACCAGCACCAGGCTCCGTTCGGACGCGGCCCGTGGATCGATATCGCAGGGGCGCGCAAACGGGCAGCGGAGATCATCGACACCTTCGATGTCCGGACCCCCGGTGTCGAGGCGCCGACGTTCACGATGTCAGGAGGAAACCAGCAGAAGCTCGTCGTCGGCCGCGAGATGACCATGGAGCCGTCGGTCCTGATCGCTTCGCATCCGACCCGTGGCGTCGACGTCGGCGCCCAGGCACTCATCTGGGACGTCATCCGCGACTCTCGCGAGAACGGCATGGCGACGCTCCTCATCTCGGCGGACCTCGAAGAGTTGATCGGTCTGTCCGACCGACTGCTCGTCATGCTCCGAGGGCGGGTCGTCGCCGACCTCGATCCGGCGACCGTGACGCCGGCCGATCTCGGTTCCTACATGACCGGCGTGCGAACGGAGGCTCAGTGATGTTCGAACGGATCTGGCGGGGCTCGCTCGCACCGTTGGCCGCGGCGGTTGCCGCGATCGTCATCTCCTCGATCGCGCTGTTGATCTCCGGCAACAACCCGATCGACGCGTTCCGTGAGATGTGGCAGACGATCGACTCGACCGAGTCGGTCGTGCTGATCATCAACCGTGCGGTGCCGTACTACATCGCCGGGGTGGCGGTCGCGATCGGCTTCAAGATGAACCTGTTCAACATCGGCTCGAACGGTCAGTACATCCTCGCTGCGTTGATCGCCGGCTGGGCCGGCGCGGAGGTGTCGTTGCCGCCACCGATCCACGTCGCGTTCGTCTTCCTCGTCGCGATCACGGTGGGCGGCACGTGGGCGCTCATCGCTGCCGTCCTCAACGTGACACGCAACGTCAACGTCGTGATCTCCACGATCATGCTGAACTACATCGCGTTCGGCCTCGTGGCGTTCCTGCTCAACGAGTTCCTCGCCGACGACGAGACCGCCGGACTCGTCAAGAACACCAAGCAGATGCCGTCCTCGGCGCAGATCCCGTCGTTGAACAGGTTGATCGAGATCCTCGGCTTCAACCTCGCACCAGGTGTCCAGCTGTACGGTTTCCTGCCGTTCGCGATCCTTCTCGGCGTCGGGTACTACGTCCTGCTCAACCGCAGTCGTTTCGGCTACGACCTGAAGATGTCCGGCCTCAACCCGGACGCCGCCCGGTCCGCCGGCGTGAACCCGAAGAAGATGGTGCTGATCACGCTCTTCATGTCGGGGGCGGTCGCCGGCATGATCGGCCTGCCGTTCCTGCTCGCCGACCCGAACTTCCAGAAGTACGGCGACGCCTTTCCGGTGACGATCGGGTTCACGGGCCTCGGCCTCGCGCTCCTGGGTCGCAACAGTCCGGTCGGGATCGCCGCGGCAGCCATCGTGTGGGCCACGATCGAACGGGCCACGCAGCGGCTGGCACCGATCGGGATTCCGCAGGAGATCGGGCGCATCCTCCAGGGTTCGTTCCTGCTCGTGGCCGTCATCGCCTACGAGGTGGTCCGACGTCGAAACGATGCCGCCGTCGCCGCCGCTGCTGCCACGGCGACCGCGAAACTCCACCGAGAGCCGCCGCCGAGTTCGACACCGATGGCGGGAGCACCGGCGTGACCGCCACCATCGACTCGACCGCATCGGACGTTCGCGAGCCCGGTGCCGAATCCACCTGGCGCAAGGCCCGCTGGATGCCGCTCGCAGTGGCCCTCGGCGCGATGGCGATCCTGTCGCTCACCCGCCTCCTCGCCGACAACGACGACCTGACGTCGAGCGGCACGTTCGGCGTGGCGCTCCGGGTTGCCGCCCCCATCGGTCTGGCGGGGCTCTCCGGCCTCGTCGCCGAGCGCAGCGGCACGATCAACATCGGTCTGGACGGCATGATGGTGATGGGCACCATCTTCGCCGGATGGTGGGGATGGCAGTACGGCCCGTGGATGGCGCTGCTCGGGGGAATCATCGGGGGGATGGCCGGCGGCATGGTGATGAGCCTCGCCACGACCACGTTCGGCGTGAACCACATCGTCGCCGGCGTCGCCATCAACATCATCGCTCCCGGTACGGCCCGATTCATGGCCGGCGAGTTGTTCACCGACGTGCAGGGTGGTTCGATCACGACCTCCCCCGGCAACACCGGCGCGATCGGCGCCTTCACCGTGCCGTTCCTGTCGGGCGGCGACCTGTTCGGATGGACGTCGCCCGACATCCTCGGCTGGCTCGAGGATCGCGGGTGGTTCCTGATCGCCGACGTCGCCGCCCTCGCCAAGGGACTCACTACGGCGGTCTCGTGGGACGTGGTGCTGACCATCGCCATCTTCTTCGGCATCGCCTATCTGCTGTGGCACACCCCGCTCGGTCTCCGTCTGCGATCCGCCGGTGAGCGACCCGCAGCGGCCGACTCACTCGGCGTGTCCGTCCACACGATGCGGCACATCGGCATGGGGCTCTCGGGTGCCCTCGCAGGGATGGGTGGAGCGGTGCTGGTGCTTTTCGCCAACCGGTACCAGGAGAACCAGGTGGCCGGGCGTGGTTTCCTCGGTCTGGCCACGATGATCTTCGGCAACTGGATGCCGCTGGGGACGGCCGCCGGCGCCGGGCTCTTCGGCTATGCGCAGGGCATCACGCTGCGGACCAACCCGGGCGATCTCGTCAGCGCGCTGATCCTGGCGGCCGGGATCAGCCTCCTCGTGATGTCGATCTGGATGGTCGTCGAACGTCGCTGGCAGACGATGGGCTTCATGAGCGTGTTCACCGCGGTCACGTTCTGGGCGTTCTTCGCGGCGTCGGAACCGAACAACCAGCTCGTGTTCGTCACGCCCTACGTCGTCACACTCATCGCCGTGTCGGTCGGCGCTCAACGCCTGAGACCGCCCGCGGAGGAAGGCATTCCTTGGTTCAAGGGAATGCAATGACCCAGGCGGGCGGAATCCAATGACCCAGGCGGGCGGAATGCAATGACGCCCGAGGAGGCCGAGTGGGCACCGAAGGTGCTGTTGCACGATCACCTCGACGGCGGGCTGCGGCCGCAGACGGTGATCGAGCTTGCCGACCAGATCGGCTGGACCCTACCGACGACCGAGGTCGACACGCTCCAGCGGTGGTTCACCGCCGGTGCCGAGACCGGCGACCTGCTGCAGTACCTGGCGACGTTCGAGCACACGCTCGCGGTCATGCAGCGGGCGGACACGATCGAGCGCGTCGCCTACGAGGCAGTGGTCGACCTCGCTGCCGACGGCGTCGTCTACGCCGAAGTCCGGTTCGCCCCCGAGTTGCACGTCGCCGACGGGCTGTCCCTCGAAGCCGTCGTCGACACGGTGACGAGCGGGTTCCGACGTGGTGAGGCCGACGCTGCGGCCTCCGGCCAGCGGATCACCGTGAACGCGATCTGCTGCGCGATGCGCACCGAACACCGATCCCTCGAGATCGCCCAGCTCGTCGACCGTCTCCGGGTCACCGACGAAAAGGTCGTCGCATTCGACCTCGCCGGCGCCGAGACGGGATTCCCGCCGTCGCTGCACGCCGAGGCATGTGCGTTCGCTCGGGAGCGTCACCTCAACATGACGATCCACGCCAGCGAGCCACCCGACCTCCTGCTGATCTCCGATGCGATCGCCCAGGGCGCACATCGCGTCGGCCACGGCGTGCGCCTCAATGCTGACACCACCATTGGCTCCGACGGCAACCTCGTGCTCGGCCCGCTCGCCCAGTTCGTCCTCGATCATCAGATCCACCTCGAGATGGCGCCGACGTGCAACGTGCAGATCGGTGCCGTCGAGAGTGTCGCCGACCACCCGATCGGGCCGTTCCTGCGGGCCGGCCTGAACGTCGGCTTCAACACCGACAACCGACTGATGAGCGACGTGATGCCGTCGTCGGAGCTCCTGGCGCTCTCCACCGAGCAGCGACTGACCGCCGCAGAGATGGAACGCCTCGTCACGAACGCGGCGATGGCGTCCTTCTCGCCCTACGACGACCGTCGGCGCCTCGTCGACGACGTGATCGCTCCCAGGTTCGCCGCCCTCGCCGGCTGACCGCTCGACACCTGTCGGTGGCGCGGCCACCACCGTTCGTGCGAAGCGATCGACGTTCAGCGGTTGAACACGCGCGCCGCGTCGGACCGCGTGACAATTGCCGCTGGGGGGTATCAGATGGGCTCAGTCGGTCTCCAGAGGGTCAAGGTTTCGAGTCCAACCCGCCAGCACGGCAAGGGGTCCCATGTACTACGACGACTATGACGACGACAGCTCCCGACGATGGAAGGTCATCGCCGGGGTGGTCGCAGTGCTCGCCATCGGCGCGTTCCTGGTCTGGCAAGTGCGTTCGGGATCGTCGAACGACGACGTGGCCAGCGGTGATCCTGTCGCGACCGATGCAACCGGTTCGGTGCTCGACGTCGATCGGACTCGGTCGGGATCCGAGCAGTCGTCCACGACCGACGAAGCGTCGGTCGGCAGCATCTCCACCACTCCCACGACGGCGGACGCGGAGGTGTCGCGTGACCTACCGACGACGACAGCCAGATCGAGCAACACGACCACCACCATGGTGGGCTCGCCGACCACCTCGACCGGCGTCCCTGCCGACACCTCGACCGTCAACTCCACTCCGAGCACGTCCGCCACGACTCCCGTACTCGGGTATCCGACCAATCCCGACGGCACGCCACTGCCCATCGTTGCCATCTTCGACACCGACACCATCACGATCTCGGGACAGGTCCCATCGCAGGCCGCCAAGGACCGGCTCGGGGCACTTGCCATCGCCAACAGCCAGTTCCCGGACGCCGCCGTCGTCGACAACATGGTGATCAACCCAGCCGTGCCGATCTCCGTCGGCGTGCGCGTGATCGAACTCAACTCGGCCAGATTCCCCGAGGGAACGGCCGAGATCCTGCCAGCACACGCGTTGGAACTCGATCGGGTCGTGACCATCATGAAGGCGCTGCCAAACATCTCCGTCCTCGTGATCGGGCACGCGGATCAACGCGGCGACGACGCCCGGAACTTCGCCATCTCCGACGAGCGCTCTCGCGCCGTCCTCAACTATCTGCTGTACCTGGGCATCTCGCCGACCCGTCTCGCCTCTCGCGCTGCCGGTGAAACCGATCTGCTCTCCCTCGCCGAGGACGACACCTCGCTCGCCCTCAACCGACGTACCGAATTCGTCTTCTTCGGACTCTTGATCGAGTGAGCAGGAGCACCGAATGCTCCACCAGCGAGCCGGGTACGATCCGATCGTGCTCGATCAGGATCAGGTCGCCTCCTTCCATCGCGACGGGTTCGTCGTCGTGCCCGATTTCGTGTCAGTCGGAGATCGGCGGCGCCTGCGGGACCGAGCGATCGGAATGGTCGAGGAGTGGGAGCCGAGCGAGACCCGCACGGTGTTCACCACGAACGAGCAGGAACGCGTGTCGAACGGCGAGTTTCTCGCGAGCGGCGCGACGACCTGGTGCTTCTTCGAGGAGGGCGCCTTCGACGCTGACGGCGAGCTGACCCAGCCGAAGGAACTGAGCATCAACAAGATCGGCCACGCGCAGCACGACCTCGACGACGAGTTCGAACGGTTCGCGTACCAGCCGCGGCTCGCCGAGATCGCCGCCGACATCGGCCTCGTCGATCCGCTCGCCCTGCAGTCGATGTACATCTTCAAGCAACCACTGATCGGCGGCGAGGTCGGCTGCCACCAGGACGCGACGTTCCTCTACACCGACCCCATGACAGTGACGGGCTTCTGGTTCGCCATCGAGGATGCCACTCTCGAGAACGGATGCCTCTGGGCGGCTCCGGGTGGGCATCACGGCCCGTTGCGCCAGCTTTTCAAGCGCAACCGGGCCGGCGACGGCACCGAGTTCGAGCAACTCGACGTGACGCCACTGCCGGCGCCGCCGCCCACCGGCGACGATCTCGTGCCGCTCGAAGTCCCCGCCGGCACCCTCGTGGTGCTCCACGGGCTGCTCCCCCACTGGAGTGCGGTGAACACGTCACCGACCAGCCGGCACGCGTACTCCCTGCACTGCATCTCGGGCCGCGCCGAGTATCCGGAGTGGAACTGGTTGCAACGTCCGGCCGACATGCCCCTGCGGGCGCTCGGTAGCGTGGCCTGATGTCGACGGCAGACCTGCTCGCTCGGGCGCCCAAGGCGCTCCTCCACGACCATCTCGACGGTGGGCTGCGGCCCCAGACGGTCATCGAGTTGGCTCGCGAGTACGGGTACGGCGACCTTCCCACGACCGACGTCGACGATCTCGCCACCTGGTTCAATCGGGGAGCGAAGCGCAACGACCTGGTGCTGTACCTCGAGACGTTCGCCCACACGGTCGGGGTGATGCAGGACCGTGACGCGATCGAGCGTGTCGCGTTCGAATGTGCTCAGGATCTCGCTGCCGATGACGTCGTCTATGCCGAAGTCCGATTCGCTCCGGAGCTCAGCACCGAGAAGGGTCTGACGCTCGACGAGGTGATGGAGGCCGTCCTCGAGGGCTACCGCCGTGGCTCCGCGGGAACCGACCTCACGATCTACGGGATCGTCTCGGCGATGCGCACGGCAGCGCGCAGCTACGAGATCGCCGAGCTCGCCGTACGGTTCCGCGACGCCGGCGTCGTCGGCTTCGACATCGCCGGTGCCGAAGCCGGCTATCCGCCGACTCGTCATCTCGACGCCTTCCAGTACATCCGCCGCGAGAACTTCCACGCGACGATCCACGCCGGCGAAGCCTTCGGATTGCCGTCGATCTGGGAGGCGCTCCAGTTCTGCGGCGCAGAGCGGCTCGGGCACGGGGTACGGATCGTCGACGACATCGATCCGGTGAACGGACTCGGTACCGAGAAGCTCGGTCGACTGGCGACGTATGTGAGAGATCGCCGTATCCCGCTCGAACTGTGCCCGACGTCCAACGTCAACACCGGTGTCGTCCCGACGATCGCCGACCATCCGATCGGCATGCTCCGACGCCTGCGGTTCCGGGTCACGTTGAACACCGACAACCGGCTGATGAGCGACACCTCGATGACCAACGAGATGCTGCAACTGTCGGAGGCATTCGGCTGGGGTCTCGACGACTTCGAATGGCTCACGGTCAACGCGATGAAGTCTGCGTTCGCGGCGTTCCCCGAACGACTTCGCCTGATCAACGGTGTGATCAAGCCGCGCTATGCGATGTTGCGCGCCGAACATTCCTTGGGAGAGGCCTGACCACATGGCGATCAACACGACACTCGTCGATCACCCGGTGGTCGCCGATGCCCTCACCCGGATCCGTGACCGCGACACACCGAATGCCCTGTTCCGCCAGAACCTCGAGCGCATCGGCACGCTGTTGATCGCCGAGGCGACGAGGACACTACCGACGATCGACGGAACGGTCGAGACACCGCTGACCACAGCGCCGGCACGGCGCATCGCAACGCAGCCGGTGGTCGTGCCCATCCTTCGTGCAGGGCTGGGCTTCGTCGGCGCCGCGCAGGAACTCCTCCCGAATGCCGACATCGGCTTCATCGGCATGGCCCGGAACGAAGACACGCATCAGCCCGAGCCCTACGTGAACAAGCTGCCGGAGTCGCTCGCCGGTCGGCCGGTGATCGTCGTCGACCCGATGCTCGCCACGGGTGGATCGTTGATCGCCACGATCCAGCTCCTGCTCGAGCGCGATGCGCCCGAGCCGATCACCGTCGTGTGCGCGCTGGCGGCCCCCGAGGGGATCAAGGCGCTCGAGGACGCCGGCCTGTCGATCAATCTGTTCACCGCTGCGATCGACTCGCATCTGAACGAGCAGGCGTTCATCGTGCCGGGGCTCGGCGACGCCGGTGACCGTCAGTTCGGCACCCCGGCCAGCTGAACGCCGATGCGTTCGCGAGACGGCGGAATCGACCGAATTCCGCTCCCCGACCGCGTGCCCGGCCAGCTCTGGTTGTGCGGGAAACACCACATCGCGGCCGATGTCGATGCCGTGATCGAGCGCACCGGCGCGACCACGGTCGCGTGCCTCACTCGTCGTGAGGAACTGGACGACCGATATCCCCGCTATGTCGAGTGGCTCGACATCCGCACGTCGATCACCCCGATCGGCGAACACGGCTGCGCCGCAGTGTGGTTTCCGATCGACGACCTGAGCGCTCCGGATCTCGAGGTGTATCGGCCGGTTCTCGACGACCTCGCCTACCGGTTGCAACACGGCGAGCACGTGGTGGTGCACTGTGCCGCTGGGATCGGCCGAGCCGGCACGACGGCCGTCGCGCTCCTGATGCTCCTCGGCGACGACATCGACTCGGCGATCGCAACCGTCCGAGCCAACCGCCCGATGGCCGGACCCGAGGTCGGCTCGCAGCTCGACCTGATCACCGAACTCGCCGCCACCCGGCAGTCCCCGCCGTGAAGTTGGGGCGCGGGGCCGGGCACCGACGCACCAACTTTCACGGATCGACGGGGGCGGTGGCGGCGAGGGCGGCGAGGAGTTCGTCGAGCAGCGACTTGTCGATGTCGACGCCTTCGCCGTACAGCTTGACCTTCGGTTCGGTACCGCTGGGGCGGATCTGGAGACGCAGCTCGCCGTCGACGACGAGACGCACCAGGCCCGCCTGCGGATAGGTCGACACCGCGGTGACGGGCCGACCACCCACGTGGGTCGGCGGGTCCGCTTCGATCGCCTTCACCCACTCGGCTCCGAGCGCAGGGTCGAGCCGCACCGACAGCTCGGCGGTGACGTACTGACCGAACCGGGCGGCGATCGCGTCGAGCCGATCCTGCAACGTCACCCCGTCGGCGAGGGCGACGCCGGTGATCTCGGCCATCATGACGGCGGCACTGATGCCGTCCTTGTCGAGCGGGCGGTGCGTGACGAGGTATCCGAGGGCCTGCTCGTAGCCGAACACGAACCGCAGCTCGGGTCGCTCGGTGACGATCTTGCCGATCCACTTGAATCCGGTGAATGTCTCCTCGGCGTGCACGCCCGCTGCTTCCGCCATGCGGCCGAGCAACGACGACGACACGATGGTCGTGATCACGAGCCGGTCGTCGCCGGTCGTGTTGGAGAGGATGTGGTCCGCGAACAGCCAGCCGATCTCGTCGCCGCTCAGCCGTCGCCAGCTGCCGTCTGCCTGCGGAATCGCGACGCCGAGACGATCGGCGTCAGGGTCGTTCGCCAAGGCGACGTTCGCTCCGCTCTCCCGGGCCACCTCCAGCAACAGGTCCATCGCGCCCGGCTCCTCCGGGTTGGGAAATGCGACGGTCGGGAACGTCCCGTCGGGCTCGTGTTGCGCAGCCACGACGACCGGGACGTCGAAGCCTGCCGCGACGAAGGCTCGCTCGATCGCCTCCCCACCGACGCCGTGCATCGCTGTGTAGGCCACCCTCGCGCCCGCGACGTCGGGTCGCAGCCGCACGGCGGGGATCGAATCGATGTATGCGTCGACCCACGTCGTGTCGAGGAACGTGATCAGCGGGTCGTCCTCGCCGGCCATGACGATCGACAGGGGATCGAAACGGTCGATGCACTCCGAGATCTCACGGTCCACCGGGTCGACGATCTGGGAACCTGCGGCCAGGAACACCTTGTACCCGTTGTCGGCAGGCGGATTGTGCGACGCCGTGACGACCACGCCCGCCGCTGCGTCGAGCCCCGTGACCGACCACGCGAGAATCGGGGTCGGCTGCACACCGGGATGGATCATCGAACGGATGCCGAGGGCGGCGAGCACGCGTGCCGTGTCGAAGGCGAAGATGTCACTCTTGCGCCGTGCGTCGTAGGCGATGACGACGCCGCGCTGCGCGGCATCCGGGATCTTGCCGGTCTGCTCGCCGTCGAGCAGCCACTGCCCGAGCCCCGCCGCGGCCTGGCGCACCACCAACCGGTTCATTCGCATCGGCCCAGCGGCGACCGCCGCTCGGAGGCCCGCGGTGCCGAACTGCAGCCGACCGGCAAAGCGTTCTGCGAGTTCGTCCCCGTCGCCGCGTTCGGCGCGCTCGATGAGGTCGGCGAGTTCGACCGCGATGTCGGGATCCGGCTCGCTGGCCAGCCAGAGGTGGGCGGTTCCGATGTGATCGTCAGCCATTGCCGACGAGCGTACGCAACTCGACGAGCGGCCGAGGCCCGACATGGGCGATCACTTCCGCTGCCGCGATCGACCCGAGCATGCCGCACGCGTAGAGATCTCGGCCGCTGGTGAGCCCGTGCAGGAATCCGGCGGCGAAGAGATCGCCCGCACCCGTCGTGTCGATCACCGAATCGACCGGCACGGCCGGCACGTAGAGCACGTCCGCCTTGGTGATCACGACACAGCCCTCGGGCCCAGTGGTGATCGCCGCCATGTCGCACTCGCTGCGCAGCTGAGCGATGGCATCGTCGAACGAGTCGGTCTCGTACAGGGCCAGCAGCTCATCGTGGTTCCCGAAGAGAAGATCGACGTTGTCGCGCACGAGCGCCCGGAAATCGTCGCGGTGGCGGTCGACGCAGAACGAATCGGACAGCGTGAGCGACACGATCCGGCCGTGCTCGTGCGCGACCTCGGCGGCGCGCCGGAAGGCAGCCTTGGCGGCGTCGCGATCGAAGAGGTAGCCCTCCATGTAGAGCACGCTCGCGTCAGCGATCACCTCCTCGTCCAAGTCGTCGATGCCGAGCAGGCTCGACACACCGAGGCAGGTGTTCATCGTGCGTTCGGCGTCGGGGGTGACCACGATGACGCACCGACCCGTCGGGGTCCCGTGGGCGACGCCGCCACCTCGGAACGTGACACCCACCGCCCGCATGTCGTGGCCGAAGACCTCACCGAGGTCGTCGGTGTCGACCTTGCCGATGTACGCGGCCTTCCCGCCGAAGCTGGCCAGACCACACATCGTGTTGGCCGCGGATCCCCCACTCATCTCGACCGCAGTGCCGAGCGCTCCGTAGAGCTCGGACGCCCGCTCGATCTCCACGAGGGTCATCGAGCCCTTCACGAGACCGTGCTCGACGAGGAACGCTTCGGTCGAGGGGGCGATCACGTCGACGAGGGCATTGCCGATCCCTGCGACGTCGAATCGCGCCGGCGACCGTCCGTACATGATGTCCGGCATGATCCGGCGCTCGCCGTCGGAGCCCATCGCGGCCGAGCCCGCTGCAGCAGAGTCGGCAGCGATCGGTGCGGGCCGGAGGGACGACGAGTCGGACACGAGCCGACACGCTACCGCCGGTACCATCTCGACATGGCTGACCTCCCGCCCGTGTCCGACCAGCCCGAGACGGCCGATGTGGACGTTCTCGGAGAGCTCGACCCCTACCGACTTCCAACGGTCGCACGACCGATTCGCTACGACCTCCGACTCCGCCCATCGCTCGACGACGCCACGTTCGTGGGCTCGGTCGCTATCCAACTCGACGTGGCACACGAGACCTGGCACCTGGTCCTCAACGCAGCCGAACTGACGATCACGTCCTGCGCGATCGGCGGCACGGATGCGGCATGGACGCTCGACGAATCGACCGACCGCATGATCGTCAACGCGGCCAGCCCGATCGCAGCCGGCACGACGACGCTCGCGATCGAGTTCGCGGGGATCCTGAACGACAAGCTCCGCGGGTTCTACCGGAGCACGTACGTCGACGACGAGGGGAACCAGCAGGTCATCGCCACCACGCAGATGCAGTCGACCGATTGCCGGCGGGCATTCCCTTGCTGGGACGAGCCCGAGTTCAAGGCCGTCTTCGGCGTGACACTCGATGTCGCCGAAGGGCTCACCGCCATCTCCAACGGCCCCGAAATCGAGCGCAACGTCGCCGGTGGTCGCACGGTCATCCGCTTCGCCGACACGATGATCATGAGCTCGTACCTCGTGGCCTTCGTCGTCGGCAAGCTCGAGGTGAGTGAGCCGATCGACGTCAACGGCATCCCGCTGCGCATCGTCCACGTCCCCGGCAAGAGCCATCTGACCGACTTCGGTCTGGATGTGGGCGCCTTCAGCCTGCGATGGTTCGAGGAGTACTACGGCATCAAGTACCCGAGCGACAAGGTCGACCTCGTCGCGCTGCCCGACTTCTCGGCGGGAGCGATGGAGAACCTGGGCTGCATCACGTTCCGGGAGAACCTGTTGCTCGTCGACCCTGCGACCAGCACCCAGAACGAACGCGAGGTCGTCGCAGACGTCGTGGCACACGAGTTGGCGCACATGTGGTTCGGCGACCTCGTGACGATGCGCTGGTGGAACGGGATCTGGCTGAACGAGGCCTTCGCCACGTTCATGGAGATCGCCGCGTGCGACGCCTACCGCCCTGACTGGGAGCGTTGGACGAGCTTCGGCTTGGAGCGCACCGTGGCCTTCGAGACCGATTCGCTCGCCAGCACCCGCCCGGTCGAGTTCGAGGTCCGCTCGCCGGCCGACTGCGAGGGCATGTTCGACGTGCTCACGTACCAGAAGGGCGGCGCGCTGCTGCGGATGTTGGAGCAGTACCTCGGCGTCGAACGTTTCCGCGCCGGCGTGAGTCACTACCTGAACACGCACTCGTACGCGAACACCGAGACGAACGATCTCTGGGACGCCATCGAAGCCACGTCAGGCGAGCCGGTGCGCAGGATCATGGATTCGTGGATCTGGCAACCCGGATACCCGATCGTCACGGCCTCGATCGAGGCGACGGACGCTGGGCCGGCCCTGATGCTGTCGCAGCAGCGCTTCCGCTTCGAGTCCGACGACTCGCCGGAGCAACCCGTATGGGCCATTCCGGTCCACATCCGAAACGGCGGCGTCACCTCGACGGTCCTGCTCGACAGTGCGTCCCTGACCGAGCCGATCGCCCTGCCCGATCCGAACGGGGCCGTGATCGTGAACGCCGGAGGGCACGGCTTCTACCGCGTCGCCTACTCCGATGAACTGCGCGAACGGCTCTCAGGTGACGTGTTGGCGTCGATGAGCACCCTCGAGCGATACAACCTCGTCGACGACGCCTGGTCGGCAACGCTCGGAGGACGCCTCACTTCGATCGAGCTCCTCCGGTTCCTCGACGGGTTCGGATCCGAGCGTGACTATGCGGTCTGGCAATCGATCGTCATCGCGCTGCGAGGACTCGGCCGAATCGTCGACGAATCGTCGACGGCTGCCTTCCAGGCGCAGGTCCGAACGCTCGTACTGCCGGCACTCGACGAACTGGGCGAGCCCGCCGCTGGGGACACCGATCTGACGAGCAAGTTGCGCGGGCTGCTCGTCGGTGCGGTCGGGGTGCTCGGTGGCGACGGCGGAACGCAGGCCCGCTGCCGCGAGTGGTACGACGCGGCGAGCCGCGATGCCAGCACCGTCGACCCGGAGCTGGCGGCCGCAGCGACGTCAGTCGTCGCAGCCACCGGTGATGCCGAGGTGTACGAACAGATGCTCGGCCGATTCACCACGGGGAGCACGCCCCAGGAACAGCTCCGTCACCTGTACGCCCTGACCGAGTTCGACGACGAGGGGCTCATCCTGCGCACGTGCGAGTTCGCGATGAGCGATGCGGTCAAGACGCAGAACGCGCCGTTCGTCCTCCGCCAGGCGATCGCCAACCGTCACCACGGTGCCGCCGCATGGGGATTCGTACGGGATCACTGGGAAGAGGCCAACGAGCGCTTCCCGACCAACACCATCGTGCGGATGGCCGACGGCGTGAAGCTGCTCAACGATCCGGCATCCGTCGCCGAGGTCCAGACGTTCTTCACCGAGCATCCGATCGAACAAGCGGCCAAGACGCTGGAGCAGATCCTCGAACGTCAGCGGGTCAACGCCGCCCTTCGCGAACGTGACGCAGCGCCACTCGCGGCAGCGCTCGTCGCCGACTGACCGACTGACCCGCCAGAGCGGTCCACCACGCGAAGCGGGTGGCCCCTCACGTCGGAGGGGCCACCCGCGCCGGGGATCTCTGTGGATGTCGCGTCCGGCTGGGTCAGATCACCTGGGGTGATTCGCTGGCCTTGTCGGCGAGCAACGCCTCCGGAATCGTGTCCGGTGCGGTGACCTGCAGCCTCTTGCGGGTGTCCCAGATGAAGGCGGCACCTGCGACCACGCAGACCACGCCGAGTCCGGCCAGGAGAGCGGCGACGCCGAGGGCGAGCTGCAGCGTGCTGTGCGTGGCCGCACCGACACCGAGTTCGGCGACGAGTGCGTGAGCGGTACCACTCCACGCCAGGTCACGTGCCTGGGCCTGCACCGGATCGCTCCGGTCGAAGCCCGTCCAGTACCGTCCGTCGACCTCGAACTCGCAGGTCACACCGTCAGCGGGGAACGGGTCGGGTACGGCGAGCGTCTCACCGTTGCACGTGTACTCGGTCGCCACGGCGCCGTCTTCCCCGGTAAGGCCTTCCTCGGTGAGCGTCACCGTCTGGGTGCCGTTCAGTGTGTGGTACGAGATGGTCGCCATCTGGTACATGTACTCCGTGGCGCTGTTGACGAGGGGATCGTCCGGGTCGAGGTCGCCGTTCACCACGGGGAACCCCCAGTCGTCCTCGAGCAATGACATGATCGCTTGCGCGCCTTCGACCGTGCCCCGGTCGACGAGATCGCCGTCTTCGTTGTACGAGAGTTCGACGTTCTGCACCTCGCTGAACGCCTGCAGCGAGTCGTACCCTCCCTGCACCTTGCTGTACGCAACACCGGCACCGATGAAATAGCCGATGCCAACGATGATGAGGAAGACCCCCAACAACCCGAGTGGCTTCTTGAACATGACAGGCCCCATTTCCCTTTGTCTGGACGAGTCGTGAAAGCAGTTCACGAACTGCCTCCATCATGCAGATGGGTCGCGTCGAAGTTCAGGGTCATAGGTCCCGACCTGATGGTTCAACCCGAATGCGTCCCAAGCCGGCTTCGCCGATCGACGTCATGGACGTACATGGCCGCCCACAGGATTCGCTCGGGGAGGTCGCCGAGGTCGACGAGCGGATCGATCTCGGTGTGCATCGTCGACGCAACGGAACTGCCGACGTCAGCTGCCCCCGCCTCGTCGTTCGGGGATCGGATCTCGGCGACTCGGGCGACGACCCGAGCAGCATGTTCTTCGAGCACGCCGCGGGTCGCCGGCAGCAGTCCTTGCGTCCGATCGGACTCGTGACCCAGGGAACAGATGGCATCGCCCGCGAGCCGCAGACGGGTCACGGTACGTACCGCATTGATCAGCTCAGCGAGTCCCGAGCGATCCTGACCGAGCTCGACCTGGAACTGCCGCAAGGCATCGTCGAGCATTCGTCCGGCGACGACAGCGTCGTTGGCACGATCCACCGGAACCGACGCGCCGTACGACACGACGCGGACGGCGCGCTGGAAGTAGTCCGCACCATCCTGACGAGCGTTCAGCAGCGCAGACTGCACCGCCGCTGCAGCACCTCGCGGCCACAGGAGGAGCCCGACGACCAGGCTGATGAGGCATCCGAGCGCGACGTCCTCCACTCTCGTGACCCCGATCTTCCATCCGACCGGCTCGATCAGATTGAAGAGGATGAGCACGACCAACGTGAAGGCAGCTTGGCTCGCCGCGAACGACATGGCTGCCGGCGCGTACGACGCGATGAAGATCGCAACCGGGAGCACGATCGACAGCGCAGCGTCGCCCGTACCGATGACGAGCAGCACCGCCGCGCCGATCCCGCACCCGACGACCGTTCCGGCGACTGCACGAATCGCAGTGGATCCGGTCGCCAACACACTCGACCGCAACACCGACATCGCGCCGAGCACCACCCAGAATCCGTGCTGCACATCGAACGACACCGCGAACAGGACGGCGATGGCAAGCCCGACACCACCCCGGACACTGTTGCGGAACCAGACCGAGTTGCCTGTCACGTAGCTGAGCGCCGACGAACGCAGACCGGGAACCTCACCGAGCAGCCTCGCCCCGGGTTGGGCGGGCGGAAGGCCGGTGCCGAGTAGACGATCGACCGGCGACCGTGCCTCGGCCGCAGCGGCCCACGCGATCGTGTGACCGACCAACGCGGTCGTCGTCGCAATCTCGTGAGGCCGGAACGTGGGGGCGACACGAGATCCGTCGACGATCGACTCGACCGCCGCATCGAAGGCGACGCGACCCTCAGCGGTGGATCGTTCCAACAGGGCGTCGAGCGATTCCCGGTCGTCTCGGTGGCTCGCGACCGCCGTCGAGGCGCCATCGGTACCGTTCCCATCGGGATCGAGCATCGATGCGCACACCTCGAGGATCGCCGCGGAGGTCGTCGTCGCCTCGCGAATGGCCGGTTCCCAGTGGTCAGCCTCGTCTGCATCTGCATGCACGACGAGGGATGTCAGCCACTCGAGCTCGCTGACCGTCCGGCCCAGAGCGCGGCTGCCAGCGTTCAAACCGACCGGGCGGGTCGCATCGCCGTAGAACTGTGATTTGAGCTCAGCGAATTGACGCTCGACCTCGGATCGGAGTTCGGTGTCGGGCGACGCCGACGAACCTCGATGGAGCAAACCCCTGAGCAGTCCGGCCAACAGTCCGCACAGCACCGCCGCGCTGCGACGCGAATGCTCGTGTTGGCGATTCGGGAAGAGGAACAAGGCCGTCGGAACGCAGAACAGCACGGCCAGCAACCAGCCACCCAGCCGCTCGGGAATGTCGGCGGGGCCACCGGGGATCGTGACAGGCAGGATGAACGTGAGCAGCGCTGCACGAGACGCCCCGCTGAGCGCAGCGCTGAGCACGCCGACGAACAGTACCGCGACACCGACGGCGAACATCGAGACGACCGCGAGCCACGATGGCGTCGCGCACAACGTGCCGATTGTGATCAGCCCGGCGCCGCCGAGCCCGAGCGCCGCGTAGCTCGTGGCGCGTGCCCTCCGGTCCCCGGGAAAATCGGCGAACACGAGCAGCGAGAACCCACCGAACGATGCGAACAGCGAAGTCTGGCCGCCGCCGAACGGTTCCTCGCCGACGAAGAACGCGACCGGGATGACGACGGCGCAGAGCGCAGCTCGGACGGCCGCGTCGCGGTGAGGCATCTCGGCATTGTGTCAGCGCCACAACGGGACGTTGTGCCCTGGTCGACCGACGTCGATCACACGATCATTGACCCATGCACAGCGACCTGAACGGCATGCTCGTTCTCGACGAGGCGGCTTGTCGCGCGTTGCTGCACTCGACCCGGCTCGGGCGCATCGCCTTGACCGATCGAGCGTTGCCGATGATCCTGCCAGTCGCATTTGCGTGCCTCGACCACGACATCCTCTTTCGGGTCGGCCCCGGAACGCTCGGTCGGGCGGCCGACGCCCAGCAGGTGGTGTGCTTCGAGACCGACTGGGCGGACGAACATGGTGATGCCGCATGGAGTGTGGCGGCGATCGGCCGCCTCGCCCGTGTCCGGGACCCCAGGATGGTCGAGGCGTATCGACAGGTCGTGATGCCGGCCTGGAGCGACGGACCGACACACGGATCAGCCGATTACATCACCCTGTCACCGCAGATGCTCACCGGACGGCGTCGCGCGGGCTGAGTGGCGCGCGGCGTACACCGCAGCCTCCGTACGTCGGCTCATGCCCATCTTGGCGAGGAGATTGCTGACGTAGTTCTTGACCGTCTTCTCCGCGAGGAACATCTCTGCGGCGATCTGGCGATTCGTCAGGCCATCGGCCAGCAGGTCGAGCACGCGCCGCTCCTGAGCGCTGAGTCCGGCGAGCCGGGGATCCTCTGCCGTCCCCACCCGCAACCGCTCCGTCACTCGCGCCGTCAGCGCAGGATCGAGGAGCGAGCGGCCGGCACCGACCTGTCGAATCGCATCGACGATGTCACTGCCCTTCACCTGCTTCAGCACGTACCCGCTCGCACCGGCGACGATCGCTTCGAACAGCGCCTCGTCGTCGTCGAACGACGTGAGCATCAGGCAGGCGATGTCGGGATACGTGGAACGCAGTTCACGACACAGCTCGACGCCGCTCCCGTCGGGCAGCCGAACGTCGAGCACCGCCACATCCGGTCGCGTGGCAGCGACGCGGTGGATCGCCTCCTCGACCGTGCCGGCGTCGCCGACCACCTCGAAGTCGTCTTCCACCTCGAGCATGTCGCGAACGCCACGGCGCACGACCTCGTGATCGTCGACGAGGAAAATCCGCAACGCTGCTGCCACGCCACATCTTCCCACACCAACGGTCACCCAGATCCGGCGGGGGCCCGAGGGTGCAGCGGGGCCGTGGCGTAGGCTCGCCACGTGGAGCACGCCGCGGGTCCGATTCAGCTGCGCAAGCTGCTCGACGGAGTTCTCACGATCGGGTCAGACCTCGACCTTCACACGGTGCTGCACACCATCATCGAGACGGCGGCCGACGCGGTCGACGCCACGTACGGGGCCCTCGGTGTGCTCGACGAATCAGGCAGTCGGCTCTCGGCCTTCGTGACCGTCGGCATCGACGAGAGCGGACGGGCAGCA
Source organism: Actinomycetes bacterium (assembly GCA_031398325.1). Lineage (GTDB taxonomy): Bacteria > Actinomycetota > Acidimicrobiia > Acidimicrobiales > Ilumatobacteraceae > Sva-07. The sequence continues at coordinate 21,949 of JANNNB010000207.1, forward strand.
ATCGGCACCCTCCCGCAGGGCCACGGGATCCTCGGGCTGCTGATCGTCGATCCGAAACCGCTGCGATTGCCCGATCTCAACAAGCATCCCGACCGGTTCGGCTTCCCGCCGAACCATCCGCCGATGACGTCGTTCCTCGGCGTACCGATCGTCGTTCGCAACAGGGTGTTCGGGAACCTCTACCTCTGCGACAAAGTCGGCGGTGACGCGTTCAGCGACGTCGACGTCGAGCTTGCCGTCGGCCTTGCCTCCGCGGCCGGCATCGCGATCGAGAACGCCCGCCTCCACGCTCGGGTGGCTGAGTTCGCCACTCTCGAGGACCGCGAACGCATCGCCCGCGACCTCCACGACACCGTGATCCAACGGTTGTTCGCAGTCGGACTCGGCCTGCAAGCGACCATGCGTCTGGTCTCGGACCCTGCGGTGACCGATCGCCTCTTGGCCGCGGTGGACGATCTCGACACCACGGTTCGCGACGTGCGAGCCGCGATCTTCGAGCTGCACACGTCGAGGCTGCCGGGCACCTCGATCCGTCAACAACTCGTCCAACTGTCGGCCGAGGCGTCCCAAGGGCTCGGGTTCGATCCGGTGATCCGCTTCGATGGACCGATCGACACGGCGGTGACCGAGGCGCTGGCGGACGATCTCTTCGCCGTGATGCGCGAGTCACTCACCAACGTCGCCAAGCATGCCGATGCCACGACCGTCGAGGTCTCGATCGACGTCCGCGATTCGATGCTCAGCATCAGGGTGGTCGACAACGGTGTCGGCTACCGAGCGGTCGCCCTGCACGGGCACGGCCTCAGCAATCTGAGCGCACGGGCGGCACGTCTGGGTGGCGTGTTCACGATCGCCTGCGCAGACGCGTCCGGCCACGGCACGGCGACCGCGTGGCAGGTGCCCCTCTCACCTCCAGCGGCGAGGGGCTGACGGCACGGTTGGTCGATCTCGTGTCGGGTCACACGGCCGAGGAGGTCTGCCGGGTGGGCACCACGACCATGGGGCATACGGCAGCGTCCAGCATCCACGTGCTCACCGATCCGAGGAGCGTGCTGCCGAGAACACCGGCACCACGGGCCCCGATCACCAGAAGGTCGGCATGATCCGCAGCCCTGGCGAGCGCCACACGAGCGTCACCGATCACGACATCGCGGCGGAAGCGACCGAGCGGGTCGGCGTCGTCGAGGCGAGCCCGCAGGTCTGATTCGTGCTGGTGCAACTCGCCCTTGAGTTGGACCTGGGCGACGTCGGCAGGCAACCAGGGCGCGATGTCGAGCGCCAGGAGCGCCCTGAGCTCGACCCCCTGATCAGTGGCCTGGTCGGCGAAATGCGCCGCCCATGCGATCGCTGACGCAGCGTTCCTGCTCCCGTCGAACCCGACGGTGACGATGCGCGACGGACGTCGCTCCCAATCGCCTGGAACGAGCACCACCGGCATCGAGGCGTGCGTGGCGCAGTAGCGACTCACCGAACCGAGCGTGTGGTGCCAACGCCCACCCGCGCCGTGCCGACCGAGCACGAGCAGCGTGGCGTCAGGGTGACTCGTCGCCAGCGCCTTCGACACCGACCCGACGATCGTGCTGCGGTCGACGGCGAGGTCGCCGACGATGGTCGCCACGTGCGGGTCGACTTCGTCGATCGTGGGTGCGGGTTCGTCGTGCCGCACGGCCGACAGCACCCGTTGCGTGATGCCTTCGGGAACCACGTGCACGAGTGTGAGACGCGCTCCTGGGGGCACATTCTCGACCGCCCACCTCAGCGCCGACCTTGCGGTCGACGATCCGTCGATGCCAACGATCCAATGTTCGGTCATGATCCGATCATCACGTCACGCCGGCGGATCACATAGGGCCGAACGTCCCGGTCGCACCACCACTACCGGAACTGCACTCGAATCGGTCACGGCGTTCACCGTCGATCCGAAGATGGTCGACCTCAGCGCTCCCCGGCCACGTGAACCGAGAACGAGTAGGTCGCCATCCCGTACGGCGTCGATCAACGCCGCCGCCGGACCCGCTTCGACGAGCTCCGTCTGTACATCGGCGGCAAACCGGTCGCGCGCCGTGGCCGCCGCTGACTCGAGGACGCAGGCAGCGTCGATTCGCATCACGTCGCGCGCCTGGACCGACGGGGGGTCGACCGGCCGGTACGGGTAGGTCCAGGCGTGCACCACCGTGAGGCCGACACCGTGCCTGTCGGCCTCTTCACCGGCCCACAGCAGGGCTTCTGTCGAGTCGTTCGAGCCGTCCACTCCGACGACGACGCGGACCGGCGCGCCACCGTCGGCGCCAGGGGGAACCACCACCACCGGGCATGGGCTCTCGCGCACGAGATAGTGCGAGGTGTTCCCGTAGAGCACCCCGACTGCACCTTTGTGGGCGCTGGAGCCGACGACGACCAGATCTCCGGGTTTGGCACCCTCGATGAGCAGCGAGCCGGCCGGGCCTGCTGACGGCTCGGTGACGACTTGGAGCCCAGGGTGTGACGACCGGGCGACGTCGGCGACGTCGCGCATCGCTGCCTCGGTCGCGTCGAGCAGACCGCGGTACGCCTCGCTGGGGGTCCACGCGTAGGTGCTGTCGCCGACCAGGGGAAGGTGGTAACACGACACGATCCGCAACACTGCGCCCCGGGACACTGCGGCGTCCACGGCCCATTCGACTGCGGCCTGCGACGATGGGGTCTCGTCGAATCCGACGCTGATTCGCACGTTCATCGTTCATCTCCTCGTTCGGGTCCCGGATGTAGCGCGGTCGTAGGTCGTCAGTTCAGTCGGGAAGCATGACGGGAGCACCAGGGTGGTACGGGGTGCCGGGCACCGGCTCGACGGCCGGGCCGACCGCCGAACTCTCGGCCCAGCCGATCGACCTGTCGGGCGCGACGTCGTCGGCCACGTGGAACCGTCGGCCCGTCACCTGACGAGCCTCGATACGCACGAACGACGGCTTCACCGTCGCCACCCAGGGATACAGCGGGAGTTCCTCCGCCGCGAACACCTCCGCCATCCGTTCGACCTCCGTGGCGAAACCCTTGACCACGACGCTCCATGCACTGCGATCGTCCGGCTCGTATCCATCGATCTCGAACGCAACGTGGCGCATCAGCACGGCTGCCGCGAGCTTCGTGCCCGCCGCGGTCCGAAAATAGATCGCCCCCCGGTCGGCGACGAAGTTGATCGGGAAGATGTCGGGCTGACCGCCGACGTCGACCGCGAGCCGTCCGACGGTCGCTCGATCGAGGAGCTCCCAGCAGGCCGCCTCGCCGAGAATCTCGGTGTTGTCGTGGCGCGTGTTCATGTCCCCATCACACCGAAACCGGGGCCGTCCCGCCAGGGCCGAACGTCACGTTCGACGTCACGTCCGACCCGGGCCGCGGGATCAGGTCGCCGGCTCCTGGACGACCACGGCGGTTGCCATGCCGAACATGCCTTGCTCGCTCTCGACGTGCGTGAGGATGTGGCAGTGCCAGACCCAGGTGCCGGGTTCGGTCGCGTGGAACAGGACCGAGTACCGCTCGCCCGGTGCGATGTTGATCGTGTCGGCGAAGTAGGGCTCGTCGAGTGGGATCCCGTCCTTCGCGTACACCAGCTGCGGGAACATGTGCAGGTGCATCGGGTGCGCCATCAGGCCCTCGTTGTAGTAGGTGACCGAGGCCCAGTCGCCCGTTTCCAACACGAGCGGAGCGGTGGCGGGGAAGCTCTTGCCGTTGAGCGTCAAGCCGATCACCCCGGCGTCGTTCAACACCATCGGCATGTCGACAGCGAGTTCGAGATCATCGGGGATCGTCACGCCCGACACGGTCTTCCCGTACGGAATCGGGTTCTCACCGACCACGAACGCGGCGAACATCCCGTTCGGCACCGACACCTGGCTGTGCAGGTGGGCGTGGTACATCGCGATCGCCGGCTGGTCGACGGTGAACTCGTACGTGAACGATTCGCCGCTGGCGATCGGATCCTGCGTGAACGGCGACACGCCATCCTGTTGGTTCGGCACCATGATCCCGTGCCAGTGGATGTCGGTACCCATCGGCGTCTCGTTGTGCACGATCACCCGAACCTTGTCGCCGACGTCCACCTCGATCTTCGGTCCGGGCACCATGCCGTTGTACGTCCAGGCATCGACGAACTCACCGGGCGCCACTTCCCACGGCGTGATCGCCGCGGTGAGTTCGAACTGCTTGGTTCCGTCGGGCATGACCTCGAAATCGAGGAGCTGGTTGCCCACACCCTCGGTCTCGGCCGGGAACTTGAGCATCGAATCCACCATGAGCTGGTCCATCATCGCGGCCGTCTCGGCCTCCGTCATCCCCGTGTGGTCCATGCCGGCCATGTCGCTCGTTCCGCTCTCCGAAGCGGCGGCCTCGCTCGTCTCGCCGTCCGCGGTCACGACCAGTTCGGCGCTCATGCCGGATGATTCGTGCCCGGCGACCTCGCAGTAGAGCTGGTAGGTACCGGCCGGAAGATCGCCGAGGTTGAGCGTCGCCGAACCACCGGCGGCCAGCATCGGGGTCTTGGTCCCGAGCTCGCGGACCACGAGGTTGTGTTCGACCGATCCGACGTTGGTGACGTTCAGCGTGACGTCACCGGCCGGTGCCGTCAGTTGCCCGTCGATCGAGAACTCGGTGAGCGTCACGTCGACGGTGGTCGACGCGGCACCGCTGCCGCTGTCGTCACCGACGTCCGTCAGCAGCCCGATCAGCCCGATCGCGACCACCGCGCCGACGAGTACGACCAGCAACGCGATCATCGCGGTGAAGACGGCCGACCCGCTCGCGCGGCCTCCGCCGTCGCCGCTTCCATTGCGGCTCTTCGGACCAGCGCTGGGTTCAGCGATGGTCGGTTGGTCGTCGACAGCGGTCATGGGGGCCTCCGGCAGAGCTGGGCAGTCGCGCGAAACGCGCGTACGGATGGGTCACCTGCATTCCACCGGGCCAGGACCCGCCCGACTAGGGCCGGAAGTCCCATCGGATCGGCCGCCGCTCAGCCGAGTGCGGTGAGCATCGCCTCGAAGCCGGCGACCTGGGCTGCGACGATGTCGGGGGTCGCGTCCCACCCGTCGATTTCGATGAGCATCGCCGGCACACCGACCGTGAACGCACTCCAGCTCTCACCACCACCGTGTTGGGAGACATCCGCGCGCACCGGCAGCCCTGAAGCGCTGGCCCACGCCTCCTCGAGCGCTGCGGTGGTCTCGCCAACCGCGCTGACGTAGCCGAGCGGCTGATGGACCCAGATCACCACGTCGGGTCGCAGGCCCTCGACGAGACGCGCCAGGGTCAGCGTCTCGGGTTCACTCATCGGCGCTGGCCCGCCGTCCTCGGCACGCCACTCCCAGGCAAAGTTCCGGTTCAGGTCGACGCCGTTCGCATTGCACCGGATACCCGCGGCCGAACCATCCGGATTCGATTCGGGCACGAGCCACACCTCCACATCGCCCGCGATCTCCGCGTCGAGCAGGCCCCGCACGGCCGGCGGGGTCACCGGTTCGTTGCCGTGCACGCCGCCGATCACGAGCACACGACGGCGGGGGTCGGCGGCCGCGTGCACGAACGCCTCGATGCCTCGGCCCTGAACCGACCGGCCGACGACGGCCGACGTCCAACCTTGGGGCATGTCCGGTGGCGGGATGTTCGAGGGTGGCCGAACCTCCCATGTGGACGGCGCCTGGCCCGCCTGTGTGCAGGCGAACCCGCCGACGACCGGCGCAGCGATCGTGGTGCTCGTCGTCGGTAGCTCGGTGCTCGTCGAGGATGACTCCGGTGTCGTCGAGGTGACCACCGTGGTAGAGGTCGACGTGGTCGACGTGGTGGTCGTGGCCGAAATGGAGGCCGCCGTGGAGGTCGACGTCGCAGGACGTTCTGTCGTCGCAGCCGAACTGTCGCCGGGGTCGGCGAGCGACGCTGGCGAATTCGTTTCGGTTGCGCAGCCGCCGGTCAGGATCATCACGGCGACGGGAGCGGCGAAGAGTCGCGTGGCTCGATCCCTCAGGAACGGCCGGCGTGACACCGTCACAGTGTGGCAGCCGTGACGACCCGGAGAACCGCGCCTCGGGGGGTCGAACCCTGCGAAGTGAGGCGGTGATGTGACACGCTTGCGTTGCTGCCGTGCTGGTCGCAGACTGGCCCAGGATGGTCAGTTGTGCATCGAGCTGAGCTGAGTCGCATGGAGGTGCTCGCTCATCGGCGGCGCGTGGGCGCCCTCGATCGACGTCTGCCGCTCGATGCAGCATCGATCCGCTCGGCGGCCTGGGCCGGACTGCAGGACAGCATGCCGCGCGCCGCTGTGATGTCGCTGCACGCCCGGGTCGAGGGCATCGGTGCCGACAGTTGGTCGCACCCCGCCCTGGTTCAACTGTGGGGTCCGAGGTTCAGCACGTTCGCCGTCCCGGCGGAAGACGTCGGAGCGTTCACGTTGGGTCGTCTTCCCGCCGACGGACCAGCGAGGCGGCGTGCAGAGGAGACCGCTGACCGACTCGACCGGTTCCTCGCAGGACGCCGAATGACCTACCGCGCCGCAGCTCAAGCGCTCGGAGTCGATCCGAACAGCCTTCGGTATGCCGCTCCGACCGGCCGGGTTCGTTTGCGCTGGGAGGGAGCAGGCCCACCCGTGGTGTGGACCGTCGACCCGCCCGCGGTCGACGAGCACACCGCCCGGCTCGACCTCGTGCGGCGCTATCTCCACGTGTTCGGGCCCGACACGTCCGCCGGTTTCTGTCAGTGGGCGGGCGTCAAGCCGCGTCAGGCCGAGGCCACGTTCCAGGCTCTCGATGACGAGATGATCACGGTCCGGACACCCGTCGGCGCCGGGCAGATGCTGGCAGTCGATGTCGCCGCCTTCAGTCAGCCGGCGGTCGTGAAGCCAGCGCTGGCGAGACTGCTCCCGAGCGGCGACGCCTTCTACCTTCGGTGGGGCACCGGTCGCGACCTGCTCGTGCCGGACGCGCAAAACCGCCGAGCACTGTGGACATCGCGGGTGTGGCCGGGAGCGATCCTGGCCGACGGCGAGATCGTCGGCATCTGGCGCCGCTCCGGGGCCGACGTCGATCTGGTCGAATGGCAACCCCTGACCTCCGATCAACGCAACGCGGTCGAGGCCGAGGCAGCAACGCTCCCGCTCCCCGGCGATCACGCCGCGGTCAGGGTCCGGTGGTCCGCACCGTGACGTCGGAGCGTCACCGAAGATCGGATGGAGTACGAGCGGGTCGAATTGCGATCTCCATCCGCGACGTGACCCTCTCCACACTCTGGCGCTCCCCGCACCACTGGGAAATGAACCCCGACCCGACCTGACGCCGACCGAGCAGATACGTCACCCGCCACATCGTTGCGGACCGCACTCCCGCGCGGTCACGGTGCGTCAGACCTGGCCGGCCGCAATACCCCGGAACAGTTCGTCGATGCGAAGTGTTTGGGTGGGCTTGCCGGCTGCTCGCGAGACATACTCGCACGCCAGTCGATCCTTGATGGCGCCGAGGATGGTGGACACCATTCCGAGCGCAAAGCCCTGTGCATCGACCGGCGCATCCTCGATCACCGCGTGCCAGCACTGCTCCTCGAGCGCATTGATGGCCAGCTGGAGTTCACCCAGGTCGTGGCCCGAGTGCTGGCGCTGCGCCGCAATGCTGTCGGCATAGGAAAGTGCTGAGTCGAGGCGGTTCTCGGTCGCAGCAGCGACGACCACATCGAACAGCGCGGCCAGCCGCTTCGTGATCTCCTCAGCGCCGGCCGCCGCGTAATGCGGCAGGCGACGGCCGACCACCTCGGCATCGGTGTTCATGAGAATCGACGAACGATGTTCGACAAGGAATCCGGCGACACCAAAGGAGACTTCCACGACGTGAGGTTACCGGCGGCAGGACAGCCCAAGCCGATCGCCGCCCCATCAACGAGACGATGGTGCCCGCTGTGTCGGGCCGCGTAGCGATCGAGACGCCGTTGCTGAGTGACGTCGCTGATGCAGGACCACGAGGAGGGCCTCTCGCGATTCTCCAGCCTGCACGCCACCGGTAACACGGCCCGTCATGGAAAGAGCCAATTCTCCGGACGTTCGCGGACCGGGCGAACGATCACAAACGGGTCTTGTGGAGCTAAAGGGAATCGAACCCTTGGCCTCGACAGTGCGATTGTCGCGCTCTACCAACTGAGCTATAGCCCCAATGTGCGAGGGGATTGTATCGGCGTCAGCGGTGGTCGGCGCGGCTGTACGGCTGACCGTGCACCTGGCCCGTGTAGTGGGGCTGGTACTGCGGCGCGTATTGCCCCGGCCCCGACGACCCGACCTGGTCACGCTGGCGCAGCTGCGCCAGCAGATACACGTAGCCGCACAGCGAGAGGAACGACAGAGCGAACACGTAGAGCAACGCGGTCGATCCCGTCGTGGCAGCCAGGAACATGCTGCATGCAGTCGCCACGACGAGCACGAACAACACATTGGTCCGGCGCCGCTTGACGTCACTGCGGGGATCGACCTGACGGGCCATGTGGGTCTGGCGGTGAGGACGGTGGTGGCCGCCCGTCGGATCGCCGTGCGATCGGAAGTGTTGCGACGATGCCGCTGCCGGTGCGTTCTGGCCTGAGCGCTGCCCCGACGACGTCTGGTGTGCCGGCCCGGCTCCGGGGTGGACCGACGCCTGACGATGAATCGCCTGGCCGGGCCGGCCGGCGGCTGCCGGGCGATGCAACGGCGACTGAGCGAGCGGACGGCCCATTCCGCGCAGCGTGCCACGGGCTGAGGTCGACGTGCTTTGCAGCGTGTTCAGCTGCCGCCGGAAGTCGGTCACCGAGGAGTTCGGGTGGTTGTCGACACGAGACCGGAGCATCGGGGGGATCAGCACGGCAGCCCAGGCTGCGGCGACGACGAGTAAGACGAGTTGGGCCATGTGTGGTGTCAGGTCGGTGGTGTCAGGTAGCTGTTGTCAGTGCGGAGGTCGGGGTGATGTCGGGTCTGGTGAACACCAGGCAGCCGAAGTATGACGATTCTACGACGATTGTGACGACCGAGGCAATATACGCCGAGACGCGCGTCACAGGGTGTCACGGCGGTAGACGCCGGATCGGCCGCCCGTTTTCTCCCACAACGCGAGTTCACCGATCACCATGGCCCGGTCGGCGGACTTGCACATGTCGTACACCGTGAGCGCCGCGACGCTGCAGGCATGCAACGCTTCCATCTCGACTCCGGTGCGATCGACGGTGTCGACCTGGGCCTCGATCGCCACGAAATCGTCGCCGATCTCGAAGTTCACCGAAACGCTGCCGACGAGCAACGGATGACAGAGCGGAATCATGTCGGACGTGCGCTTGGCGGCCTGGATGCCGGCCACACGTGCCACCGAGAGCACGTCGCCCTTCTTCACCTCCCGGTTGGCGATGGCGGTCGTGGTCTCGGGCTGCATGAAAACTTTGCAGCGGGCGACCGCTCGCCGGTGCGTCGGCTCCTTCGGAGTGACGTCGACCATGCGGGCCCGACCGAGCGGATCGAGGTGGGTGAACGAGAGATCACTCATGTGGAGGTCACGCTAGTCGTCGTCCCGCCGGCGGTACTACCTTGCCGGGATGCCCGAGATTCCACCGATCCTCCCGCTCGAGTACGACGCACTGCAACTCATCCGCAACGACGGCGTGGGCCTCATCGACATCGTCGAATCCCATGACCCGTCGACCCTGGTGCCGTCGTGTCCCGGCTGGACGCTGAGCGACCTCGCCTGGCACGTCGGCGAGGTGTGGGACTTCTGGGGTCGGGTCGTAGAGCAGCAGATCACCGACCACGCCGCATTCGAGCATTGGACCCAGCCCGAGAAGTTCGAGGGCGACGCCCTGATCGAGTGGGTGACGGCGTCGCACACGGCCATCTACACGGCCCTCGTCGACGCCCCACCCGAGCGCGAGGTGTGGACGTGGACCGGCCGGAACCAGAACGTCGAGTGGGTCCGCCGCCGGATGGCACAGGAAACCGCCGTGCACCGTTGGGACTCCTCGCATGCGGTCGGCCAGCCCGACGATGTCGATGACGTCGTTGCCGCGGACGGGATCGACGAATTCCTCAGCTACTTCGCGAACGTCGAGGGCCTGGACGGTGAACCCCTGGGCGGCACCGTGCACCTCCACTGCACCAACACGGCCGGTGAGTGGTTCGTCTCGTCACTGACGCCGGACGGCATCGCGTTCACCCGCGAGCACACGAAGGGCGATGTGGCGATCCGGGGCAAGGCGAGCGATCTGCTGCTGTGGCTGTGGCGACGTCCGGCCGGCCCTGTCGACGTCGTCGGTGACGCTGCGCTCGGTGCCCGCTTCCAGCGGGCGTCGACGCTCGTCTGAGCCGCTGCTGCGGTTCGCAGCTGCTCGACTCAGCCGCCGATCTGGCTCATCGACTTGCCGGGGCGGATGAAGTTCACCTGATTGATCCGGTGGCCGGCCCACTTCTTGGCGACGGCGGCCTCGATGCGGGCGGCGATCTCGTCGTCCGACTGCCCCTCGCGCATCGCGTCGAGCAGCGTCGCTTCGGTCGTTGCGAACAAGCACGTTCGGAAGTCGCCCTCCGCGGTGAGTCGAACCCGGTCGCAGTCGCCACAGAACGGCTTGGTGACCGTCGGGATCACCCCGACCGTTCCTCCTCCATCGAGGTACCGGAACCGGTCCGCAGGTGCTGCACCTCTCGCCGGCATCTGCTCGACGGGAAACACGGCGTTGATGGTTTCGACGATTTCGTCCTGGCCGACGACCTGGTCGTTGCCCCAGTGGCCGTCGGCGTCGAGCGGCATGAATTCGATGAAGCGAACCTCGAGCCCGCGATCTCGTCCGAACTTCGCGAGATCGAGAATCTCGTCGTCGTTCACGCCGCGCTCGATGACGGCGTTGATCTTGACCGGATCGAAACCGGCGGCCTGCGCTGCCACGATGCCGTCGAGGACGTTGTCGAGCTCGTCGCGACGGGTCATCTGCAGGAATTTCGTCCGGTCGAGCGTGTCGAGGCTGATGTTCACCCGCCGGAGCCCGGCCTCGCGCAATGTCGTGGCGACGAGGCGCATGGTGGCCGCATTCGTCGTCATCGCGAGATCGATCGGACCGGCAGCCGTGCGAAGTGCAGCGAGCTTGGCGACGAGGACCGGCAGGTGGGCTCGTACCGTCGGTTCGCCACCGGTGAGGCGGATGCTGTCGACCCCGTAGCGCTCGACGAAGATCCGGGCGAGTCGTTCGATCTCCTCGAACGTCATGACCGCGGACCGCGGCAGGAACTTCATGCCTTCCTCGGGCATGCAGTAGGTACAGCGAAAATTGCACCGATCGGTGATCGAGATCCGCAGATCCTTGATGACGCGCCCGAACGGATCGACAAGATCCTGTACTGGACGTGACTCCCCTGCCATGTGTCAAGCCTACGGAGTCAGCAGCAAGACGTCGACATCGTCGCCGACACCGACCCCCGGCCCATCGGCGAGGACGACGATCGCATCGGCCGTGGCGGATGCTGCGAGCTGATGACTGCCCTGCGCGCCGACCGGACGGACGTGCAAGCGACCATCGGGGCCGAACGTGGCGTTCGCCCGCACGAGGTGGGTCTTGCCGTCGGACTGGCGCCGGAAATCGACATCGGCGATCCCGACCACCCTGGTTCGCTCCAATCGGCGATGGCCCGACATCTTGCGCAGCGCAGGCCGGGCGAGCATCTCGAAACTGACGAGGGAGCTGACGGGGTTGCCCGGCAGCCCGAAGATCGGCGTGCCGTCGAGCGTGCCGAACGCGAACGGCTTGGCCGGCTTGATCGCGATCTGCATCCACGACATGTCAGCGATCCGACCAAGCACCGCCTTCACGACGTCGTAGTCGCCCATCGACACCCCGCCGCTCGTGACGATCGCATCGCACTCTGCCGAAGCCCGGCGAAGTATCGCTTCGAGTTCGGCTTCGTCGTCGCGCACGATCCCGAAGTCGACGACCGTGCAGCCGGCCTCGGCGACCATGCCGGCGAGCATCGTCTTGTTGCTCTCACGAATCTGTCCCGGTGCCAACGGCGATCCGTCGTCGATCAGCTCGTCGCCGGTGGACAACACCGCGACCCGGAGGCGCGGATGCACCGTGACCGTTGCAGCGTTCACGCTGGCCAGCACCGCCTCGACCGCCGGCCTGATCTCGGTACCGGGCCCGAACAACACGTCGCCGATCTCCACATCGTCGCCGGCGCGTCGGAGGGCGACACCTGGCTCCACACGGCGGTGCAGGCGAACACGGTCATCGCCGACGCGTTCGGAGTCCTCGACCATCGCAATTGCGGTCGCCCCGTCCGGCACCGGCGCTCCGGTCATGATCCGAATCGCCTCGCCGGCACCGACCCGACGCATCGGCGCCGCCCCGGCCGCGAGCTCGCCGACGACCAGCAGTTCGACGGGCACGGCAGTGAGATCCTCGGCCCGCACGGCGTAGCCGTCGACCGCGCTGTTGTCGAACGGCGGCACCTGCTCGGTCGAGACGACGTCGGCGGCCAGCACGAGACCGCTGGACTCCCGCCGGTCGATGTCGATGATCGGCAACGGTCGGCAGGCATCCCACACCAGTGCCTGAGCGGCGTCCAGCGGCGTCATGATCCGAACCGTAACCTGGCTGGTCGTGACTTCCCCGCTGCGTGCCTTCCCCGCTGACGGGTACACCGCGCGCTGGCAACGATGGGATCACGACGGCGACGAAACACTCACGTTGCGCTGGGAGAACGAGGGATGGACGGCGACCGGCGAGGTCGGTCGCGAGGCGGTCACCTACGTCGTTCGCCTCTCGGCGACGTGGCAGGTTCGCCAGTTCCTGCTGTTCCGCGACCTGAACGAACCGGACCTGTGGCTCGGCACCGACGGGAGCGGACGCTGGGGTGAGATGAACGGTGCGCACCGACCCGACCTCGACGGATGCACCGACATCCACCTCGACTGCACTCCGTTCACCTCCACGCTGCCGATCCGACGTCTACGGCTCGAGGAGGGCGACTCGGCGTCGCTGACGGCTGCCCACATCGACGTGGAGACGCTCGGGGTCGTGCCGGTCGAACACGCCTACGTGCGCACCTCGAACCGGGGGTGGCAGTACATCGACGAAGCCGGCGGCACGATCGATTTCATCGTCGACGAGTTCGGGCTCGTCTGCGACCTGCCCGAACGCTTCCGCCGCCACTGACACCAGCCCCTCGCGGACGAAGCGGTCTCAGGTGTGGAGGTCGGCGAGGAAGGCCCGCAGCGGTCCAGCGAGCTCCGGATTCATCAGGCCGAATTCGATCGCCGACGTCAGGAATCCGAGCGGCGTACCCGTGTCGTGTCGGCCCTCCGACGAAACGACCGCGTGAAAGGGCGACCGGGCGGCTTGCGCCTTCAGCGCATCGGTCAGTTGGAGTTCACCACCGCGTCCAGGCTGCAGGGCGGCGATCTCGTCCCACGCATCGGCCGTCAGCACGTACCGGCCGGTGATGATGAAGTTGCTCGGCGCCTCGTCGGCCGACGGCTTCTCGACGAGGTCCTTGACCGGGATCACCCCGTCGGCGGACAACTCTCCGGACGGGTCGATGACGCCGTACGAACTCACCTGCTCGCGAGGCACGTTCACGACCGCGACCACGCTGCCTCCGGTCGAGGCACAGACACCGTTCATCTGGGCGAGCAGTGCCGATGAACTCATGAGCTCGTCGGGCAGCAGCACGGCAAACGGCTCGTTCCCGACCGCCTCGCGAGCGCAGCCGACGGCGTGGCCAAGTCCCTTCGGTTCGTCCTGGTAGACGATCGTCGCCCGCCAATCTCGGCCGATCGAGCGCAGACGCTCGGCGATGTCCAGCTTTCCCTGCGCCTCGAGCGAGCCGATCAGCGCATCGTTGGGATGGAAGTACGCCTCGACCGCCGGCTTGTCTCGGCTGCTCACCACGACGATGTGATCGACGCCGGCGCCGAGCGCCTCGTCGATCACGATCTGCAGGGCTGGCTGGTCCCCGATCGGGAAGAGTTCCTTCGGGACCGCCTTGGTGGCGGGCAGGAAGCGGGTGCCCATTCCTGCGGCGGGAATGACAGCACTGCGTACCTGCATGACACGGACGATATCTTTTCAACTCCGATGCCAACCTACGTTTACAAGTTCGTCGACACCGGCGAGACCATCGAAGTCCAGCAAGCGTTCACCGACGCGACCCTCACCGAGTTGACACATCCCGACTCGGGTGACGTCCTCCCGGTCAAGAAGGTCTTCACGCCTGTCGGGGTCACGTTCAAGGGCAGCGGCTTCTTCAAGACCGACAATCGCGGCAAGAAGTCGGCCACCGAGACCAGCTCCAAGAAGGACGGCGACTCGAAGTCGACCGACACCAAGAGCTCCGAGTCGTCTGGCTCCTCGGGCTCGAGCGACTCGAAGTCGACCGAATCGACGAAGAAGAGCGAGAAGACCTCAGACTCGAAGAAGTCCACGACATCGTCATCGGGTTCGCCGAAGTCGTCCGCGCCGACCTCGTCGAGCTGATGCTCATCCCGATCGCGGATGAAGCGTCGAGCCTCGGTGCAGAGATCGGGGTGTTCGGCGGATCGGGCTTCTACGAGTTCCTCGACGACCCGATCGATGTCGAACTGAGCACGCCGTTCGGCCCGCCGTCTACAGCAATCAGTGTCGGGACACTCGCCGGGCGACGAGTCGCCTTTCTCGCCCGACACGGACGCAATCACGACTTCGCCGCCCACCGGGTGCCGTTTCGGGCCAACGTCTGGGCGATGGCGTCGCTCGGTGTCCGCTCGGTCATCGCACCGTGCTCGGTCGGGTCGCTGCAACCCGAGATCCATCCGGGTGACTTCGTGGTCGTCGATCAGCTGATCGACCGCACGACAAACCGGGCCGACACGTTCCACGACGTCGGATCGGGCGACGGCCTTCCGGGATCGGACCTACCCGTCCACCACCAGAGCTTCGCGGAGCCGTACGACGCAGACATCCGGCGGGCCGTGCTCGACGCCGGCCGATCGTGCGATTTCCCGCTCCACGACGGCGGCACGATGGTCGTCGTCAACGGCCCACGATTCTCCACACGCGCCGAAAGCCTCTGGTTCCGCCAGATGGGGTGGAGCGTCGTCAACATGACCGGCTACCCGGAGGCCGTGCTGGCAGCCGAGGCCAACCTCCCGTATGCGTCGGTCGCCCTCGTGACCGACTACGACGCCGGCGTCGACGGACACGCTCCCGTCACCATGGACGTCGTGCTCGCTGTGCTGAGCGACAACGTCGCCAAGGTGCAGGAACTCATCGCTGCGACGCTCCCCGCACTGCCCTGACCGGATCGTCGGTATCGTTCACCCGTACCGGCTCCCTCCAGATGGTCAGAACGATCGACTGGAGCATCCATGCACATCGCGGTCATGGCGCGACGGACCGTCGCCGGACACCCCTGGGTCTACTGGTTCACCTGCCTGCTGTTCGCGCTCGGCGTGGCAGCGCTCGTCAACCAACAGGTGACCGCACTCGACGACACGCGAGCCCAGTGGGGCACCACGCGCAGCGTGCTCGTCGCCGTCTCGGATCACCTGCCGGGCGAACCACTCCGGGCCGAGTCCCGCTCGATTCCCATCGCGCTCGTCCCTGCCGAGGCCATCGTGGAGGTCGACCCTGACGAGATCGTCCGGCAGCGGATCACGGTCGGTGAAGTGGTGGTCAGTTCGGATCTCGTCGCTCCTGACGGACCTGCGACCCTGGCCGACCAGGGGACGATGGTCGTCGGCATCGTCGACCTGCTCGCGCCCGACGTGAGCATCGGTCTCGACGTCCAGGTCGTCGCGGACGGGGTCGTGCTGGCCGACGACGCACGGGTCGTCGCCCTTGCGGGCGATGTCGTGTTCGTCGCGGTCGAGGCGCGTGCGGCACCGATGGTGGCCGCGGCGGCCCACGACGCCACGGCCAGCCTCATGTTCGAGCCGTAGTGCCGGGTCAGGAGCGCCAGCCAGTGGCGAGGATCAGCAAGATGGCGACGCCCAGACCGATGCGATAGATGACGAATGGCATGAAGCTGTAGGTCCGCACGATCGTCAGGGTCCCCCACACCGCGAGCAGCCCGGAGAGCGCGGAGGCGATGATCCCCACGATCATCGGCACCAGCAGGCCGTCGGGGATGCCGTCCTTGATCAGCCCGCCGACCTCGAAGACCACCGCGCCGACGATCACGGGGACCGACATGAGGAAACTGATGCGTACCGCTGCCTCGCGGTTGAAACCGATGAAGCGCGCCGCCGTCATGGTGATGCCCGACCGGGACGTACCCGGGTTGAGCGCGAGCGCCTGCGCAACGCCCACGATCAGGGCGTCACGAGTGCGCATGTCCTCGATGGGACGTGTGCCCTGACGACGGTCGGCCCACGCCAGGACCACACCGAACACGATCAGTGAGATGGCAATGATGAAGGGCGTGCCGAGGTTCTCGTTGATGGTGTCCGAGAAGACGGCGCCGATGGCCGCCGCCGGGACCGTTGCGAGCACGAGCAGCCACGCGAGCCGGGCCTCGGTCGTGGCAGGCCGTTCGCGCTTGACCAGCTGTCGGGCTCCGGCGCGTACGTAGGTGGACAGATCGTGGCGGAAGTACCCGACGACCGCGAACAGGGTGCCGATGTGGAGGGACACGTCGAACGCCTTCTCCACCGACGGCGATTCGAAGTCGTTCCAGCCGAAGAGCCATGGCACGAGCAGCAGATGGCCACTCGACGAGACCGGCAGGAATTCGGTGAATCCCTGCACGAGCCCGAGCACGATGGCATGAAGGATCGGCACGGCGTTGTTCTATCTGGTCCCGGTTCTCGCGACTCGATTACTGCGATGAGCGACACCACCACATACGGGGATCTCGCTCATCGCTCACCCGACAGTCCCCCTCCGATGAGCGACTCCACCGGATACGGGGATCTCGCTCATCGCTCGGGTCAGTGGTCGGGGACGGATGGGACGATGCGGGACGTCCAGGGGCGAGCCTCGTCCCAGTGATGGCCGACGACGCTGCCGACCCGCAACGCGGCGAGGAAATCGGCCGGGGTCTCGAAGTCGGGCATCTCGACGTACGCCGAGCCGATGGCGAGGGGGACGTGGGCGTCGCTGCCCGCTCCCACGGCGAGGTCGAACTCCTCGGCGAAATCGGCTGCTCGACGGTTGAGGCTCTGGAGCGACGTCTTGGCGTTGATCACCTCGACGGCATCGATCAGACCCATATGCGCCAGTTCGTAGAGCGCCGGTTCGGCGAGGTTGCGGCGCATCGGATCGAACGGATGGGGGATGTAGACCAGCCCGCCCTGTTCTCGAACGAGTTGCGCCGACTGGACGTGTCCGAGGCCGTTGGGGATTCGTTCCGTCAGGAACAGCCCGATGATCTCCCCCGCTGCGGTGCGAAGTTCTTCCCCCACGATGACACGACAGGGCAACATCTCACGGAGCTGCACCGCGCCGGCGACGGCGTGGTGGTCGGTGATGCACAGGACGTCGATCCCCGACTCGGCCACCGCGGCGACGAGCTCGTCGGGAGTCGTCGTCGAGTCGCCGCTCCACATCGTGTGGCTGTGCAGGTCGACCCGCACCCGTCCGGCACCGATCGGCGTGGCGAGGTGGGGATGCCGTTCGACCGCCGCTTCGGACGGCACCGGCCTACACACCGGACATGGTGACGTCGCGTATGACGAGGCTCATCCCGGCGGCCCGCATCGGGAGCCAGTCGAGGTCGCCGCCGATCTCGACGATGTCGAGCAGCATTCTTTGGAGCGTCGAGGCGATCGTGAACTCGCGCACCGGCGCTCCCACCGTTCCGTTGGAGATCAGCAGGCCCGCGGCTCCGGTGGAGAAGTCGCCGCTGATCGGGTTCACACCGGAGTGCAGGCCCTGCATCGACTGCACCAGCAACCCGTCGTCGACGTCGGCGATGAGCTCCTCCTGTGACCGTGAGCCCGGAACGAGTGAGAGAGCGAGGCAGCCCACCCCGGGCGTGCCGGCGAATCCTCCACGAATCGCGTTGCCGGTCGACACCGTGCCTGCGCGGCGCGCGGAGTACGAGTTGTGGACGAACTGCTGCAGCACACCACCTTCGATCAGCACATTCCGCCGAGCGGCGAGGCCTTCACCGTCGACGTCGGTCGCGGTGTAGGCCTTCGGGTTCGTCGGGTCGTCGACGAGCGTGACGAGCGGCGACGCGACCTGCTCGCCGAGCCGATCACGGAAGAGCGACCGGCCCTTGACCACGGCCTCACCGTTGAGGGTCGACGAGATCACCCCGAGGAACTGTGCGGTCACGAAGGGGTCGAGGACGACCGTGACCCGCTTGGTCGGTGGCTTGGTCGCGCCGAGCAGACGCGTTGCGCGATCGACCGCATCCCTCGCTGCCTTGTCGAGATCGAACTCGTCGGGCGATCGGCCCACGGAGAAGCCGAATCCGGTCTGCGTCTCGGCGTCGTCGCCCTCACCTTCGTCGGCGAGCGTCGAGACGGACACGAAGCAGCCGTTCTCACGACCGGACATCCTGATGCCGGTGGTGGTCGCCACGGCGGACTCGCCGTGGGCATCGGCGTAGTTGGCGTCGTCGACCCGGACTCGATGGTCGGCGCCCGAAGCGAGCTTCTCGAGTTCCTTGGCGAGGTCGATCTTGCGATCGGTGGCGTACTCGGCGAGCTCGTCGTTCCACAGCGATTGCTCCGTGATCGGCACGCCGTCGGCCTCGGCGAGCGCGGCGTACTCGTCGACGGTGCCGAACTGGACGTTGTCGCGAGCCTGTGCCAGGACGTCGGCGATCGCGTCGGCATCGAGCGTGCCGGCGTACGCGAACCCGGTTCGCCCGCCGTCGATCACCCGGATGCCGATGCCCTCGCTCTGCGCCGACACGAAGTGCTCGACGGCACCTTCGTAGACCCGCACCTCGGTCTCGCCGCCACGGGAGACGAACGCCTCGATCTGCTCACCCGGCTTCGCCTGGGCGACGACCCGGTCGGCGACGATCTGCAGCTCGGATTCGAACTGCCCTGGCCTGATTGCTGTCATGAGCTCGTTCCACCGATGGTGAGCGACTTCACCCGCAACGTGGGCTGGCCGTCGCCGACGGGAACTCCCTGACCGTCCTTGCCGCAGGTGCCCGGGCTGCCCATTGCGAAATCGTTGCCGAGCATGTCGATGTCCTGCAGGACCTTCGGACCGTTGCCGATCAGGTTGCCCTCGCGCAGCGGCTCGGTGATCTCGCCGTTCTCGATCAGGTAGGCCTCGGTCATGCCGAAGACGAAGTCGCCGGTGGCCGTGTTGACGCTGCCGCCACCGAGCTTGGCGACGTACACGCCGTTCGGTGTGGACGAGATGATGTCAGCGGGATCGTCCGGCCCGTCAAGCACGAACGTGTTCGTCATTCGCACCATCGGCAGGTGCTGGTAGCTCTGGCGGCGGCCGTTGCCGGACTGCGGGCGACCGTCCTTGCGGGCCCGCAGGTAGTCCCACATGTAGTCGGTGAGGATGCCGTCTTCGATCAGCACGTTGCGCTGGGTGATGTGTCCCTCGTCGTCGAAACCGAGCGTTCCCCACTCGCCGGGCATCGTGCCGTCGTCCACGAGCGTGACGAGGGGGTTGGCGACCTGCTGGCCGACCTTGCCGGCGTAAACGCTCGCGCCCTTCTGGATGTGGTCGGCCTCCAGGCCGTGACCGCACGCTTCGTGGAACAGCACGCCACCCGTGCCGTGCTTGATCACGACCGGCATCGCACCGGACGGAGCGGGACGGGCCCGCAGCTTCGTGATCGCCTGACGCGCGGCTTCGCGGGCGAGTTCATCGACGTCGACCGTGTCGAAGATCTCGAAGCCGACCGTATGGCCCATCGACTGGTAGCCGGTCTGCATGCCGGTGTCTCCGTCGGCGACGGCACTGATCCGCAGCAGCGTGCGAACCACTTCGTCGTCCGCGTACACCCCGTCGGTGTTGGCGACGACCACTCGCTTGTGGCTGTCGCCGTAGCCGGCAGACACCTGGACGATCTCGGGGGCGAACGAGCGGGCAGCCTCGTCCATCCGTTGCAGCAGCTCCACCTTCAGCGCCTTGGCGATCGACTCGGGATCCTGCTCGATCCTGTTGGGCCGGTGCGGAGCGGACTTCGTGAGCGCGACGGTGCGCACACCGCCACCGCCCTGGCTCGCGGCCGCCGCGGCCGCGGATGCCGCCCGGGCGAGACCGTCTTCCGACAGGTCGGAGGTGTATGCGAAACCGGTGGTCTCACCGGCAACGACGCGGATCCCGGCGCCCCGATCGCGGCCGCTCGAGACCTGCTCGACGCGCCCGTCGTCGAGGCCGGCCGACGTCGAACGCTTGTCTTCGGCGTACACCTCGGCAAAATCGGCGCCGGTGCGAACCGCACCTGCGAGTACCCGTTCCAGGACATCGGAGTCGATCACCATCATGATTGTACGGGCTCAGGTGGACGCGCCGATGCCGGGCCCCCCGGTCGTTCGCTACCCGTTCACCACCCGTTAGCGTGGTTCCCGTGAATCTCGAAACAGGCCTCCGAGGCGATGCGAAGATGACCGTCGGTCCGGACGACACAGCGCGGTCCATCGGCTCCGGTGAGGTCGACGTGCTCGGATCGCCGCGGCTCATCGCATTGTGCGAAGAAGCCACGGTTGCGGCGTTGACCAACGTGTTGCCGGACGGCACCACGACCGTGGGCATGCGCATCCAGTTCGATCACCTGCAGCCGACTCCCGTCGGATTCGAGGTGGTCGCCGAGGCAGTGCTGGAGAAGATCGACGGGCGCCGGCTCAAATTCACGGTGTCGGCATCGGACTCCGGTGGCCTCGTCGCCGCCGGGAAGATCACCCGCGTGGTCGTCGACGTCGAGCGCTTCATGGGCAAGTGCTGCTCCTGAGCGTGTCGTTCAGGAATCGCTGACTCCCCAATAGGGTGAGGCCCGCATGCAGGTCGCCGAGACGAGCACTGCACCAGAGCGGCAGCATCGCGTCTACTGGTGGAAGGAAGCGATCATCGTCGCGGTCTTCTACATGGTCTATTCGTGGACCAGGAACCAGTTCGGGTCGAACAAGATCGCCGCTGACGGCATCCCTGATCAGGCGTTCACGAACGCCGTTCGCGTCATCCGCTTCGAGACGGCGCTGAACCTCTTCCACGAGCAGACCGTGCAGGCGTGGTTCCTGCCGTACAAGTGGTTCATCCAGTTCTGGAACACCTACTACGGCACGATGCACTTCATCGTCACGCTCGGCGTGTTCATCCTGCTGTTCGTCAAACGACGTGACGTTTTCCCGCAGTGGCGGAACACCCTCGCGGTGATGACGGCACTCGCCATCATCGGCTTCGCCTTCTTCCCGCTCATGCCGCCGCGCCTGCTCGACGAGCCGTGTCCCGCAACCGATCCTTCGAGCTATGGCGGCGCGTGCATCGAGACCTCCGAGCGACCGGCCGGCGGATGGGGATTCGTCGACACGCTGTCCGAATACGGTGGTCCCTGGTCGTTCGACTCCGAAACGATGGCATCGATTTCGAACCAGTACGCCGCGATGCCGAGCCTGCACATCGGATGGTCGACGTGGTGCGCGATCGCGGTGTGGCCACTCATCCGCAATCGATGGTTGAAGGCACTGGTGCTGCTCTACCCGCTCGCCACCCTGTTCTGCATCGTCGTCACCGCCAATCATTTCTGGGTCGACGGCCTCGGCGGCCTGCTCGTGTTCGGTATCGGATCGCTCGTCGGGTGGAGCGTTCACCGATGGAACCAGGACCGGCTTGACAGGCGACACATGACGGTGTCACGCACGGACGGCGCGACCGCCGTATCCTGAACGCACGATGAGCCAGATGCGTCTGAATCCACTCAATGGGCGGTGGGTGACGATCGTGCCAGACCGTCAGCGGCGACCGAACGATTTCGCGCCGCGCGATCGCACGATCGAACTCGACACCGAACGACCCTGCCCCTTCTGCCCCGGCAACGAAGAAGAGACCCCACCAGCGATCGAGACCACCGAGGCCGATGGCACCTGGTCGATGCGCGTGGTCCCCAACCGCTACCCGGCGTTCTTCGGCGACGACGCGTTCGCCGTCCACAATCTCGGGCCGGTCCATGTGAAGGCCGAAGCCAGCGGCATCCACGAGGTCTTCGTCTATTCGCCCGACCACTTCGGGGGGCTCCACCTGCTCGACGATGCCCACGCCGCCGAGTTCATGTTCCTGTTGCGTCGCCGGCTGACGGAACACGCCGCTCTCGGCTTCGTCCGATACACCCAGGTGATCGTCAACCACGGCAGCGAGGCGGGCGCGTCGATCGCCCACCCGCACGGACAGATCCTCGGACTGCCGTTCGTGCCCGGCGAGATCCTCGACGAGGAACGCGCCTTCGCCCGCTTCGCGGGTGGATCGTTGCTCGAGACCACGATCGAAGCAGAGCTCGCAGCCGATCAACGGGTCGTACTCGCCGACGACGACGTCGTGGTGATCTGTCCGTTCTGGAGCGGTGTTCCCTACGAGATGATGATCGTGCCGACCGAGCGCCAGTCACACATGCAGCACGCGTCGGACGAATCACTCGCCGCGGTCGGCCGTGCCATCCGCGACACGATCGCCCACCTCCAGAGCGCGCTCGGTGACGTGGCCTTCAACCTCGGGTTCCACACCGCCCCGCACCAGCACACCGGCGAGTACCACTGGCACGTGCACATCTGGCCCGTGCTGGTCACCCAGGCCGGCTTCGAGCGCGGCACCGGCGTGATGATCAACGTGGTGCCGCCGGAGGAAGCGACGCAGACGCTTCGCTCCGTTCGTGCGCACGCCTGAAATGCGCCACGCGACATGAGCGGCGTACGGGTCTCGGTCGACATCACCGCCTCACCCGAGACGGTGTGGGCGGTCGTCGAGCCGGTGGAGAACCATGTGGACTGGATGGCCGACGCCGTTGCGATCCGCTTCGAGAGCGAGCAGGAACGCGGGGTCGGGACCACGTTCCTGTGTGACACCAAGATCGGCCCGATCACGCTCACCGATCGGATGGAGATCACCGAGTGGGTGCCGGAACACTCGATGGGTGTGCGCCACTCGGGCATCGTGACCGGCTCGGGAATCTTCACCCTGGAGCCGCTCGCCGGCGGCACTCGGACCCGGTTCACGTGGACCGAGACGCTCGACTTCCCGTGGTACTTCGGCGGCCGCCTCGGAGAACGGGTCGCTGGCCCCGTGATCCTCGCCCCCCTCTGGCGCCGCAACCTCACCCGCCTGAAAACCCTGATCGAGTCACCGTAAATCGACGTTTGCGACAAGAAGTCGGAGGACCGGGTCTCCGATTTCTTGTCACAAACGGGGATCGACGGGCTGTCAGGCGGGGCGGGGTGGGGCGGTGCTGGCGAGCCAGAGCATCGACATCGGACCGACGTCGACCTGGGCGGACGCGTCGAGGGTCTGGTACGGGATCTCGAGGGTGCCAACCACGACGTCGGGGTTCGAGTCGGCGCCGACGTTCATGGCGGCGCTGACGTCCACCCCGCGATGCCCGCTGCCCCAGAACGCGCCGCTGTCGGTGTCGAGGATCACCTGCCAGTCACCGGCCCACGGCAAGCCGACCCGGTAACCCGGGCGGGCGAGCGGCGTGAAGTTCGCGATGCACACAACAGCGCTGGCACCGTCGGTGTGCCACCGCACGAACGCGTAGAGGCTGTGGTCGGCGTCGTTCGCATCGAGCCACTGGAAGCCGCCGGGGTCGGTGTCACGGCGCCACAATGCGGGCCACGAGTCGCTTGCCGTGTTGATCGTCTGCAACACGTCGTGCACGCCCCGGTGCGCGGCGTGCTCCAAGAGATGCCAAGGCAACTCCGCGGCATCGTTCCACTCCTGCCACGGCGCCATCTCGACGCCCATGAACAGCAGGGCTGAACCCGGCAGGGCGGCCTGCCACGCGAGCAGCGCCCGCAGACCGGCGAATCGCTGCCAGTCGTCGCCACCGATCTTCGACAGCAGGCTGCCTTTGCCGTGCACGACCTCGTCGTGGCTGAGTGGCAGAACGAACCGTTCGTCGTACGCATACAG